>JAEWJS010000197.1 GCA_023386495.1 Bacillota bacterium | reverse complement strand
CCGCGGTCCTTTCCGAAGGAGAGCGGCAAATACGATGTCCCAATTCGACAATGTAACGGTAGTGAAGCAAGCGAATATTTATTTTGAAGGGAAAGTAACGAGCCGCACCGTCGTATTCGCGGACGGCACGAAGAAGACGCTCGGCATCATGCTGCCGGGCGACTACGAGTTCGGTACGGACACGAAAGAGATCATGGAGATTCTCGCAGGCGACCTGAAGGTGCAATTGCCGGGCAGCGAAGAATGGATCCACATTCAAGGCCAGGGCGAGTTCATCGTGCCGGCGAATGCGAAGTTCAAGCTGCAGGTCGCTTCGACGACAGACTACTGCTGCTCTTACGTAACCGAGTAGCCGACGGCCGAGAGGCTCGAACAGCAGCGAGATCCAATCGCCAAGCTCAGGGTCTATGGGCGATTAGCGAAGCAATAGCGCTATTTAAGTATGTGCATGCGCTATTTTTGGACCATTCGCACTTCTTAACCCAATAGCGAATAGAATGCGCTAAATTGCGCATGCCTGTTCGCTAATTAGCGAACTCAACGCATATCTGGCATCTACATGAGCGAAACCGCTTGAATTAGCGAATGTGTGTACGTTAACAGCGAAGATGCTTCGCTATTGCATTAATGCAGTGCCTGCACACGTTCTCATCTATATTCGACAGTCGACTACGGAAGATACACAGAATGCATAGGCGCAAGAACAAGCCCTGTCCGCGCGGACAGGGCTTGTTCACATGCGATTCGTAGACCAGGAGCAGAAACCTATCCCAGCTTGCTGTCGATGTATTCCTCGAGCTGCAGCCGCTGGTAGATCGGCAGCGCGGAAAGCATGCAGCCATAGTGGAACATCTCGCCGTGCCGTTCGATTCGGATGATGCGGGCGGTCATCGGCGGCAGGGCCGCTTCCTCGAGGAAGTGGATGACGACGAACATGTCTTGTGCCAGCGGATACTTGGATGCGATCTGGAGACCGTTATCGGACAAGTCGCGCAGATAGCCTTCGATCGACTGGCCGGTGAAGGAGCCTTCCTGCTCCCATTGGTAGATCGACATCATGAGCGGAATCTCCAGCGACAACCGCATGCTGCGGCGGCGGTCACGTCCGGTCGGTTCCGGAGCAGCTGCCGCGCTGTCTTCGGAACTGCCAGCCAGTGCTTGCTCATCCGCGCCGAGAGCAGGCGGCTCGCCGATCCGTTTCCCGATCCATTGCTCATACACTTGCGCAAGCGCGGACAGGTCTTCCTCGCCGTAGCCGAGCGCATCGCCGATCTGGAACAAGCTCTTGGACGCTTCGAGCATCGGCGTGGACACGTTGAGGCCGTCCGACAGCACCGAGGACAACCGCAGGTCCTTCAGCATGAGCGCCAAGGAGAATTGGACGCCGAAATCGTGATCGATGATTTTGTTCCCCTTCAGCTCGGCCTGCTTGCTGGCTGCGCCGCCCGACTGCACGAGATGCAGGAAGGCTTGGGCGTCGATGCCGGCCTTCGCCGCGATCGACATGCCCTCGACGAGCCCGGCAAGGTTGATGCCGACGATCGTGTTATGCGCAAGCTTCGCCGTGGCGCCGTTGCCGCTCTCGCCCATGTAGATGACGTCGCGGCCCATGGCGAGCAGCAGGTCGCGGTTGTCCGCGCACACCTGGCGGCTGCCGCCGACCATGAACACGAGCGAACCGTTCTCGGCGGCGGGCTTGCTGCCGGTGACCGGCGCATCGAGAAAATCGCCGAACTTCGCCGCGACATCGCCCGCGATGCGCCGCGCCAAGGACGGCGAGATCGTGCTGCTGTCGATCACGAGCGTGCCGGGCTTCAGGCCGGCCAGTACGCCGTGTTCGCCGTAGTAGACCTCTTCGATCGCGGCGTCGTTGCTGATCATCGTAATGACGGCATTCGCTGAGCGTACGGCCTCTGCAGGCGTTCCCGCTTCGTCCGCGCCCTGCCGGAGCAGCTCGTCCGCCTTGCCGGGCGTCCGGTTGTAAACGGTAACCGCATATCCCTTGCGCAATAAGTTGGCCGCCATCGGCGCGCCCATCGTGCCCAGACCGATAAACCCAATCGTGATCATCTGTGACCGTCTCCCGTCCTCTATGTAATCACTCGCGACTTAATGCAACTATTTTACCACAACTAGGGGTAGTAAGAGCAGTTGCGGCACGTGTTGGTATAAAAATTCTCGATGGAGAACAACAAAAACCTTTATGCCGTATATATGTCGCAATTCCTTGTGTTTGGCTAGGAAATCCATTATCCTAGGGGTTAGGTTTGATCGGACTACAACCGTGCGTTTGCGCGGTAATTGGGAGGAAGAATCAGAATGGCAAAAACCGTATCCTTTGACTACAGCAAGGCACTGTCCTTCATCGGCCAGCATGAAGTGGACTACTTGACGGACGCCGTCAAGCTGGCGCACGAACAGCTCCACCAAGGCACGGGCGCAGGCTCTGACTATCTCGGCTGGATCGAGCTGCCCGTGAACTACGACAAGGAAGAATTCGCCCGCATCCAGCAGGCGGCAAGCCAGATCCGTTCCGACTCCGAAGTGTTGATCGTCATCGGCATCGGCGGCTCCTACCTGGGCGCACGCGCGGCGCTCGAGATGCTCTCGCATTCGTTCTACAATGCCCAGCCGAAGGAAGCGCGCAAGGGCCCGCAGATTTTCTTCGCAGGCAATAATATCAGCTCTACCTACGTGACGCACCTGCTCTCGATGCTGGAAGGCAAGGACTGGTCGATCAACGTCATCTCCAAGTCCGGCACGACGACCGAGCCGGCGCTGGCGTTCCGCATTTTCCGCGAGCAGCTGGAGAAGAAGTACGGCAAAGAAGCCGCCCGCAAGCGCATCTACGCCACGACGGACCGCGCGAAGGGCGCCCTGAAGAACCTGGCGACCGAAGAAGGCTACGAATCGTTCGTCATTCCGGACGACGTAGGCGGACGCTACTCCGTGCTGACGGCTGTAGGCCTCTTGCCGATCGCCGCTGCCGGCATCGATATTGAAGCGATGATGCAAGGCGCTGCCGACGCATCCAAGGAATATGCGAATCCGAGCCTGCAGGAGAACGAGGCGTACCAATACGCCGCTGTTCGTAATGCGCTCTACCGCAAAGGCAAGACAACGGAAATTCTCGTCAACTACGAGCCTTCGCTCCACTTCGTATCCGAATGGTGGAAGCAGCTGTACGGCGAGAGCGAAGGCAAGGACTATAAGGGCATCTACCCGGCATCGGTCGACTTCTCGACGGACCTGCACTCGATGGGGCAGTTTATTCAGGAGGGAACGCGCAACATTTTCGAGACGGTCATCCAAGTGGCTGAAGTTGCGGACCACCTGACGATCGGCCATGATCCGGACAACCTGGACGGCCTGAACTTCCTGACGGGCAAGACGATGGACTTCGTGAACAAGAAGGCGTTCCAAGGCACGCTGCTCGCGCATACGGACGGCAACGTTCCGAACCTCGTCGTGAACCTCAAGGACATGACGCCTTACACGTTCGGATACATGGTCTACTTCTTCGAAAAAGCGTGCGGCATCAGCGGCTACCTGCTCGGTGTCAATCCGTTCGATCAGCCGGGCGTCGAAGCGTACAAGAAGAACATGTTCGCTCTGCTCGGCAAGCCGGGCTTTGAGAAAGAAAAAGCCGAGCTAGAAGCTCGCCTGTAATTAAGTTCAAAAAAGACGGTTGTCAGCGCCGAGAAGGTTGGACGATGGTAGAAAGTGAGGAACGGAGCGTAGGCAGACCTACGTGAGTACCGGAACTTTCGCCAGCGTTCAAGATTCGATGTCGAATAAGCTTCTCGAGACGCTCCGCGATCACAAGTGGATCCTAAGGGGGTATCCCCATGCTCAAGCTGGAACGTTACAAGACGCTGCGCCGCGAGGCAAGCCAAGAGATCGTCATCAAGAAGTCGCGCTTCATCGGCTACGCCAAGCCCGTGGCAACCGAGGACGAAGCGATCGCGTATATCGAAGAGATCAAGAAGAAGCACTGGAACGCGACGCATAACTGCTCGGCCTATGTGATCGGCGAGCGGGACGAGCATCAGAAGGCTGCCGACGACGGCGAGCCGAGCGGCACGGCGGGCAAGCCGATTCTCGAGGTCATCAAGGCACAGGGGTTGAAAAATACCGTCGTCGTGGTGACCCGATACTTCGGCGGCATCATGCTGGGAGCGGGCGGACTCATACGCGCGTACACCGACGGTGCGGTGGCCGGCATCGAGGCGGCGGAGCCGATCGTGCAGGTGCTGCACCGCGAGGTGCTCGTCGACGTCGACTACACGTGGTACGGCAAGATCGAGAACGAACTCCGGGGGCGCGGTATCCGCGTAGGAGACGTCGCCTTCACGGATCGCGTCGTCGTGACCTGTCTGCCGGAGGAGTCGGAATCGGAAGCGTTCATCGCATGGATGACGGACGTGACGCAAGGACAATCCGTCATCGCGACCGGCGAGGCGCGGTACTATATCGAAGGCGAATAAAACATGCCGTAAGGCATGTTTTTTCTTGTCCGGGCATAGGGTTCTACAAGTGCGAGTTCAAAAAGACCGCTTGTCAGCGCCGAGAAGGTTGGACGATGGTAGAAAATGAGGAGCGCAGTGTAGTCAAAGCTACATGAGCACCTCCAGCGTTTCGCAAGAAACGCACATCGGAAGCATACGCTTCATTTTCGCCAGTGTTCAAGATTCGAAGTCGAATAGGCCTCTAGAGATACATCGCGATCACAAGTGGGCTTTTTGAACATCATCTACAAGGTTAGAATTCTTGTAATTCAGGACAGGGGAGGCGCTAATCATGGCAGTTAGAAGGTTCGCCGCGCTGGTCGGGATCGTGTTCGTGCTGCTCGGCATCATCGGCTTCATCAACCCGCATGCATTCGGCCAGTTCCACCTCGACACGACGCATAATATCATTCACCTGGTCGTCGGCCTGCTCGGCCTGCTGGCTGCATGGGGAGAAGGGTACGCGATCCGATTCTCGCAGGCGGTCGGCATCTTGTACATGCTGATGGCGGTGCTGGGCTTCTTCACGAAAGACTTGTTCGGCTTGATGCATGTCGGGCTGTCGGACAATGTGCTGCACTTCATCGTCGGCGCGATCGCGCTGTACTTCGGCTATGTGC
>JAEWJS010000034.1 GCA_023386495.1 Bacillota bacterium | reverse complement strand
GCTCGGGGCGGTCTTCTATGTTGTTTACGACTCTAGTAAATTCTAAAAGTCCAGTTGTCAGCGCCAAGAAGGTTGGACGATGGTAGAAAATGAGGAGCGCAGTGTAGTCAAAGCTACATGAGCACCGGAATTTTCGCCAGCGTTCAAGATTCGCCGCCGAATAAGCTTCGTCAGCACAGGCATCGCGATCACAACTGGACCCCTGGTTCTAGTTCTAGCATGTTTCTCATAGACTGATAGCAACCGGTTAAGAGAAGCAGATGTTGGGAGGAACCGCAGCATGAAAAGAATATCCGTGCAATGGCATGGCCCGCGCTCCGGAGAAGCGCTCCGCCGGCTGCTCGTACAAGGTCGCACTTTCGCCGCATTATCCGTATGCTCCATGCTATTTTTCGTCGCCGCCGGGACTGCCGGAATGGCGCATAAGCAGTCCTCGACATCGGACATGTCGTCCATGACGGGGTTCGCCGCGGCGATATCGAGCGCTTTTTTCTCGAATATGCTGGGCATGGAAATGCCGGCATTCGAATCCGATCCCGACGGGGCAGTAACAGGCTCCGATACGGCTTCGTTCTTCGTTAGGCTGCTGACGGACATCAACCTGAGCGACCCGAAGAGCTTAATGGCAGGCGAGATGCCCGGCATGGGTGACGACAGCGCCTTCCTGCTCCGCGGCGGCAACGGGACCGATGTCGCCATCGGACCCGAGGATAATCGTCCGATTCCCGGGCACGGCGAAGAGGGTGACCCTGAGCCGGACGGGGCAGGCCAGACGCCGGAGCCATCGGACGCGGCACCTCTGCCGGATGCCGGAGAACCGGATGTGCAGCAAGAGCCCGCGCAGCAGCCGCCAGCCGGAGACGAGCCGGATGAACCGGCCAAGCCGACAACGGGCGGGCGCAAGGTCGTGTTCGTCTATCATTCGCATAATCGCGAGTCGTGGATACCGGAGCTGGAGGACAATACGAAGGATCCGAACTCCACGAAGAAAAATATAACGCTAGTCGGCAAACGGCTGGTAGAGAAGCTGGAAGACGAGGGCGTAGGGGCGCTTCATTCGAACACGGACTATCCGACGGCCATCAAGGATTATCGCTGGGAGCTGTCTTACAAATACTCGAAGCAGACCGTGACGGAAGCGATGGCCAGCAACGATGATCTCGAGTTCTTCTTCGATATTCACCGCGATTCCCAGCCGCGCAAGTACACGACGGCGACGATCGACGGCAAGGACTACGCGCAGGTATTCTTCATTATCGGACACCGCAATCCGGAGTGGCGCAAGAACGAAGCGTTCGCGACGAAGATCCACGAGGCGCTCGAGAAAGAGTATCCTGGCATCTCGCGCGGCATATGGGGGAAGACGGCGGCCACCGGCAACGGCGAATATAATCAGTCGCTTGCGCCCGAGAGCGTCATTGTGGAGATCGGCGGGGTGGAGAATACGCTGGAGGAATCGTACCGGACCGCGGACGCGCTGGCTAAAGTCATTACGGATATTTATTGGGAGGACGAGAAGGTCGATGCGAAGCAGGCTTCTTGATTCGCATCGGGTCTCGAGCGATAGGAGGGGTAAGGGATGCGCAAACCATGGAAATACGCGATGCTCGGCGCGCTGATCGTCATCGCGGTACTATACGGGATCGAGCTGACCTCGCAAGGACTCGCGGACGTCTATGGGCCGCTCGACCGCGGCGGAACGGTTGCGCCCGTGCCCGAAGAGGACGGGGCGACGGGGGCGCAGGCAGGCGGCGAGGCGGCGGGAACGGTCGCCGGGCAGCCTTCGGTCATTACGGAGATCGGCGCCGGCAAGGGGCAGGAGGCGGCAGAACCGTCCGCGGCCATTGCCGGAGAGAACGGCGTCAGCACGACGCTTCCGGCCCCATCCGGAGAGCCCTCGGTCAACCGGCTCGCGGACGGCACGGCGGGGCTGCTGCAATCCGTGTCGAGCGGCGGCATCCGTTTTGTCGTGTCGATGTTCGAAGCGATTACGGACTGACGGCATCCATACATTGATGCATGAACCTCCAACTGTTATAATAGGTCGAATGGATAGCATTTCAGGGTGTTGGGGGATTAGCATGACAGACGTTCTTAAGCGACAACAGAAAATTCGCAACTTTTCCATTATCGCGCATATCGACCACGGCAAATCGACGCTGGCCGACCGAATCCTGGAATTCACAGGGGCGCTGACTTCCCGAGAGATGCAGGATCAAGTGCTCGATAAGATGGATCTCGAACGCGAGCGCGGCATCACGATCAAGCTGCAGGCCGTGCGGCTGGCCTATAAGGCCGACGACGGCGAGACCTATATATTGAATCTGATCGACACGCCGGGACACGTCGACTTCACGTACGAGGTATCCCGCAGCCTTGCGGCTTGCGAAGGCGCACTCTTAGTCGTGGACGCGGCGCAGGGCATCGAAGCGCAGACGCTTGCCAACGTGTATCTGGCGCTCGATAATAATCTGGAGATTCTCCCCGTCATTAACAAGATCGATCTGCCCAGCGCAGAACCGGAACGCGTGAAGCAGGAGATCGAGGATGTCATCGGCCTCGATACGAGCGAAGCCGTACTGGCATCCGCCAAGGCCGGCATCGGCATCAAGGAAATTCTGGAGCAGGTCGTGAAGCAGGTTCCGCCGCCGACCGGCAATCCGGACGACCCGCTGAAGGCGCTCATCTTCGACTCGCACTACGATCCGTATAAGGGCGTAATCGTCTATGTCCGAGTCGTGGACGGCAGCATTAAGGCAGGCTCCAAGATTCGGTTCATGGCGACTGGCGCGGAATTCGAGGTCATCGAGGTCGGCGCGTTCATGCCGCGCATGGGGATCGTGAACGAGCTGGCGATCGGCGATGTCGGCTTCGTCGTCGCAGGCATCAAGAACGTGAAGGATACGCGCGTCGGCGATACGATTACCGAAGCGAAGCGGCCTGCGCCTGCGCCGCTCCCAGGTTACCGAAAGATCAATCCGATGGTATTCTGCGGTCTGTACCCGATTGAGACGCAGGATTACAACGACCTTCGGGAGGCGCTCGAGAAGCTCGAGCTGAATGACGCATCGCTGCGTTACGAGCCGGAGACGTCGTCCGCGCTCGGCTTCGGCTTCCGCTGCGGCTTCTTGGGCCTCCTGCACATGGAGATCATTCAGGAGCGGATCGAGCGAGAATTCAACATTCCGCTGATCACGACCGCGCCGAGCGTTATCTACAAGGTAACCCTCACGAACGGCGAGACGCTGGATATCGACAACCCGTCGAACTATCCGGAAGCGGGCAAGCTGGAGTACGTCGAAGAGCCGTTCGTCAAGGCATCGATCATCGTGCCGAACGATTACGTCGGCGCGATCATGGAGCTCTGCCAGAACAAGCGCGGCGAGTTCCTGAACATGGAGTATCTCGATACGAACCGCGTCACGCTGACGTACGACATGCCGCTGTCCGAGATCGTCTACGACTTTTTCGATCAACTGAAGTCCAGCACGAAGGGCTATGCGTCATTCGATTACGAAGTGTCCGGTTATAAGAAGTCGAACCTCGTCAAGATGGACATTCTGCTTAACAACGAACAAGTTGATGCGCTCTCCGTCATCGTGCATCGCGACCGCGCGTACGCCCGAGGCCGTACCGTGTGCGAGAAGATGAAGGAGCTCATCCCGCGCCAGATGTTCGAGGTGCCGGTCCAGGCTTCGATCGGGACGAAGGTTATCGCCCGCGAGACGGTCAAGGCGATGCGCAAGAACGTCCTTGCGAAGTGCTACGGCGGCGATATCAGCCGGAAGCGCAAGCTGCTCGAGAAGCAGAAGGAAGGCAAGAAGCGGATGAAGCAGGTAGGCAGCGTCGAGGTGCCGCAGGAGGCATTCATGGCGGTGCTGAAGATAGACGACTAACGATGCACGTTCGCGTTACTACGCCGTCAGGTTCTCCTGGCGGCGTTGTTGTCGGTTCGAATTGCGGGTTGAGGCCGCTACAGTTCGGATTTGCCGATTTGCATGCGGTGATTGGTCACGCCTCCCCGCTGCAAGTCTGATTTGCCGAACTAGAACACGATTTTCGGATCACGGAGTCGCCAAGACCTTTCTAAGTCGGCTAATCCGAACTACAGCACCCACGAGGTTGAGGTAAGCATCTGTAAGTTGGCAAATCCGACTTACAGGCTCGACGCAGGGGACTAAGCTTCGTACGGGCTGAATGTATAATAAAAGGAAGTGACGAACCATGCTGCATAGAGCGCCTAGAGCGTTGTATATCCATATCCCGTTCTGCACGAATAAGTGCTATTATTGCGACTTCAATTCCTTCGTGCTGAACGGGCAGCCGGTCGATGCTTATCTGGATGCGCTCGCGCTCGAGATGGCACGCACGGCAGCCGCGCTGCCGCCGGAGACGATCGAGACCGTGTTCGTCGGCGGGGGGACGCCTACCGTGCTGACGCCGCCTCAGATGACGCGCTTCCTGAAGGATGTCCAGGCGCATTTTCCGCTGGCAGCGGGGGTCGAATTCACGATGGAGGCGAATCCGGGCACGACGGAGCCGGATAAGCTGGCCGCCATGCGAGAGGGCGGCGTGAATCGGATTAGCTTCGGCGTACAGTCCTTCGATAACGGGCTGCTCGAGCGGATCGGCAGAATTCATAACGTCGACGACGTGTACCGGAGCTTAGAACTTGCTCGGGCAGAGGGGTTCCGCAACCTGTCGATCGATCTGATGTTCGGCTTGCCCGGCCAGACGCCGGAGCTGCTCGAAGCAAGCGTCGAGCGCGCGTTGGCGCTCGACCTGCCGCACTACTCGCTCTACGGATTGAAGGTCGAGGAGAACACGCTGTTCCACGCGCTCTATGAGCGCAATGAGCTGCCGCTTCCTTCGGAAGACGATGAGCTCGCGATGTATCTGCTCATCATGAACAAGCTGAAGGCTGCCGGACGCGAGCAGTATGAGATCAGCAATTTTGCGCTGCCGGGCTTCGAGAGCCGCCATAATATCACCTATTGGCGCAATGAACCATATTATGGGCTGGGTGCGGGCGCGCACGGCTACGCGCGCGGGCTGCGCCACGTCAATATCAAGGGCGTGCAGCCGTATATCGATGCGGCGGCTGATCGGCTGCCGAGATTGAGCGAGGAGACGATCCCGGAAGCCGAGGCGATGGAGGACTTCATGATGGTCGGCCTGCGTATGCTGGAAGGCGTCTCGAACAGGGACTTTGCCGCGCAATTCGGCGGACGCCGGATCGAGGACCTATTCGGCGGCGTATTAGAGCCGCTGCTTGCCCAAGGGCTGCTCGAACGGACGCCTGACGGCAGCGGCTACCGGCTGTCGGAGCGGGGAATACCGCTCGGCAATGAAGTATTCGGCGCCTTCATCGCCGCGCTCGAGACATAATGGCCGATTGATAAATTCCTCTTGAACATTCATGCGAAGCGGTGTATATTTATTCATATTCAACTCCGGATGGATGGCATTAGGGGATACAGGAGGTACAGGGCGATGACCGTGAAGGAAGCCGTATGCAGGAAGGCAACGCTGGACGATGTCGAGACATTGTATCAATTAATAGAAGGTTACGCGAAGCAGGGCATCATGCTGCCGCGTTCCCGCGATGCGCTCGCTCGGCAGATTGCCACGTTCGTCGTTGCGGAGGTCGACGATCGGATCGTCGGCTGCGGCTCGCTTTTTCGCCTGGGCCCCGAGCTTGTCGAGATTCGTTCGCTGGGCATGTCGGACGGATACAAAGGGTACGGGATCGGCAGCAAGCTCGTCGACCGACTCATTGAGGATGCGCGCGAGCAAGGCATTCCGAAGGTCATGGCGCTCACGTACGAGGTATCCTTCTTCCGCAAGAACGGCTTCGAGGTCGTGGAGAAAGAAATTTTCCCTGAGAAGGTCTGGACCGATTGCGTCAATTGCCCGAAGCAGGACCGCTGCGACGAGATTGCCGTGCTTCGCAAGCTGGGTTGACCTTATCGAATGCTTATCCAACAGAACCACTCCATCAACGGACATGCGAATGACGAATGATGAAGTGGTTTTTTCGTCTATTCTAATGAGAGGAGGGGAAGCGAAATGCATCAGGTGTTCTTTACGTCCGATCATCATTTCGGCCATGCGAACATAATCGCGTTCGAATCCCGTCCGTTCGCGGACGCCGATGCGATGACGGATGCCATGGTCGCGAAGTGGAATGCCGTCGTCGGGCCAGAAGACAAGGTATTCCATCTGGGAGACTTCTCCTTCTTGAATCAAGAGAAGACTTCGTCCATCGTCAGCAGGCTGAACGGCTACAAGCTGCTGGTGCTGGGCAACCATGATCGCGGTAGAAGCCGTACCTGGTGGCTGAAGGCAGGCTTCGACGAAGTGAGCGAATATCCGATCATCTATAAGGAGTTCTTCTTCCTTAGTCACGAGCCTTTATATATGAACAATCATATGCCATATGTGAACGTGCACGGGCATATCCACGGCCAGAAATACGAGGGGAAGCAGCACTTCAACGTCTGCGTGGAGCACTGGGATTATGCGCCCGTATCGTTCGACTTCATCCGAGATTCGGTCGTTGCGAGCGAGCAGCAATAAAGCGTGCGGCAGCTAGGCATGAAGCTCCCCTGAAAATGCTGAACTGACTTGACAATCGCCTTGTTGGTTTGGTATTTTTGTAGGGACGGTTAGCACTCAACGTTAACGAGTGCTAACGATAGTGAGCAGCAATATCATCCGATCGGGAGGGGTACGGAGATGTTGACGGAAAGACAACGCATGATTCTGAATGCGATCGTGGATGACTATATTCGTTCTGCTGAGCCTGTAGGCTCGCGCAGCATATCGAAGCGGTCGGACGTCGGGTTCAGCCCAGCAACGATCCGCAACGAAATGGCCGACCTCGAGGATCTCGGTTTTCTGGAGCAGCCGCACACTTCCGCCGGACGCATCCCTTCGACGAAGGGCTACCGGTATTACGTCGACCATCTGGTCAAGATGGGCGAGGTCGAGGACGTGGAGCTTCGCCGGATCCGCTCGCACTTCGCCGCGAAGATGAACCAGATGGAGCAAATCATCCAGCATGCTGCGATGATCCTTTCGAATATGACGAACTATACGAGCATCGTGCTCGGACCGGAACTGTTCAGCAATTCGCTGAAGGCTTTCCAGCTCGTGCCGCTTAACGACCGCACGGCCGTCGTGTTGATCGTGACGAATACCGGCCATGTCGAGAACCGCACGATTTCGATTCCGTCCGACTTCGACATGTCCGAGTTGGAGAAGATCGTCGGCATTCTGAACGCGAAGCTTAGCGGCGTTCCGCTGCATCGGCTGCAATCGAAGCTGTTCAGCGAGGTTGGCGAGGAGCTCAGCCGCTACGTCGATCACTGCGAATCGATTATCGATGCGCTGGCGAAGGCGTTGGATCATGAGACAGAGCACCGCGTATTCCTAAGCGGCGCCTCGAACATGCTGACGCAGCCGGAGTTCAAGGACGTCGACAAGGTCAAGAGCATCTTGGATTGGCTGGATGAGACGCCGATGCTGACGAAGATGATCGCGTCGTTCCCGGAAGGCATTCAAGTGCGGATCGGCAGCGAGAACAATGAAGAAGCGATACGCAACTGCAGCCTGATTACGGCCAGCTATTCGATCGACGGCAAGCCGCTCGGCACGATCGGACTGCTCGGCCCGACGCGGATGGACTACGGCAAGGTCATTCCCTTGATGAATGTGTTGTCGAAGGATCTAGCCGTGTTGTTGGGACGCTGGTATCAATAACGAGTCATGCACGCAGCAATCGCATAATGAGGAGGTGGACCGTTCGTGTCAGCAAGCAAGGATATTACGGAAGAACAACTAGCAGAACAAGTCGATTCGAACGAGATGGATTCGGCAGCCGATAACGGTGTCGAGAGCGCCGATCAAGAGCAAGGTACGGCATTCGGCGATGAGCAGGCAGATGCGGTCATTGCACGCATCGCGGAGCTGGAGAAACTGGTCGATGAGCATCAACAGCGTACGCTGCGGACGCAAGCCGATTTCGATAACTTCCGCAAGCGGACGCAGAAGGAGAAAGAGGAGCTTGCCTCCTACGCCTCCATGAAGCTGGTCGAGCAGCTGCTCCCGGTCATCGACAATTTCGAGCGGGCAATCTCCGCATCGAAGGAGAGCGGCGATTTCGAGTCGTTCCCGTAGGGCGTCGACATGATTTTCCGCCAGTTCGGTCAACTGCTGGAACAAGAAGGCGTGAAACCGATCGAAGCGGTCGGGCAGCCTTTCAATCCGGAGGTTCACCAAGCGGTCATGCAGGTGGAATCCGACGAACACGAAGAGGGCATCGTCGTCGAGGAGCTGCAGAAGGGCTATGTGATGAAGGAGAAGGTGCTCCGGCCAGCAATGGTCAAAGTCTCCAGCTAGAGGGGCCGCTTGTGATGACGATGCGAGTGCTACGATGTTTACTCGGCGTCGAATCTTGAACGCTGGCGAAAATTCCGGTGCTCATGTAGTTTTGACTACATTCCGCTCCTCATTTTCTACCATCGTCCAACCTTCTCGGTACTGACAATTGGTCATTTAGAAAGAGTAAAGATTATGAAGTCATGTTACATTAATTTAGGAGGAGAGCTTAACCATGAGTAAAGTTATCGGCATTGACTTGGGTACGACGAACTCTTGCGTCGCTGTTATGGAAGGCGGCGAGGCCGTCGTCATTCCGAACCCGGAGGGCAACCGCACGACGCCGTCCGTCGTCGGCTTCAAGAAGGACGGCGAGCGGATCGTGGGCGAGACGGCGAAGCGTCAAGCGATCACGAATCCGGACGGCACGATCATCTCCATTAAGCGCCATATGGGCACGAACCATAAAGAGACGATTCAAGGCAAGGATTACTCCCCGCAAGAGATCTCGGCGATCATCCTGCAGAAGCTGAAATCCGATGCGGAAGCTTACCTCGGCCAGCCGGTTACGCAAGCGGTCATTACGGTTCCGGCTTACTTCAACGACAGCCAGCGCCAAGCAACGAAGGACGCGGGCAAAATCGCCGGCCTTGAAGTGCTGCGTATCGTGAACGAGCCGACTGCGGCAGCGTTGGCATACGGTCTGGAGAAGTCCGAAGACCAGACGATTCTCGTCTATGACCTCGGGGGCGGCACGTTCGACGTCTCGATCCTCGAGCTCGGCGACGGCTTCTTCGAAGTTAAGGCGACGAGCGGCGACAATAAGCTGGGCGGAGACGACTTCGACCAAGTGATCATCGACTACCTCGTAGCCGAATTCAAGAAGGAGCAGGGCGTTGACCTGTCCAAAGATAAAGCGGCTGTACAGCGTCTGAAGGATGCGGCCGAGAAGGCGAAAAAAGAGCTGTCGGGCGTCATGACGACGACGATCTCGCTGCCGTTCATCACGATGGCAGACGGCGTGCCGCAGCACTTGGAGCTTAACCTGACGCGCGCGAAGTTCGAAGAGCTGTCGGCATCGCTCGTCGAGCGCACGCTCGGCCCTACGCGCCAAGCGCTCAGCGATGCAGGCATGACGGCTGGCGACATCGACAAGATCGTGCTTGTCGGCGGTTCGACGCGTATCCCGGCCGTTCAAGAAGCGGTTAAGAAATTGACGGGCAAAGAGCCGCATAAGGGCGTTAACCCGGACGAAGTCGTCGCGCTCGGCGCGGCCGTGCAAGCCGGCGTCTTGACGGGCGACGTCAAGGACGTGGTGCTGCTCGACGTTACTCCGCTGTCGCTCGGCATCGAAACGGCAGGCGGCGTCTTCACGAAGATGATTGAGCGGAATACGACGATTCCGACGAGCAAGTCGCAAGTGTTCTCCACGTATGCGGATAACCAGCCAAGCGTAGAGATCCATGTGCTGCAAGGCGAGCGTTCGATGGCAGCAGGCAACAAGACGCTGGGCCGCTTCATGCTGGGCGACATTCCGCCGGCGCCGCGAGGCGTGCCGCAGATCGAAGTTACGTTCGATCTCGACGCCAACGGCATCGTGAACGTATCCGCGCTCGATAAAGGCACGGGCAAATCGCAGAAGATTACGATCACGTCCTCGAGCGGCCTGTCCGAGGAAGAGATCGAGAAGATGATGAAGGACGCGGAGCTGAACGCCGAAGAGGACCGCAAACGCCGCGAGCTCGTCGAAGCGAAAAACAATGCCGACCAACTGATCTATTCGGTCGAGAAGACGATCAAGGACCTGGGCGACAAAGTCGACGCGGGCGAGATTCAGAAGGCCGAAGAAGCCAAAGAAAAGACGAAAAAAGCGCTCGAGTCCGACAACGTCGAAGAAATCAATGCGGCAACGGAAGAGCTGACGCAGATCATTCAACAGCTGTCGGTGAAACTCTACGAGCAAGCGGGCCAACAGCCGGGTGCAGAGGGTGCAGCTGATGCCGGCGGCGAAGCGAAGGGCAGAGACAATGTCGTGGATGCCGATTACGAGGTCGTCGACGACAAGAAGTAAGCGATCTGAAGGCCTGAAGGAAACATAGGTCAAAGCCGGAATCCGGCTTTGACCTTCGTTGTGCCAATTTAGCGCTATTTAATATATGTACACGAAATACATGGATCGGGGGTGACTGCGTGGCGGAGAAACGGGATTATTATGAAGTGCTAGGGGTCGGCAAGCAGGCCTCCGCGGATGAGATCAAGAAGGCGTACCGGGGATTGGCGCGCAAATTCCATCCGGACGTCAACAAGGAACCGGATGCGGAAGAGAAGTTCAAGGAAGTGAAGGAAGCCTACGACGTGCTGAGCGACGATCAGCGGCGCGCGCAGTACGACCGATTCGGGCATGTCGATCCGAATCAAGGGTTCGGCGGCGGCGCGGATTTCGGCGGCGGCGGCTTCGGCGACATCTTCGATATGTTCTTCGGCGGCGGCGGCGGCCGTCGCGATCCGAACGCGCCGCAGCGAGGCAATGACCTTCAGTACACGATGACGATCGAGTTCAAGGAAGCCGTGTTCGGCAAGGACACCGAGATTACCATTCCGAGAACCGAGAACTGCGACACTTGTCACGGCTCGGGCGCCAAGCCCGGCACGAAGCCCGAGACTTGCTCGACCTGCCGCGGCTCCGGCCAGCAGGAGGTCGTCCAGAACACGCCGTTCGGCCGCATCGTGAACCGTCGCGCGTGCTCGGGCTGCGGCGGTACCGGCCGCATCATCAAGGAGCGCTGCACGACTTGCTCCGGCGCCGGCAAGGTCAAGAAGACGCGCAAGCTGAACGTTCGCATTCCGGCCGGCGTGGACGAAGGCGCGCAGATCCGATTATCCGGCGAGGGTGAAGCCGGCACGAAGGGCGGACCCGCGGGCGACTTGTACATCGTGATCCGGGTGAAGTCGCATGAATTTTTCGAACGGGAAGGCGAAGACATCTATTGCGAGGTGCCGCTGAACTTTGCGCAGGCGGCGCTTGGCGACGAGATCGAGATTCCGACCCTGACGGAGAAGGTCAAGCTCAAGATTCCGGCGGGAACGCAGACCGGAACCTACTTCCGACTGAAGGGCAAGGGCGTGCCGCGCCTCCGCGGCTACGGCCAAGGCGACCAGCACGTGAAGGTAACGGTCGTTACGCCGACGAACCTGAGCGAGGAGCAGAAGGAACTGCTGCGCCAGCTGTCCGGCACGTCCGGCATCAGCTCGTCGTCGGGCTCCGGCGCAAGCGGGGAGCATCACGAGTCGATTTTCGATCGAATGAAGAAGGCGTTCCGCGGCGAGTAGCCGTTATCGCAGCGTATAGAAGCCGGTCTTAGGGGCGTCCCTCGGATCGGCTTCTTGGCATGCATAATCGATTCTCACCGAGACATCCTATACGAGATGCATCAACACCTGCGGCATAGGAGGAACGAGCGATGAAGAAGAACACGAATCAAGGACAACGCGGCAAGCTGCCGATCGGCAAGGCGGAGGACGTCGAGTTCTCGGAAGAAATGGCAGATGCGGCCGATAAAGAAGCGCAAGCGCGCGCAGCGGCTGCAGATCAGCGCGCAGAACGCGGATAGAGAGGAGCGGGAGCGAGCATGACTTACGAATTAAACGCCTCCTTCGGCGAAGCGGATCCTGCCCGCGAGGCAGAGCGCAAGCTGCAGGCGCTGCGGGTAACCGGCATCACGCCCGGCGAGGACGGCATGTCCTTCACAGCCGTGGTGGAGGACGGGATCGTAGACCGCGCCGTGCAGGTCATCCGTCAATCCGGCGGCACGGCGGATTGGCATTGAGCAACGTCGTCGATAGCTGGAAGCTGAACATGAAACCTTCTATCGCTGCAGGGGTGATCTGCCTCGGTTAGCGAAAGGAAGGTTTCTTTGTGCTGAGCGGATTTGCCTATGGAGACATCAACTGTCCATCCGCTTGCCCGCCGCAACCGCCCCGCCAAGTGTGCATATGCCAAATGCAGTATAGCTTCATGTGCGGTTGGGAAGAGAACCATTCGGAACTTCATTACGTGCCGCAGTTACGATTTGCCGAATTGCGCTGGCCGTTGGCAACTTTCTCCCGTTCTAGTTCGGAATCGCCGAACTAAAACGGGCGTTTTCTATTACTACAGCCATTAATCTCACCCTAGTTCGGCATTTTCGAACTACAGCGCCATTCGCACGATGGGCGTCCATTGTAAGTAGGAAGATCCGAACTAAACTCAACCACCCTAAAGTCAATCGATGCTCAGACGCTATCCACATTCCTTCCAAGTACACCGGTCTTGCATGAGATGTTTTTTGTGCTGCGCGGCTATCTGTTGTAAAATAGTTCCGATGGTTCATTGTTAGGGTAAAGGGCCGAATTAGGGAGGATACTGAATTGAAGTGGCATGAGCTTACGATTTCGACGACCGAAGAGGCGATCGAAATGATTACGAACTTCCTGCACGAACTGGACGCGGACGGCGTATCGGTCGAGGAATCCGGCACGCTGAACAAGCAGCGGGACACCTCGCTCGGACAATGGTACGAACGTCCGCTTAACGATATTCCCGAAGGCATGGCCGAGATCAAGGGCTATTTTCTCGTCGGCTCGGATATTGAAGGGATCAAGCGCACCGTACTGGAGCGTACGGAAGAGCTGTGCTCCTACGATATCGACCCGGGCGAAGTCGTCATGACGGAAGCGATCGTCGACGAAGAGGACTGGGCGAACGCGTGGAAGCAATATTTCAAGCCGATCCGCGTATCGGAGCGGCTGACGATCAAGCCGACATGGGAAGACTACCAAGCCGGACCGGACGAGCGGATCATCGAGCTCGATCCCGGCATGGCCTTCGGCACGGGCACGCATCCGACGACGGCGCTCTGCCTGCGCACGCTCGACTCCGTCGTGCGCGGCGGCGAGCAGGTCATCGACGTCGGCACGGGCTCGGGCATTCTCGCGATCGGTGCCATCCGCCTCGGAGCGGACCGCGTACTCGCGCTTGACCTCGATCCCGTCGCGGTATCCAGTGCGGCGGAGAACACGCGGCTCAATAACTTGCAGGACCAGATTCATGTGCATCTGAGCGATCTGCTCGGCGTGCTGCGCGGCAGCGAGGCCGCGAACGGAACGCCGCTCAACGTCACCGTACCGGTCGATCTCGTCGTGGCGAATATTCTAGCCGAGATCATCCTGCTCTTCCTCGACGACGTGTACGAGGCGCTTAAGCCGGGCGGCACCTATATCGCTTCAGGCATTTATGAGAACAAGGAAACGGATGTCGAGCGCGGGCTCGAGGCGGCAGGCTTCGAGATCGTGAGCCGCGAGCGCGAGGATAAGTGGATCGCTTTCGTCGCGAGAAAGCCGCAGGCTGACTGATGGAGACGCTGCAGAGACTGGTCTGGTACCCGCTCGACCACTTTCCGTTCGTTGTGATCGTATTGATTCTGGCATTTGCCGTGCATGAGTTCGCGCATGCTTACAGCGCTTATAAGTTCGGTGACCGTACGGCGTACGATCAAGGCCGGGTAACGCTGAACCCGCGCGTGCATCTTGACGTGCTGGGCACGATCTTGATCCTGATCGCGGGCTTCGGCTGGGCGAAGCCCGTGCCCGTGAATCGGGGGCGGTTCAAATCGCCGCGCATTATGGGCATTATCGTATCGGTCGCCGGACCGCTCAGCAATCTGCTCCTGGCGGCTATCGGCGTAGCCATGGTCGTCCTGTTCAACGCGACGGGATGGCACCACGGTGCCTCCGACGGCGTGCAGACCGCGCTGGCTGTCTTTCTCGATTATTTAATCAAGATGAACGTGCTGCTCTTTATATTTAATCTCATTCCGTTGCCGCCGCTCGACGGTTATCGCGTGATCGAGGATCTGGCGCCGCAGCGCGTCAGAATCAAGATGGAGCAGAATGTCCAATGGGGGATGTTCATCTTCTTGCTGATCGTATTCATCCCGCCGCTTCGCGCGGCGACGCTCGATCCGCTGTTCCGCTTGTCGGATCCGATCATTACGGGCATGTTCCGGATTTTCGGCCTGGCATAGCGATACGGAGCTTGCAGGAATGCGCCAGCGCTGCTTGCAACATCTTGTGGCATCAGCTTGACAAAACGTGTATGATGAAGGTTGGTAGACGGACATGCAACGATATTTTGTAGCGCCGGAATCGTTCCGGGAGCAATCGGTCACGCTGGAAGGCGAGGACGTGCATCATCTGCTGCGCGTCATGCGGATGAAGCCTGGCGACAGGGTGATTGTCAGCGACGGGATCAGCCGCGAGGCGGTCTGCGTGCTGCGTGAGCTCGAGCCTTCCCGCGCGATTGCGGACATCGAGGAGCGTCTGCCGATGGCGGGCGAGCCGAGGTGGAAGGTGACGGTCGCGCAAGGTTTGCCTAAGGGCGATAAAATGGAGCTCGTCATCCAGAAAGGGACGGAAATCGGTGCCGCAGGCTTCGTGCCGTTCCAATCGGAGCGGGCCGTCGTGCAATACGACGAGAAGAAGGAAGGCAAGCGGCTGGAGCGCTGGCGCAAAATCGCCAAAGAAGCCGCAGAGCAAGCGCATCGCAGCGCGATACCGGAGATCGGATCCGTGCGGAGCTGGCGGGCGCTGACTGCAGATTTCGCGCGTTACGACGCCGTCTTCTTCTGTTATGAGAAGGAAGGCGGAACGCCAAGCGCGGGGCTGCGGACAGCGGTTCGCGAGGCGCTGGCCGGCAAGGATGCGAACGGTCCGCTGCAACTGCTCGTCGTCGTCGGACCCGAGGGCGGGTTCGCCGAGCGGGAAGCGGCAGAGGCAGCGGCTGCCGGCGCGGTGCTGACCGGGCTGGGCAGACGCATCCTGCGCACGGAGACGGCGGGGCTTGCCGCGCTGGCCTGCCTGATGTATGAATCCGGAGAGATGGGAGGACATTGAAGCTATGCCATCGGTCGCTTTTTACACCTTGGGCTGTAAAGTTAACTTTTACGACACCGAGGCGATTTGGCAACTTTTCAAAAATGAAGGCTACGAGCAGGTCGACTTCGAGACGACGACTGCCGACGTATACCTGATCAATACATGCACGGTCACGAACACGGGGGACAAGAAGAGCCGGCAAATTATACGCCGTGCCGTCCGTCGCAATCCGGATGCCGTAATCGCGGTGACGGGCTGCTACGCGCAGACGTCCCCTGCGGAGATTATGGCGATTCCGGGCGTCGATCTGGTAATCGGCACGCAGGACCGCGACAAGCTGATGGATTACGTCAATCAGATCCAAGCGGACCGTCAGCCGGTGAATGCCGTGCGCAACATCATGAAGACGCGCGAATTCGAAGAGCTGGACGTGCCGGACTTCTCGGACCGTACGCGCGCCTTCCTCAAGATCCAAGAGGGCTGCAACAACTTCTGCACGTTCTGCATCATCCCGTGGTCCCGCGGACTGTCGCGCAGCCGCGATCCGAAGAGCGTCATCGCGCAGGCGGAGCAGCTCGTCGGGGCAGGCTACAAGGAGATCGTCCTGACGGGCATCCATACGGGCGGTTACGGGGACGACCTCGAGAACTATGACCTGGCGGATCTGTTGTGGGATCTCGACAAGGTCGAGGGATTGGAGCGCATCCGGATCAGCTCGATCGAAGCGAGCCAGATCGACGACAAGATGATCGACGTGCTGAACCGCTCCGCGAAAATGTGCCGCCACCTCCATATTCCGCTGCAGGCAGGGGACAACGACGTGCTGAAGCGCATGCGGCGCAAATATACGGTCGAGGAATTCGCGGCGAAGATCGAGCAGCTGCACCAAGCGATGCCGGGTGTCGCCATCACGACGGACGTCATCGTCGGCTTCCCGGGGGAGACCGAGGAGCAGTTCGAGAACGGCTACCGCTTCATGGAGCGGATGGGCTTCGCAGAGATGCACGTGTTCCCGTATTCCAAGCGTACCGGCACGCCGGCGGCGCGGATGGAAGATCAAGTCGATGAAGAGATTAAGAACGAGCGCGTTCATAAGTTGATCGATCTGTCGGAGAAGCTGCAGCTGACGTATGCGAAGCCTTATGTCGGCCAGACGCTCGACATCATTCCGGAGCGCGATTACAAGGGTGCGCCGGGAACTGGGCTGCTGATGGGTTATTCGGACAACTACCTGCAAGTCGTCTTCGCGGGCGACGAATCGCTGATCGGCGAGCTGTGCCGCGTGAAGGTAACGGAAGCGGGCGTGAACGAATGCCGCGGCGAGCTCGTCCGCGTGCTGGATCATCACGCAAGCAAGCTTAAGACTACGGCAGCAGGCTAACGCATGACAAGGATTTCCTCGGTTATTGGAGCCGCAGGAAATCCTTGTTGACTATATCAGGACGTGCAATCGGAAGGGAGAGGCGGCTATGAAGGAAATCTCGGCAGGGGGCGTCGTGTACAGGAACGGCGAGCATGGGCTGGAAATTCAGCTCATCCAGGACCGTTACGGTAAAATATCGCTTCCGAAGGGAAAGATGGAACAAGGCGAGACGATCGAGCAGACCGCGCTTCGCGAGATCGAAGAGGAGACCGGGATGCAAGGGCGGATCGTCTCGCCTGTCGATCAGATCAAATACCGCTATCAGCATGATAAGCACGGAATGGTCGACAAGGAAGTGCATTACTACCTGGTCGAAGCGATCGGCGGCACGCTGCAAGCGCAGATCGAGGAAATCCGCGGCGTCGAATGGTTCCAGCCGAAGGAAGCATGGCGCAGGCAGAAGCAGTCGGGATACGACAACAATGACCGGATTCTGGCCGGTGCACTGAAACTATTAGGAATCGAGGTTGAGGGACATGCTTGAAGCGTGGAAGCCGGGAAGCCCTATCGCCCCATTCATCGACCATACGCTGCTTAAGCCGGGTGCGACGGAAGCCGACATCGACAAGCTATGCGAGGAAGCACTGCAGCATCGCTTCTACAGCGTGTGCGTTAACGGGGTGTGGGTCAGCCATTGCCGCGAGAAGCTGGCGGGCTCGAATGTTAAGATCGCTGCGGTATGCGGGTTCCCGCTGGGAGCTTCGGCGTCGCGAGTCAAAGCGTTCGAGGCGGCCGCGGCGGTAGAGGACGGCGCGGGCGAGATCGATATGGTGCTGTCGATCGGCCATCTGCTGCAGGGCCGCTACGGCGTCGTGTCGCATGATATCGCGTCGGTCGTTCGCGTCGTGGAAGGCAGCGCGATCGTGAAGGTCATATTCGAGACGGGCATGCTGACGGATGAACAGATCGCCGAAGCTTGCCGCGTGTCCGAAGCGGCGGGCGCGCATTACGTGAAGACGTCGACCGGCTTCGGACCGGGCGGGGCAACGGAGGCGCACATCAAGCTGATGCGGGCGTCCGTATCCAAGACGATCGGCGTGAAGGCGTCGGGCGGCATCCGCGACGCCGCGGCCGCAGCCAAGATGCTGGAGGCCGGTGCGAACCGGCTCGGCACGAGCGGCGGCGTCGCGATCGCATCGGCCGCTAGCGGTGGCGGTTCCACACCGGCAGGTAACACAACGGGAGCGCCAGGAGCGAACACAGAATATTAAAGATGGTCTGCGCATGCGCGATCTGTCCGGCAGGCGAAGCGGTAAGCCAGCTTGCCACGGCGGTCAGCTCATGGATGAACGGGGCGAATAGCAGCATGCCGCCGATATTGAGCGTCACATGCGACCAAGCGACGAACTGACCGGCTCTTGAGCCGCCGAACGAGGCCAGCATCGCGGTAAAGCAGGTGCCGACGTTGGCGCCGAGCACGGCTGCGATGCCGATCTCGACAGGCAAGGCACCGAACGCGGCGAATCCCATCATGATGCCGATGACCGCGGCGCTGCTGTGGATGGCGGCCGTCAGCACGGTTCCGGCGACGATGCCCCATACGAGGCTGCGGCTGGAATGGTCCAGGAACCAGCTAAAGAACGGCGTAGCTTCAAGCGCTGGGGCAATGGACTGCATGACGGTCATGCCGAGCAGGAGCAGCCCGAAGCCGAACAGGACGACGGCGCCGTATCGCACCGGATACAACAAGCGGGGCGGCGCATCGGCTGAAGTTCGCCACGGCGACGCTTCCCACAGCAGCACGGTCGCGAGCCAGAGGACGAACGAGACCGCCATTAGCGGTACGGACAATCGGTTCAGGTTCAAGCCGATCAGCTCTGTAGTGAGGCATGAGCCGATGTTGGTGCCGAGGATGATGCCTAGCGTGCGCGGGAATGTCAGCAGCCTGGCATTCACGAGACCGATCGAGATGACGGTAACGGCGGTGCTGCTCTGCAGCACCGCCGTTGTTATGGTCCCGGTAGCCAAGCCATGCAGCGGCGTCGCCGTCGAGCGCTCGAGAAACGTGCGCAAGTATGGGCCGGCCCAATTATGCAGAGCCAATTCCATCAGCTTCATGCCGGCCATGAATATGGCGAAGCCGAGCAGCATCGGAATAAAGATGTTCGCGATCATAGCAGCCGCTCCTTCTCGTTGCGGAGATTTACCGCTGGTGTTTCGGTTGTACCAATGTATGCGGGAGAAGAGACAAGCATGACAAGCATACGCAGCAGGGGCAGGGCATACATACTTTAGAGATCATTCAAGAAGGGATTGTGTAACCGATGAGAGCGACCGTCATCCTGAGCAAGAATCGACGCAAGCGGCTGGAGCAAGGCCATCCGTGGGTATACGGCAACGAGATCGAGAAAATGGAGGGGGAGCCGACGCCGGGCGATCTTGTCGCGGTTCGCGATCATAAGGGCAAGTTTCTCGCGACCGGCTACTGGAATCCCGAATCGCAGATCGCGGTTCGCGTCGTGTCGTACGGGGAGCTGGCGGCGATGGACCGGGATTTTTTCGCGAAGCGGTTCGCCGATTGCAAGCGCCACAGGGAACGCTTCATGGACAATTCGCGCGACTGCAGGCTCGTCTACGGCGAAGCCGACTTCCTGCCTGGGCTGACGGTTGACCGATTCGAGGGCGTGCTCGTCGTGCAGCTGCTAACGCTGGGCATGGATCAGAGGCGAGAGGAGATTACGGCTGCGCTTCTGGACGTGTTCCGGCCAGAGGCGATCTACGAGCGTTCCGACGTGGGCGTCCGCCTGCTCGAAGGCTTGAAGGAGCGGACAGGTCCCTTATACGGCGAATGCCCGGACATCGTGACGATCGCGGAGAACGGCATCCAGATCGAGGTTGACGTCAAGGGCGGCCAGAAGACCGGGTATTTCTACGATCAGCGCGAGAATCGGGCATCGATCGCGCCGCTTATGAAGGGTTGGGGCGGAAGGAGCGGCATCACGCTGCAGGAGCGCTCGGCAGATGAGCTGCCGGAGGAGCTGCGCGTTGCGCTTGGAGCGGCAGAAGGCGGCACGGTGAAGGTGCCGGTGAACCCGAACGGCAAGCTGGTCACGTTCCCCTATTGGGACGGCGCCACGGTGCTGGAATGCTTCGCGCATACGGGCAGCTTCACGCTTCATGCCTGCAAATACGGGGCGAAGCAGGTGACCTGCCTTGACGTGTCCGAGCACGCGATCGAGACGGCCAAGCGGAACGTTGCGCGGAACGGCTATACGGACCGCGTCGAATTCGTCGTGGCTGACGCATTCGATTATTTGCGCTCGCAGGCGAGAGGCGTCGACGAGCGCGTGGAGCGGGCGCAGGGCGGAGCAGGCGGCCGCAAGGTCGATACGTCCAAGCCGCTCTCGGCGCAGGGACGGACCTGGGACGTCGTCATCCTCGACCCGCCGGCGTTCGCCAAGACGAAGAGCGCCGTCGCTGGCGCTTGCAGGGGCTATAAAGATATTAATCTGCAGGGGATGAAGCTCGTGAACGAGGGCGGCTATCTCGTGACGGCAAGCTGCTCCTATCATATGAAGCCGGAGCTGTTCCTGGAGACGATCCAAGAGGCTGCCGCCGATGCCGGCAAGCTTCTGCGGCTCATCGAATGGCGGGCAGCAGGCAAGGACCACCCGCAGCTGCTCGGCGTGCCGGAGGGCCACTACCTCAAGTTCGCGGTGTTCGAGGTACGGAGCAAGGCATAATGAGTCGATATTGACTAAGACCCGTAAGGACTTCACACAGTCCCTGCGGGTCTATTTTTATGCATTAATCCGGTTCAGAGACGTCACCGAAGCCTGCTCGGATCGTCGGTCATGAAGCCGTCCACGCCGGCAGCCGCGAGAGCGGCCACATTCCAATCGCTGCGGACGGTCCAGCCCATGACATCCATGCCATAGGATCGGATGCGATCGACGAGCGGCCGGCTCAGGCCTGTCAGCTTGGCATGGATGGCGTCGGCGTATTCGCGGTACTCGAGCAGGTCCTGCGTCGTCAGCGTGCGGGCTCGGGATACGAGCACGGCGACGGGAATATGAGGCAGCAGCGTCTTGACCTCCTTCAGCGATTCGGCATCGAACGATTGCACGATGATGCCTGGATCCGCCGGCCAATCGAGCTGCCGCTTCAGGAGCGCGTATGCCAGCTTGCGCTCGATGTCTGGGGAGACTGCCGGCTGCTTCAGCTCGATGATCAGACCGATTTTGCCGGCGAATGCGTCCAATACCTCTTCGAGCGAAGGGATGCGCTCCCCGCGGTACGACGCGCCGAACCAACTGCCCGCATCAAGCGCTCGGAGCTCTTGGAATGTCAGGCTGCGAACAGGGCCGCTGCCGTCGGTTGTCCGATTAACGGTCCTGTCGTGCATCACGACGAGACGGCCGTCCCGGCTCAGTTGGACGTCCAGCTCGATATAGTCTGCATCCAGCTCAACCGCCTTGCGGAACGCGGCCATCGTATTCTCGGGCGCGTAGTCGGATGCGCCGCGGTGCGCCACGACGGCGATCGGTCTCCGCGACTTGCCGGGAGGCTGCTCCAGCGCGTCTGCGCCCTGTGCATGCAACGGCAGCGCGGCAGCAGGCGATAGGCCGAGCAAGAGGGCCGCGGTGACGACTCGCAGGCGCAATGCTTGCTTCATGGTGGGCTCGCTCCTTTCGCAGGTCGTTCGGTTCGTTCTTCTAGCATTTTCCGGAATGCGTCGGCCCATGCGCGCAGCCAGCCAGATTTTACACGGCGTTGTGCCGAACAAACGTTTGCAAATGCTCATGAATTCTACCGCGCGGTGTGATAGAATAGGGGGATAATGAGAGTGAGAGGGTGTACCGGATGGGGCTTCGATTTGTGCTCGGGCGTTCGGGCTCGGGGAAGACAAGGGCTTGTCTCGATGAGATTCGTGCGGAACTGAGCGGGCAGCCGGACGGGGCTCCGCTAATTATGCTCGTTCCGGAGCAGGCGACGTTCCAAGCGGAATACGCGTTGGCGCGGACGCCTGGACTTGCCGGCACGATTCGAGCCCAGGCGCTGAGCTTCCGGCGGCTGGCTTTTCGCGTCATGCAGGAGACTGGCGGAACGGCGCTCGTCCCGATTAACGATCAAGGCAAAAGCATGCTGCTCTATCGAATCGTTCGCCGTTACGGCGCCCAGCTCCAGCTGTTCCAGGGCGGCGGCGAGCAGCACGGGTTCATCGAGCGGCTGCAGGAGCTGCTGACGGAGCTGAAGCGGTACGGCATTGCGCCAGCCGAACTGGAGCAGCTTCGCCGCTCGTCCGAGCTGGGGGCGGGCTATCCGCTGCTCGAGCGCAAGCTGCATGACGTCGGACTGGTCTACCGGGAGCTGGAGGATGCGCTCGCCGGTCTCTACATGGATGCCGAGGACAGTCTGGATTGGCTGGCGAAGGGCTTCGCGGACAGTCCGTCGCTGCAAGGAGCCGAGCTGTGGGTCGACGGCTTCAACGGCTTCACGCCGAAGGAATTCGCCGCGCTCGAAGCGCTGATGCGGTCGGCGGCCCGCGTGACGGTAACGCTGTGCCTGGACAAGCCTTACGGTCCAGGCGAACGGCCGCATGAGCTGGACTTGTTCCACCCGACGGCAGAGACGTATATCGCGCTGCGGGAGCTGGCCGAAGGCGCCGGCGTACCGCTTGAGCCGATCGTTCAATTGGATCGCGGGCCGCTCCCGCGCTTCGCGGACAGTCCGATGCTGACGCACCTGGAACGGCATTACGGCAGCCGGACGCCGATGCTCGTGCCGGATAAGTCCGCCTACGAGCTGGAGGATGCCCGCTGCGGCATCTCGCTCACCTCGGCCGTCCATCGGCGCGCGGAGGTCGAAGCCGCGGCGCGCGACATGGTCCGCCGCATGCAACATGGCGGCTTGCGCTGGCGCGACATGGCGGTCATGGTGCGCAATTCGGCGGACTATACCGACTACATCGAGACCGTGTTCGCCGATTACGATATTCCCTATTTCCTCGATCAGAAAAAATCCGTCGTCCATCACCCGCTGGTCGAGCTGATCCGGTCTGCGCTGGAGACGGTCACGAAGGGCTGGCGCTACGAAGCCGTATTCCGCTGCGTCAAGACCGAGATGCTGACGGACGGGGATTCCGATGTGACGCGGGAAGAGCTGGATCGCTTCGAGAATTACGTGCTCGCGGCCGGCATCGACGGCTGGCGCTGGCTCGACAAGCGAAGCTGGGAGCCGCTCGTGCGCGATGCGCTGGAGGATGAACCGGGCGATGCCAGGCAGATCGAGCCGGAACGGTTCCCCCGTATTCTCGCCTGCCGCGACGCGATCGTGAATCCGCTGCGCCAGCTCGGCGACAGCTTGAAGAAGGCGAAGAACGTGCAGGAGATGTGCGAGTCGCTCTATCGGATGCTCGATCGTGTCGATGCGGCGGACAGGCTCGAGCGCTGGAGCCGCGAGGCGGCCGAGAAGGGCGACATGCGAAGGGCGCGCGAGCATCGCCAGCTATGGGACGGCGTCATGGGGCTGCTCGACCAACTGGTCGAGATGACGGGCGCCGAAGCGCTTCCCCCCGAGCTGTTCGCGGGCATGATCGAGGCGGGGCTCGACAGCTTGAAGCTGGCTGCCGTGCCGCCTGCCATCGATCAGGTGCTGATCGGCAGCATGGACCGGACGCGGTCAGGTCATGTGAAGGTCTGTTACGTGCTGGGCGCGAATGACGGCATCATGCCGATGCGCATCCAGGAGGACGGCGTACTGACCGAGCAGGAGCGGGAACGGCTGGAGCAGAGCGGGCTCGTCATCGCGCCCGGCGTACGCCGGAAGCTGCTTGACGAACGATTCATGATCTATAACGCGTTGACGACGGCCGGCGACCATCTGTGGATCAGCTATGCGTTGTCGGACGAGGAAGGGAAAAGCCTGCATCCGTCCGAGGTCATTCGGCAGATCAAGCAGCTGTTCCCGGGCATCCCGGAGCGCGTAGAGGCCGGCGAGCCGAGTCCGCAGCTTCCTGCCGAGGAGCAGCTTCGCTATATTCGGCATCCCGAACGCGCGCTGTCCTATCTGACGCTGCAGCTGCGCGCGTGGCACCAGGGGATTGCGATCGATCCGATCTGGTGGGACGTGTACAACTGGTATGCAACGCAGCAGGCATGGAAGCGCCGGCTGGCGGTGGCAGCCGCTTCGCTTACGTATCGCAACGAAGAGACGATCCTGACGCGCGAGACGGCACAGCTGCTGTTCGGGGACCACTTGAAGGCGAGCGTCTCGCGGATGGAGCGGTTCGTCTCGTGTCCGTTCCAGCATTTTGCCGCATACGGACTGCGTCTCGAGGAGCGGCAGCTGTTCCGGCTGGATGCGCCGGATGTCGGGCAGCTGTTCCATGCCGCGTTGTCGCGGCTGGCGTTAAGCTTAGGAGATCAGTTCGGCGCGCTTGCGCCGGATGCGCTGCGGCAAGCCGCCGCCGGCGTAGTGGACGAGCTCGTGCCGAGGCTGCAGTCGCGCATCCTGCTCAGCAGCAACCGGTATCAGTTCATCGCGCGCAAGCTGAAGCAGATCGTGGCGCAGACGGCGCTGGCGCTTGCCGAGCATGCAAGACGCGCGCACTTTCAACCCGTGGGCCTCGAGATCGGCTTCGGTCCGGACGGCGTGCTGCCATCGCTCGCGCTGCCGATGAGCGGGGGCCGCTCGATGGAGCTTGTCGGGCGCATCGACCGCGTCGACGCGGCGCAGACCGAAGAAGGCCTGCTGCTGCGCATCTTGGACTATAAGTCATCGGCAACGGCGTTGAAGCTGGAGGACGTCGTACACGGACTGACGCTGCAGATGCTGACTTATCTCGATGTGCTGCTCACCCATGCGCAAGGCTGGCTCGGCCAGCCGGCCGTGCCGGCGGGCGTGCTCTATTTTCACGTGCACAATCCGCTCTTGTCGGCCCCGAACGGCCTGTCGCCGGACGAGGCAAGACGGGCGATGCTGAAGCGATTCAAGACCAAAGGGCTGCTGCTGGCAGAGGAGTCGGCAGTTCGGATGATGGACGGACAGCTCGAGACCGGCTATTCCGAGATTCTACCCGTCGCCTTGAAGAAGGACGGCGGCTTCTATGGCACGTCCTCGGTCGTATCGCGCGAGGAATGGGACGTGCTGCGCGGCGCCGTGAGGCGCACCGTGACGCGGATCGGCGGACGCATCTTGGACGGCGAGGTGGCGATCGCGCCGTATCGCAAGGGCAATCAATCGCCATGCACCTTCTGCTCCTACAAGCCTGTCTGCCAATTCGATGTCCAGGTGGAGGGCAGCGGCTACGTGAAGCTCGCGAAGCCGCCGAAGGAGCGGATCTGGGACATGCTGCGCGGCGGCGAAGAGCTGGCGGCCGGTTCGGATCATGATAGCGCGCCGGATGCCGGCGGGAAAGAGGAGGAAGCGGAATGACCAAGAAGCGAGTAGACACGGTAATTCCGAAGCCTGCCGGCAGCACATGGACGGATGACCAGTGGAAGGCGGTCGTCACGTCGGGGACGAATGTGCTCGTCGCGGCAGCAGCGGGCTCCGGCAAGACGGCGGTGCTCGTCGAGCGCATCATTCGCCAAATATCGAACGATACGGACGTCGATCGGCTGCTCGTCGCGACCTTCACGAAGGCTGCTGCCTCCGAGATGAAGGAGCGGATTCGGATCGCGCTCGAGAAGGCGCTCGACAAGACGCCGGACTCCGATCATCTGCGCCGCCAGCTGGCGCTTATGAACCGAGCGTCGATCACGACGCTGCACTCCTTCTGTCTGGATGTCATTCGCCGCTACTACCCGTTGATCGGGCTGGATCCGGGCTTTCGGATCGCGAACGAGACGGAAGCGGAGCTGCTGAGGATCGAGGTGCTGGACGATCTGTTCGAGGAGCGCTATGCCGGCGCGGAAGGCATCTTCATCCGGCTGGCGGACGCGTTCGGCGGCGAGCGCGGCGATGAGCCGTTAGCGCGTCTCGTGCAGGAGCTGTACGACTTCTCGCGCAGCCATCCGTGGCCGGAGCTGTGGCTGCGGGAGGCTGCCGGGGCGTTCCGGACGGCGAATGCCGAAGCGCTCGGCGGCAGCGACTGGGTGCAGGGACTGCGCGCCGACATTCGGCTGACGCTTCAAGGGGCGGAAGCGGTACTGCTGCAGGCGCTCGACCTGACGCGCATGTCTGCCGGGCCGGCTCCGTATGCGGAGACGTTCGAGGACGATCTGCAGCTCGTGCGCGGGCTCCTCGCGGCGATCGCGGAGCCGCAGTGGGAACGCTGGTTCGAGCCGTTCCAGGCGGCTGCCTTCGGCAAGCTGAAGGCGATGCGCGGCGACGAATACGACAAAGCGCTGCAGGAGCGGGCCAAAGGGCTCCGCGAGCAAGCGAAGAAAGCGATAGCCGGCTTGACCGAGGAGCTGTTCCGCCGAACGCCGGACGATTACGCGGCGGAGATGCAGGAGCTGGCGCCGCTGATGGACGCGCTGGCCGAGCTCGTGATCGCTTTCGGCGAGCGGTACGAGACCGCGAAGCGGGACAAGGGCTTGTTGGACTTCGGCGACCTCGAGCATTATTGCCTGCGCATTCTGCGCGAGCCTGGCGGAGCGCCGGGGGAATCGAAGCCTTCTTCGGCGGCGCTGGAATACCGCAGGCAATTCGACGAGATTCTGCTCGACGAGTACCAGGATACGAATATGGTCCAGGAAGCGATCGTCGAGCTGATCGCGAGGCCGGGAGCGGGCAACCGGTTCATGGTCGGCGACGTGAAGCAGAGCATCTATCGGTTTCGCTTGGCGGAGCCGAATCTGTTCTTGGCGAAATACAAGGCATTCGGCACGGGCTCTGGGAATGGGGCTGGCGCGGATGCTGATGAAAATGCGGATGGACGCGCGGACGCCGATGGAGATGCGGAGGGTTCGGGGAAGGGCATTCGGGGGCTCCGCATCGATCTGGCGCGCAACTTCCGCAGCCGGCGCGAGGTCGTGGACGGGGTCAACGACGTGTTCCGCGGCATCATGCACGAGACGGTAGCCGAGATGAATTACGATCGCGATGCGGAGCTCGTCCTCGGCGCGCCGTATCCGGAGGCTGCCGATCAAGAGGAGGCCGGTCGTCTGGCCGTCGAGTGCGTGCTGCTCGACCGCGGCGGTGCCGGACCTGCCGAAGGTGCCGGCGGCGAGGAGGAATCGGGGTCGTTCGCCGGAGATGGCGCGGATGAAGACGCGGACTCGGCAGAACGGCAGGCAGCCGCGGAAGCGGCGGCCGACATGCAGACGGCGCAGCTCGAAGCGCGGTTCATCGCGCGGCGCATACGGGCGATGATGGACGGCGGGCCGGAAGGCGAGAAGCCTTGGCTCGTGTACGACGGCAAGCGAGGCATTTACCGCAAGCCGGCTTGGCGGGACTTTGTCGTGCTGCTGCGCGCAACGGCGCAATGGACGCCGATCCTCGTCGAGGAGCTGCAGGCGCATGGCATTCCGGCTTATGCGGAGTTGAACTCGGGGTACTTCGAAGCGACGGAGGTCGTGACGATGCTGTCGCTCCTGCGCGTAATCGACAACCCGTACCAGGACATTCCGCTCGCCGGCGCGCTGCGTTCGCCGATCGTCGGCTTGTCGGCCGAGGAATTGGCGCTCGTGCGCCTTACGGCCAAGCAAGGCCCTTACTATGAGGCCGTCCGTCGGGCCGCTGCGGGGGAAGCTGTCAACGGGCCGCTGCGCGCGAAGCTGGGCGCGTTCCTCGGCAAGCTCGAGCAATGGCGCGTCGAAGCGCGGCAAGGGTCGCTCAGCGACCTGATCTGGCGCATCTGCCGGGAGACCGGCTACTACGATCTTGTCGGCGGACTGCCGGGCGGCGTCCAGCGGCAGGCGAATCTGCGGGCGCTGCACGACCGCGCGCGCCAATACGAAGCGACATCGTTCCGCGGCTTGTTCCGCTTCCTTCGGTTCGTCGAACGGATGCGGGACAGCGGCGGGGATCTCGGCGCGGCCCGCGCGCTGGGCGAGCAGGAGGATGTCGTGCGCATCATGTCGATCCACAAGAGCAAGGGGCTCGAGTTCCCGGTCGTATTCGTGGCGGGACTCGGCAAGCTGTTCAACCAGCAGGACTTGAATCGCTCGTTCCTGCTGCACAAGCAGCTCGGCTTCGGCCCGAAGCTGGTCGACAGCGACCTTCGGGTCAGCTATCCGACGCTGCCGTATCTGGCCGTTCGCAAGCGGATCCGGATGGAGCTCTTGGCAGAGGAGATGCGGGTGCTGTACGTGGCGATGACGAGGCCCAAGGAGAAAATGTTCCTGATCGGCACCGTGCCGGATGCCGGCAAGGCGCTGGAGCGCTGGTCCGGAGGCGTCGATCTTGCGGCACGGCGGATGCCGGACCACCGGATTGCGGCCGGCCGACGGTTCCTGGACTGGATCATGCCGCTCGTCACGGCAGGCGGCATCGCGGGTGCCGCGGCGTTCGAGGAATCGCTTGCGATCGAATCGGCCGATCGGGCAGCGGATGATGCGGCTGCCGGGGAGGCAACGGGGCAAGTGCGAGCCCGCGATGGAGCGGGCAGCGAGGCGTCAAGGTCGGACAGCGGCACTGCTGCCGGCGTCGAGGCGGCTATCATTCGCGGCTGGCGGTTCGGCATGCTTCCGGCTGCCATGCTGGGCATGGAAGCGGCGGCAGCCGCCGTCGTCGAGATGGACGAGGAGGAAGCCGCGCATCGGTCAGCCCGTCTGACGGTCCTTGCCGCGATGGAGCCTGTCGAGGATGAGCCGCAGTCGGACGTAGCCGAGGAAATCGCGATGCGCATGTCTTGGCGCTATCCCTACCAAGCAGCGACAGCCATCGCGGCCAAGACGTCCGTCACCGAGATGAAGCGGATGCTGGCCGATGCGCCGCATAGCGCGGAAGCGGAGCCTTACGAGGAAGCCGAGGAACGGCTGCTGCACGATGCCGATGCTGCGATTGAGGCTGCCGATCCGGAGTCGGAACGACAGGCTGGAGGGCATAGCGTCGATGGTGAAGTTTCGACTGCCGCTGAGAAGGCGAAGTCGGACGAAGCGTTTGCCGCGCCTGCGGCTGCCCGCAGTCCGTATTCGTTCCGGCTCCGGCGGCCGCGCTTCATGGAAGAGAAGACGCTGACGCCTGCCGAGCGCGGCACGGTCAGCCATCTCGTCATGCAGCATATGCCGCTTGACGGTGCGCTGGACGCGGAAGCGGTCCGTTCGCTGGTAGACGGCATGATCGAGCGTAAGCTGCTCACCCGGTCTCAGGCCGAGGCGGTAGACGCCGATTCGATCGCGGCGTTTTTCGCGAGCGAGCTGGGGCTGCGGCTCTGCCGGGCGCAGTGGGTGAAGCGGGAGCTGCCATTCAGCTGCGCGCTGCCGGCCGGCCGCGTGCATCCGCTGGCCGGCCGCGAGGAGTCGGTCCGCGAGGAGCCGGTGCTGATCCAAGGCGTCGTCGACTGCCTCTTCGAGGATGAGCAAGGGCTCGTGCTGCTCGATTTCAAGACGGACCGGATCGCGATGAGCAACTGGGACCACGCGGCCGAACGCCACCGGTTCCAATTAGAGCTGTACGCCGAAGCGATCGGCGGCATTCTCGGCAGGCCTGTGCAGGAATGCCATGTGTTCTTCTTCGACGGCGCGCAATCGGTACGGCTGGCGTAGGCTTGGCAGGCATTCAGCGGCCCTTCTGCGCGCGGTTGGGGCAGGGAATATCGTGCGTGATTGAAGTTGTGGGCTGTCCGAGCTGGGCTTGGTAGCTGGGAGATCCGGGAGAGCTGGAAGAGCTGGGAGAGCTGGAAGAGCAGGGAGAGCCGGGAGAGCTGGAAGAGCCGGGAGAACTGGAAAAGTCGGGGAGCTGGAGGAGTCGGAACGCCTTGGCGGCTGCTCTGCCTCTGGTCGAAGTAGCTTAACGGACACAGGAGCTGCTATTCGAGCTAAATCAACGCTTTCTGAATTCTAACGGACAGGAGAGGCTTTATTGGCATGTTTGCGACCCATTTGGCCTGCATTCGCCGAAATAAGGTTCTCTGTGTCCGTTAGAAAGTAGGGATCGCTGATTTGGCGGAAATAACGCTTGCTGTGTCCGTTAGGCTTGCCGAGTGATTGCTATGCAAGCACGTGAGTGAGAGTGAGAGTGTGAGAAGGAGGAGCGAGAGATGCGCATATTGCATACGGCGGATTGGCATCTGGGCCGAACGCTTGAAGGGCGCAGCCGGCTGGCCGAGCAGGAGGCATTCATCGATGAGCTGACCGTTATGGCAGACGATCAAGCGGTCGATCTGGTGCTCGTGGCAGGCGACGTGTACGACTCCGTCAACCCGCCTGCCGCTGCGGAGCAGCTGTATTACGAGGCGCTGTCCCGCTTATCGGACGGCGGCAAGCGGACGGTCGCGGTCATCGCGGGCAACCATGACCAGCCCGAGCGGATCGCCGCCGCCGCGCCGCTCGCGGCCCGGAGCCGGATCGTGCTCACCGGGCTGCCGGCCGCGGAGCCGATGCGAATCGGCATCGCGCGGACGGGCGAGGAAGCGATTGTCGCGGCGCTGCCGTATCCGTCCGAGTCGCGGCTTCGCGAGCTGCTGAGCGAGGACGCGGACGAGGGCAAGCTGCGCAGCGCCTATTCGGAGCGCGTCGGGCGCCTTATGCAGGCGTTGTCGGCGTCGTTCAGACCGGACACGGTGAACCTGTCGATGAGCCACATCTACGTGCTCGGCGGCCTGGAGACGGAGTCGGAGCGCCCGATTCAAGTCGGCGGAGCCTACACGATCGACCCGTCCGCGCTGCGCGTAGGCGCGCAGTACACGGCGCTAGGGCATCTTCACCGCCCGCAGCGCGTCGACAAGGACGAGACGATGCGCTATAGCGGGTCGCCGCTCGCCTACAGCTTCTCGGAGGCCGGGCAAGCCAAGTCCGTCATCGTATTCGATGCTTCGCCGGGAACCGTAGTCGAGCCGCGCGAGCTGCTGCTCAGCTGCGGCCGGCCGCTCGTCAGGTGGACGGCCAAGGCCGGAATTGCCGAGGTGTACGGGTGGATCGAAGAAGGCCGGGACGCGCGGGCGTGGATCGACCTCGAGCTGCATATGACGGATCTCATCACGCTGGAGGAGATCGGGCGGCTGCGCAAGCTGCATGACGGCCTGCTGCATATTCGCCCTGTATATCCGGACGCCGAAGGCCGCGCGGACACGGAAGCATCGCGCCGTGAGCAGCTGCCGGTCGAGGAGCTGTTCCGGCGGTTCTACATTCGGCAGACCGGCGGCGCCGAGCCGGACGAAGGAACGGTGCAGCTGTTCCTTGAGCTGCTCGCCGAGCAGGACGGCGAATCCGCCCTAGAGACGACAGCCGGCCATGAAGGAGGCAGCGAAGCATGAAGCCGATCCACTTAAGCTTAAGCGGCCTGCAGAGCTACCGGGAAATGCAGGAGGTCGATTTCGAAAGGCTGTGCGAGGCCGGCGTATTCGGGATTTTCGGACCGACGGGCAGCGGCAAGTCCAGCATTCTCGATGCCGTGACGCTGGCGCTCTACGGTAAGGTCGAACGGGCCTCCGGCGGCACGCAAGGCATTCTGAACCAAGCGGAGCGGTCGCTCGCCGTCGCCTTCACGTTCGAGCTGACAGGCGGGGGAGAGACGGTACGCTATCGGGTCGAGCGGCAATTCAAGCGCGGCGGCGACGTATCGGTCGCCACCAGCGTGTGCCGCTTCATCGAGGCGGCGCCGCATGGCGAGATCGTCCTAGCGGACAAGCTGGCCGACGTGAACCGCTGCGTGGAGGAGCGCATCGGACTCACGATGCAGGACTTCACGCGCGCCGTCGTGCTGCCGCAGGGCAAGTTCGCGGAATTCCTCTCGCTCACGGGCAAGGACCGCCGCCAGATGCTGCAGCGGCTGTTCTCGCTCGAGCGCTACGGCGACGGCTTGGCATCGCGCCTCAGTCAGCGCGCGCGAGCGGCCGAGGCC
>JAEWJS010000105.1 GCA_023386495.1 Bacillota bacterium | reverse complement strand
TTCCCATCTCGAACACGACCGTTAAGCCCTCCAGCGCCGATGGTACTTGGACCGCAGGGTCCTGGGAGAGTAGGACGTTGCCAAGCACATGAACCCGTTAAGCCTCGCGCTTAACGGGTTCTTTGTATGCACGGCGGAATCCGCAAAACTTGGCTATGGATTTTTTGTGTGCGCGGCGGAATCCGCAGAACTTAGCCTATGGGGATAATCTCGAAAGTCACGAAGTCCGAGTTGCCGAATTGCGCGGGGCGTTGGCACCAAGCTATGCCCTTGGTACTTCTTAGGCGGATGGCTCGCAGGCAATAGCGAAGGATTTGCGCTGTTAACGTACATCCCGTGCGTTAATTCAAGGGGCTTGGCCCCACCTAGACGACAAAAATGCTTATATTCGCTAATTAGCGAACGCTCATTCGCAAATTAGCGAATTCGATACACTATTGAGTTAGAACGCACGATATGGGGCGCAATAGCGCATGCAACCTACCTTAACAGCGCATCTGCTTCGCTAATCGCCCATAGACCTAGAGCTTGGCGATTGGCGCTGAGCAATCCGCCCGAGAAGATCAGGCAGGTCTGCCATTGCAGTGCAGAGCCTTACACAAAAAGACTATGATGACATTGTCATCATAGTCTTCATATTAGCGATGATAGAATGATACATCTGTCGGTTCGAACTTGAGTACGCCGTCCCGTCTGGCTTTACGTACCTTCCGCAGGATGACGATGCGAGGCGCTAGTGTCCAGAAATGCCAGCTGATTAAGCTGATCATTGTCGCTTCATTCACCCAAGGGTAGATGACTGCAATGACGCAGAGTCCAAACCAGAGCAGATGCCGGTGAAGCCGGCGCAGTAGGCCATGCTCGACCATCTGTACGGGCACGTACCCGATCCATGGGGCACGGATCCGCCAGCTCCAGCGCCGATCATCCGGTTCATCCACTCGAATCAAGGTAAGGCGGATGATGATGAAATGGATGAGGTAGACGGCCAATATGCCTAACATCCATGCCAGAATGCCTGTTGTACCGTACATGAGCCCTTGAAACAGGCCGAATATGAGTGCGATGGATAGGTAGCTCGCAATAAGCTCTCGATGGATCGGGATTCGTTGGATGAGCTGATAATGATAGATTGTCGCTAACTCCGTTATTTTTTGCCCGCGTTGCCGCATAACCGTGTCAACCTCCGTCATGGTCTATCTACTATAAAGATTATCGGACGAAAGCGCAGCATTCGTGAATGTTCGCCCCAGTAATTGTTAACCGGAATACTTAGGTACCAATTGGTTCGGCGTTACATATGATGTAGCAAAATAATATTTGAATTGGGCTATGAAACAAGTATAAGGTAATAGACTTCGTGGCATAATGGTAGGTAAGAGATTCTAGGCAAAGGCGGGATATCGCATGAATGATTCGATTCGTCATACTTGTATCGTATGCGGGCTGGAGAAGGATGACGGGATTACGATCGTAACGGAATTCATATGCGACACTTGCGAGAATGAGATGGTTCGCACGGATGTCAAAGATGATAAGTACCCGTTCTTCATTCATAAGCTTCGCCGCATCTGGATTCATAAGAATGCATAAGAGACAGCCGTGCTTGATGTAACGGCTGTCTTTTTTGTCGCGACAAGTTACAATAGAAGAAAAACATCTGCGATGCGATGATGGAGAACGTGATATGAAGAATGTACGCATACCGATCTATGAACACTTGAGAAGTCGATGGAATCATGATCCATCCAGCTTCCATGTTCCAGGCCACAAGTATGGACGGGAGCTTCCGGAGGCGCCTTATGATTGGTTCCGAGCGATCATGCGCTTAGACGTAACGGAGCTGGCCGATACCGATGATCTTCATCACCCGGAAGGCATTATACGCGAGGCGCAGCAGTTGGCAGCAGGCTGTTATGGCGCTGAGGAAACCTTCCTGTTAGTCGGGGGCAGCACTTCAGGCAATCTAGCGATGATACTGGGTGTCTGCTCGCGAGACGACGTCGTAATCGTGCAGCGGAACATTCATAGGTCGATCGGTAACGGCTTGCGCCTTGCAGGCGCTCGACCCGTGTTCGTTAGGCCGCAGTTCGATCCCTTAACAGGTACGCCGACAATTCCATCGCTGGCCGATCTTGAAGCTGTGCTGCAGGCATACCCGCAAGCGAGAGCCGTCATTCTGAGCACGCCGAATTATTACGGAGTGAGCGTTGGGCTTGCGCCTTATGCCGCGTTAGCGCATCGATACGGAATACCGCTGCTGGTGGATGAGGCGCACGGTGCGCATTACGGGTTCCACCCAAGGTTCCCTATGCCCGCTATTCCGTCAGGCGCAGACGCTGCCGTCCAATCCACGCATAAGACGTTGACTGCATTGACGATGGGGGCGATGCTCCATATCCAAGGCGATCGAATAGACAAGTTAGCGATTCAGGAGGCGCTGTCTCTCGTACAGAGCTCCAGTCCTTCCTATCCGATTATGGCATCATTAGATATTGCCCGGGCAATGGTGGAGTCGGAAGGGGCCAAGCTCTTCGAGTCCTGTCTGGATGCCGTTGATCGATTCCGTGCCGCAATCAGGGACAGACAAGCTGGTCCGCTTGCGATCATCGAGTATGATGATGAAGCTTCCGTTACAGCCAGCCCCTCCATCGCCTATGATCCGCTTCGCGTGCTGCTCTATGATCGCACAGGCGTATGGAGCGGATTCGATCTGCTCGATAGGCTGGTCGAGCGCAACTGCGCACCGGAGATGGCGGATGAACGGTTCGTTGTGCTGCTGTTCGGCATTGGCACGACGGAATATGACGTTGCCAAGCTGCTAGAAGCGATAGAGGGAATCAGCCAGGAGCGAATGCGCCGAATCGATAGGGAAGGCACAGAGGACAGCCAAGTCTTATCCATACCAACCGACCGTCCAGAAGAGCTGTTCGAATCGTACAGCGTTCCATTCAACCTTCAGCGCGCGAATTGGGATGATAGGCAATCGGAGCGAATACTGCTTGAGGAAGCGGCGGGCCGAACAGCGGCAGAGATGGTCGTTCCTTATCCGCCAGGCATCCCGCTGCTCTACCCTGGCGAGCCGATTCGGGTCTCCATGATTCGAAAGATCCGCGAGTTGGCTGACAAGGGCGTTCGCTATCAGGGAGCAACCGATGCAGCGATGAAGACGATTCGCGTCATGCGCGAAAAGTTGGCGAATGGCGGCAGAGGATGAGGTTGAGGGATATTTTACGGTGAGAAGCGCAATCTGCTATCATAGAAGTATCAGAGCAAGCAGAAGGAGACAATTCGGTGCAAGCGTATAAGGGACTGTTCATCACGATTGAAGGCGGCGACGGAGCCGGTAAAACAACGATTATAGATGGCCTGAAGTCTTGGTTGATCGAACAGGGACTTCAAGTCGTGACGACAAGGGAGCCCGGTGGCATTCCGATCGCAGAGGCGATCCGCGCCGTTATTCTTGATCGAAGCCATACGGGGATGGAGGCTAGAACGGAAGCGTTGCTGTACGCGGCTGCACGCCGTCAGCATCTCGTCGAGAAGGTCGTCCCGGCGCTGCAGGCCGGTGCCGTCGTCCTGTGCGACCGCTTCGTTGATAGCAGCTTGGCTTACCAGGGACATGCCCGGGGGCTGGGAGTCGATGCCGTATGGGAGATCAATCGGTTCGCCATCGAGAACGTGATGCCGGATATCACGCTCTATATGGATATCGATCCGGAGGTTGGACTTGCACGCATTCGCAAGGACGGAGTACGGGAACTCGATCGTCTCGATCTGGAGAGCATCGCATTCCATCGGAAAGTTAGGGAAGGCTATAGAATCGTATCTGCCCGGTTCCCGGAGCGCATCGCGACAATAAGCGCCGATGGTATGCCGGAGCAGGTGCTGCATCAAGCAATTGAAGAAACGAGTCGTCGAATTAAAGGGTTTTCACACTTCGACGTCAAATAGTATAGGATAGAACAAACTGCATTATATAATGACCGGTTGTCACCTTCGTGATCACAAGCGGTCGCATAGGAGGGGTTATGATGAAGCTAGTCATTGCCGTTGTACAGGATAAGGACAGCAACCGGTTATCGAACGGGCTGGTCAGCGAAGGGTTCCGCGCCACGAAGCTGGCAAGTACGGGCGGATTCCTGCGGGCAGGCAACACCACGTTCATGATCGGGATCGAAGATGAACGCGTGCAGGATGTCATGCAAGTTATCCGCAACAATTGCAAGGTTCGCGATCAGCTTGTCACGCCTGTCTCGCCAATGAGCGGATCAACAGACTCCTATATGCCTTTCCCGGTCGAGGTGCAAGTCGGCGGTGCAGCCGTATTCGTCCTGCCGGTAGAACGTTTCGAGCATTTCTAATGTAGATTCCATCTCGGAGAGCATGCCTGCCATGCTCTTTCCGATTTATTTAGAAAGATAGGGTGGGAACAGGCATGAAGATCAATCCCGGTTACCGTCCGCTTGGACAAGACCGTACCCGTCCCGATTCGATGGTACGGCCGGTACATGCCAAAGGCTTCGCAGATGTGATGAGCGGTCAAGAGCATCTTCGAACGCAGGAAGAACTAACGCGGAAGCTGAACGATATCCATCAGCAAGGGGAGCGCTTATCGCGTCATATGACGGTACGCGAGCTGATGCTGTATCGCCAGATGGTGAAGCGGTTCCTGGAGGATACGGCTCGGCGCGGTGTCGGACTGCGCGAGACCAAGGGCTGGGACCGCAGAGGGCGTACGAAGCGTTATAAGCTATTGGATGAGATCGACGCAGCGCTCGTCTTGATGGCGGAGGAGCTGCTGAATTCGGAAGAAGGCCGAATCGAACTGTTAGGGCGAGTCGGCGAGATTCGCGGAATGCTCGTGAATCTGTTCTTCTAGATCGAGGTGCAAGGAATGGGCTTCAATCAGATTGCAGGCCAGTCGAAGGCCAAACGGATACTGCAAGCTGCAATACGTAAGGACGAGGTATCCCACGCTTACTTATTCAGCGGCCCGTCAGGTACGGGACGCAAGGCGATGGCGATGGCATTCGCGCAGACGCTGTTCTGCACGTCCGGAGGGGACGATGCATGCGGCACATGCCTGTCATGCCGGAAGTTCGAGCACGGCAATGAACCCGATCTGCACGTGATCGTGCCGGACGGAGCATCGATCAAGATCGACCAAGTACGCGATCTGCAGCGGGAGCTCTCCTACAGAGCCGCGGATACGAAGCGTAAAATATATATCATGGAACAAGCCGACAAGATGACGCCTCAGGCGGCAAACGGGCTGCTGAAATTCCTCGAAGAGCCGGTATCGCCGATCGTGGCTATTCTGCTGACGGATAATGCTTATGCGGTACTGCCGACGATTCGCTCGCGTGCGCAGCTGGTTCCGTTCCTGCCGATGTCGCCGAGCGAGATGCTGGAGACATTGCTGCAAGAGGGACAGCCTGCGCAGCTCGCGCGTGCCGCCGTCCATCTGGCATCCGGCTTAGACGCTTGCCGGGGCATCATCCAGCAAGAGGGGTTTGCAGAAACGAGAAACCAAGTGATACAATTAGGCAAGGACAGCATATCCCGTCTGCCGGCGGCCATCGTAACCGCGGGACAGGTATTCAAGTCCGGAGCAGCCGATAAGATGGAGCTGTTCCTCGCGCTTCTCGTTCTGTGGTATAAGGATCTGCTGCATGTACAAGCCGCCAGGCGTGACCATATTGTGTATCAAGATCAATCCGATTGGTTCGACAAGCATGCCTTCGAGCGTCCAGCAGCCGGCTGGGTCGCCTGCATGGAACGTGCATTGGAGGCAGGGAAGCGAGTGCGCGCGCACGTGGCGCCGCAGCTCGTCATCGAGCAATTTCTAGTTAACATACAGGAGGGCCATGATGTCCTTATATAATGTAGTAGGGGTTCGCTTCAAGAAAGCGGGCAAGATCTATTATTTCGATCCTTCTGCCCATTCGATCGACAAGGACGAGCATGTCATCGTCGAGACCGCGCGCGGCATCGAGTACGGCAAGGTCGTGGTCGGCCAGAAGCAGGTTGGCGAACAAGATGTCGTGCTGCCTCTGAAACGGGTCATTCGTGTCGCGAATGACGCGGATGCGCGCGTCGTCGAAGAGAATAAGACGGCGGCGAAGAACGCGTTTACGACGTGCATGGAGAAGATCAAGGATCATCAACTGAAGATGAAGCTGGTGGACGTGGAATTCACGTTCGACCGCAACAAGATCATCTTCTACTTCACGGCAGAGGGCCGCGTCGACTTCCGCGAGCTGGTGAAGGACCTTGCGAGCGTATTCCGCACGCGTATCGAGCTGCGGCAGATCGGCGTGCGCGATGAAGCGAAGATGCTGGGCGGCATCGGTCCATGCGGCCGTATCCTATGCTGCTCCTCATGGCTGGGCGACTTCGAGCCTGTGTCGATCAAGATGGCCAAGGATCAGAACTTATCCCTTAATCCAACGAAAATTTCCGGCTTATGCGGCAGATTGATGTGCTGCCTGAAGTATGAGCATGATAATTACGAGAGCGTCCGCGAGGAGCTGCCGGCCATCGGCAAGACGGTCGTCACTTCTTATGGCGAAGGCAAAGTTACAGGCATCAATCCCGGGTCTCGGACGGTATACGTCCATCTCTTCGAAACCGGAGGCAAGCCGAAGGAGCTTCCGCTCGACGATTGTGTAGTGAAGTAAAGGAATATCGTCATAAGGTCAGGCTAGCAAGCTATGCTGGGGTGGGAATTTGGAGAACAAAGGTGTATTCGGTCAAGTAACCAAACTAGAGACGAGCATGCAAGCGATCCTGGCGGAAACGAGCGAGATGAAGGATCGGATCAAGACGCTGCTCGAGGAGAACAAGCGCCTGAGCATCGAGAATGCGCAGCTTCGGAAGCTGCTTAAGCTGGAATCCCAGCAGCCGGAGAACCCGGTCAGGGTAAAGGGAGCATCATCGAGCGCCGTGGCGGTCGAGACAGCAGAATCGGACGACACGGCCGCAGCCGAGCGTGATCACATGCAGCAGCAGATTAGCGGCGGCTATGATAACTTAATTCGGTTATATCACGAAGGCTTTCATATCTGTAACGTCAATTACGGCCATCTACGAACAGAAGGCGATTGTCTATTCTGTTTATCATTCCTGAATAAATAAAGTACCAAGCAGGGGACCCGTCTCGGGTCCTCTTTGTGCGGGAATGGCGCAAGCGCCGCGAGATAGGAGAAGATGAAGTGACGAGCGAGCCCAACGTACTGAAGCCCAGCGAACGGCTGGACGATCTATTGACGCATGATCTCAAGATTATACAGAGCCCGGAGGTATTCAGCTTCTCGATGGATGCCGTGCTGCTGGCGCGCTTCGCCGGCTTGCCGATGCATGGCCGGGTGCTCGATCTCTGCACAGGCAACGGCGCGATTCCATTGCTCATGTCTACGCGGACGAAGGCGAAGATCGAGGGCGTGGAGATCCAGCCCCGCCTTGCGGATATGGCGGTGCGATCGGTAGCCTTGAACGATCTGACCTCTCGCATCACGATTCATGAGGGCGATATCCGAGACTTTCATTTGCAAGCAGGGTACGGCGTCTATGATGCGATCACCGTGAATCCGCCCTATATGCCGGTCACGCGCAGCGATGTGAACCATAATCCGCACTATGCTGCCGCACGACATGAGATTCATTGCACCCTTGAGGATGTGGCAGCAGCCTCCGCACGGCTCGTGAAATCGGGCGGCAAGGTGTCCATGGTTCACCGCTCGACGCGCCTGGCGGAAATATTCGCGGCACTGCAGCGCGTCAAGCTGGAGCCGAAGCGGGTTCGGTTCGTCCACCCTTACGCCAATGCTGAAGCGAATATGCTGCTGATCGAAGCTGTGCGTGACGGGAGACCCGAGGTGCGGGTAATGCCGCCGTTAATCGTCTATAATGAAGAGAAGCAATATGTGCCCGAGCTGTTAGAGATTTATTACGGCAGATCAGGCGCAGCGGGAAAAGAGGAGAAGGCCAATGCGAATCCAGACCAGCTTTCGGACGATTGACGGTACGAAGGCTTCTACAGGAACACTATATATAGTAGGAACACCAATCGGGAATCTCGAGGACATGAGCTACCGCGCCATTCGAACGCTCCGCGAGGTCGATCTGATCGCCGCCGAGGATACGCGCCAGACACGTAAGCTGCTCACGCATTACGAGATTGCAGCACGAGTCGTCAGCTACCATGAACACAACAAGTCGGCCAGCGGTCCGGAGCTTATTCGGCTGCTGGAAGAGGGCCAATCCATCGCGCTGGTCAGCGATGCGGGCATGCCGGGCATATCGGATCCGGGCGAGGAGCTTGTCAGGGATGCTGCGGAGCGGGACATTCCCGTCGTCCCGATTCCGGGGCCGAATGCAGCCGTATCGGCACTGGTCGTATCCGGATTGTCGACCGAGCAGTTCCTATTCGCCGGGTTCCCGCCGCGCGATCGCAAGGGATTGACGCGATGGCTGGAGAAGCTGTCCGGCGCTGATGCCACGCTGCTCGTCTACGAATCGCCGCATCGGATCTCGAAGACGCTGCAGGGCATGCTGGACGTGTGGGGGGACCGGCGAATCGCGCTGGTTCGCGAACTGACCAAGCGATACGAAGAAGTCGCACGCGGGTCGATTGCGAGCGCGCTTCGGCTGCTGGAGGAACGTCCGCCGCAAGGCGAGTATTGCATCGTGATCGAAGGAGCGGGTCGCAGCCAGCCGGCAAGCGGCGGAGGTATCTCAGGCGAAGGACGGGTATGGTGGGAGAGACTCAGCGAGTCCGAGCACGTGCGGCATTATGAAGCGCTGGGCATGGACCGCAAGGAATCGATGCGCAAGGCTGCAACCGACAGGGGCGTGTCCAAGCGCGACATCTACCAAGCCTGTCTAGCGGGAGACGATTCGGAAGGGGAGGCATAGGCACAAAAAAAAGACCTTCCGACGCCGGGTTCGAGCGCGGAAGGCAACAAGGAGTATAAAAAAGGTTAGAATTAACTTGGTAGGATGTTTCTATTATAACCTAAATATCGCATTTGTGTAGCCTATATTTTCATATCTGGCCAGAAAGTTATGGAAAAGGCAGTTTATCTATTTGGTAAGCGGTGCAGGCATTTCCGAAATGCAGTCGTTGCAGACGATTTTTCCTTTGAAATAAGAGACATTCTCGGCATTGCCGCAGAAGATGCAAGCCGGCTCGTATTTCTTAAGCATGATGCGCTCGCCGTCCACATAAATTTCCAGAGCGTCCTTCTCTCCAATGCCTAACGTGCGGCGCAGCTCGATCGGAATAACGACACGACCCAGCTCATCAACCTTTCTTACGATACCTGTAGATTTCATCATAATCTATTTCCCCTCTCCATGGTTTCAACATTATTCGACAAGGATCTACGTTTTTCTTCTAATCATAGTACCAACCATTCCCATAATAGTCAACATGAATTTAAGAGATTTAATTAATGAGAATGGCTGTTTTACTAGGGTAGTCAGCGATATCCGGTTGAATATGCCTGTATATGCGCATATTCGGTATGGGAACTAAATTCGACAACTATCGACACATTCGACAAACTCACGATAATCGCTGTCGAATCGATCGATAAGGCGTGAAAGAGGTGACGGCCATGCAATATGACTTAGCTGAAGAAAAGGTGTTCAAGGATCCCGTACATAAATACATTTACGTTCAAGACCGCACGATCTGGAACCTGATCAATACGAAGGAATTTCAGCGGCTGCGGAGAATCCGGCAGCTTGGCACTTCGTATCTGACCTTTCACGGCGCGGAACACAGCCGGTTCTCGCATTCGCTCGGCGTGTACGAAATCACCCGGAAGATTATCTCGCAGTTCGAGAAGAGCGGGTATTCGGACTGGCCCCGCGAGGAGCGTCTCGTAGCCCTCTGCGCATCCCTGCTACATGATGTCGGGCATGGTCCGTTCTCCCACTCGATCGAGGCGGTATTCGATACGCATCACGAGGATTGGACATGCCGCATTATATTAGAAGAAACAGATGTGAATCGCGTCCTTCGCGCGGTAGCGCCGGACTTCCCGGACAAGGTCGCGGCCGTCATCCGCAAGACGTATGATCAGCCGATCGTCGTTAGTCTCGTCTCCAGCCAGATGGATGCCGACCGGATGGATTATCTGCTTCGTGACGCTTATTTTACGGGTGTGAACTACGGCACCTTTGATCTTGACCGCATCCTTCGCGTCCTTCGTCCTTACCGGAATCAGATTGTCGTGAAGGAAAGCGGGATGCATGCCGTCGAGGACTACTTGATGTCGCGCTACCAGATGTATTGGCAGGTCTATTTTCACCCGGTCACGCGCAGTTCAGAGATCATCCTCAGACAAGTATTTCGCAGAGCCAAGGAATTATATGCGGGTGGGTACAGCTTCCGATCCATGATGAAGCCGCTCGAGCGGTTATTCAAGGGATCGCTGACGACGGACGATTACTATCAATTAGATGAATCGCTTGTGCAGACCCAATTCGTTCAGTGGATGGAGGAGAAGGACAGCCTGCTCGCAGGCTTGTGCCAACGCTTCCTTCAGCGTAAGCTGTACAAGTACATCACGATGGACGGACAAGATGAGGCGCTATGGGAGAGAATTCGTGCCCAATTCGAATCTGTCGGGCTGCACCCGTACTATCACTTGGAAATCGACTATCCATTCGACCTGCCTTACCATGTATACCGGCCTGGGAATAAGGACGGGGAAGATAAGGCACCGATCCTCCTCCTAGGTGAGCAGGACCGACTATCCGACATCTCGGAACGCTCTGATATTATTCGTTCCATCGCCGGATTGCATCGCGGGAAGTACCATCTATATTACCCGGAGGAATTGCTGCTCAAACAGGAGGCAAGCTTATCGCCGGAGATTCGACAACTATTCGGCTTATGACGCATAACGCGCGGCGCGCGAAAGGAGTAAATACGACATGCTCATCGACACGCATACCCACCTTGATCACCCTAGATTCGACAATGATCGCGAGGCAGTCATTCAGCGCGCGAGAGAGGCCGGGGTTGAACGCATGATCAATATCGGCTTCAACCGCGAGACCATACCGACGACGATCGCCCTGGCGGAAAACTATGATTGCATCTACGCGGCAGTCGGCTGGCATCCGGTGGACAGCATCGAGATGCAGGACGGAGACCTGGCATGGATCGAATCGCTGTGCAGCCATGAGAAGGTCGTGGCGATCGGCGAGATCGGGCTCGATTATCATTGGGACACCTCCCCGAAGGACGTGCAGCATCAGGTGTTTCGCGACCAGCTGCGGCTGGCGAAGCGGATCGGCAAGCCGGTCGTCATCCATAATCGCGATGCGCACGAGGATATCGTTAGAATACTGCGCGAGGAAGGGGCCGACGAGATCGGCGGCGTCATGCATTGCTTCTCGGGAAGCTGGGAGACGGCCAAGCAATGCCTCGATATGAACTTCTACATTTCGTTCGGGGGACCGGTCACCTTCAAGAATGCGAGGGTACCCAAGGAAGTGCTTGCGAAGGTGCCGCTTGACCGGCTGCTGCTCGAGACGGATGCCCCGTATTTGGCTCCGGACCCATTTCGAGGGAAGCGCAACGAGTCCGCATACGTCTCGATCGTAGCGGAAGCGGCGGCGGAAATTCGAGGGAAAAGCAGGAAGGAACTTGAAATAATAACAGGAGATAACGCTGGAAGATGTTTCCGATTCCCGCAAAAGAGCGTATGAACGCAAGAATACGGGATGTAGCAGCGGAAAAAACTGAACTTTCCTTGCTTTTCTGGCTGTATTTCACCGGATTTTCCGAAAATAGCGTGTAAATCGCATTTAAAGCGTTCTTTACAATGTAGGTCCAAAGGCGGTATGATTCATCACAGAGCTTCACGAACAATGTATTCCATTTCCAGATTCGCTTAGTCTCCTAACGGAGAGCGGGGGAACCGATGCACCGGATGCTTGCCCACTTGCAGCCGGCTGCAGATGAATTCTTCTTGGGGTGAATAGAGCCGACCAGCCGCCATGAGCGGTGGGAAGCTCCTAGGGCGACTCTCTTGCCCGAACCCGACAGCTAACCTCGTAAGCGTACATAGAGAGATCGTCTCGTGCATCCACATGTCTATGTGTATTTTCCTATCCGGAAGCCACGAAGGATCCTCTGTCGTCGGCTTCTTTATTTTTTGAATATTGCGTAAAGCCGCGACATAGGGTTACTCATGGGGGTGGGACGACGATCGGTAGGCTGGAAAGGCGTGCTCGCACGCACACTACTCAATAGTCGCGTCAATATGTATTCGTGCGTCTCTCTCAGGCGGCGGGGCTATGAAGGAGGACCGAAGAAGTGGGTGAATTTCCGGTTAAGGAATCCCATGGTACACGATCATCCAGCATGACTTTCGCATTGCGATGGAAGCAAGACAATTTGCGTTTGATAACCATAAGCGCCATCATCTCAATCGCTATGACTTTCATGTTACTGGTGTTGTTATACGGAACGGCTAACAAGAGCGTCTCCGTAGTTGTGAACGGACAAGAAACCGTTGTTTCGACGAAACAATGGGTCCTGGAACGCCTGCTGGATGAACAAGCTATAACGATCGGACCGCATGACAAGCTCTCCATGCCGCTGAATGCGGCGCTTAAGGATGGAGACCGCGTCGTCATTGAACAGGCGGTACCGGTAACCGTGAAGGCCGACGGGCAAGTGAAGACGTTCTATACGACAGAAAGAACAGTGGGGGCAGCGGTCGAAGAGGCCAATATAATACTCCGCAGCCAAGATGAAGTGGTTCCGGCATTGAATACGAAGCTTGCGGCCGAGACGGAGATCACAGTCGTCCGTGTCGATAAGCATCGTATGCAGACCGAGCAGCCGATGCCATTCACCGTGGTGAAGAAGGAAGATCCGAGCCTGGAGAAGGGTAAGGAGAAGGTTGTGCAGCAAGGCAAGCAGGGCACGATTGTTGCGCAATACGAGAAGGTGTACGAGAACGGAGTCCTCGTCGAGAAGAAGCTGCTTACGAAGTTCATGTCGGAGTCGAAGCGCGATCAGATCGTGGCGGTCGGTACGAAGAAGCCGCAGCCAGCAGTGACGATCCTGTCGTCCAAGTCGCCTGACGTTGCTACGGTATCTAAGCAAGGCGTGACGTTCAAGGCGAAGAAGGTGCTGAAGAACGTAACGTTAACGGCCTATTCGGCCGGCGTAGAGTCGACCGGCAAGGACGAGAGTCACCCGCAATACGGCATTACGGCTTCCGGCACGAAGGTGAAGGAAGGCCGAACGATCGCGGTCGATCCCAAGGTGATCCCCATCGGTTGGTGGGTCTATATCGAGGGAGTCGGATTCCGCCGCGCGGAAGACAAGGGCAGCGCGATCAAGGGCAAGAAGATCGATGTGTATTATGACAGCCACTCGCATGCAGAGAAGTTCGGCAAGAAGAGCGGGTATACCGTATACGTCCTCGGACCGAATAAACCGACGGCCAGCTAGCACGGCGTTCCGTGCGGTACGAGCATGCCAGCATCGACCCGTGATTCATCATATGGGAATGCCGAGATTTTATGCCTAATTCCAAGCCTCTATTCGCAGTCGCCTCAGGGCGGCTCCGGTAGAGGTTTTCGTCTTGTAATCATGCGGCATACAGAGCTTGCGGCGTGCTTGGCGGATGTATAGAGTTAGACGAATGGGGCTACCATGAAGTTGCATGTTGGACAGGCCGGACAGAAGGGAAATGTAGGATGATCAATGAAGTGATTGTCGTAGAGGGAAAAGACGATACGGTCGCGATTCGCCGTGCGGTGGAGGCCGAGACGATCGAGACGGGCGGCTCGGCGATCGGCGAGGAAGTGCTGCGGCGGATCGAGTTGGCTGCAGCGCGCAGGGGCGTCATTATTTTCACCGATCCCGACCATGCGGGCGAACGAATCCGCAAGATCGTGGCCGCGCGCGTACCGGGCTGCAAGCATGCGTTCTTGCCGCAAGAGGAAGCGACCTATAAGGGCGATATCGGCATCGAGAACGCTTCGCCGGCATCCATTAAGCGGGCGCTGGCGGCAGTGCGGAGCGAGATCCCTGCGGGGGAGGCTCCCGAAGGGCAGGTCGTGACCTGGCAGGCGTTAATGGAGGCAGGGCTAATCGTGCATCCGGAGGCGGCGTCAAGAAGGCTCGCGGTAGGCAAGTTGCTGGGCATCGGGTATGCGAACGGCAAGCAGTTCCACAAGCGGTGCGCGATGTTCCGCATCACGCCGGAGGAATTCAGAGAGGCGCTGGCAAGCATGGAGCGCGAAGCGCAGGGAGGCGGCGGAGTATGACAGAGGACATGCGGCAGAGCGGCGCGGAAGTATCGTCGCCGAGACGGACGAAAGAGATTATCGCGAAGTACGGTTTCACCTTCAAGAAGAGCCTGGGGCAGAACTTCTTGATCGATCAGAACGTGCTGCGTAATATCGTGCAGGCAGCCGAGCTGGACAAGTCGGCAGGCGCGCTGGAGATCGGCCCTGGGATCGGCGCGTTGACCGAGCAATTGGCAAAGGCTGCAGGCCGCGTCACGGCTGTCGAGATCGACCAGCGGCTCATTCCGATTCTCCGCGACGTCATGAGCGTCTATGACAACGTCGACATCGTGCACGGCGACGTCTTGAAGCTTGCGCTGCGCGAATTGATTGCAGAGAAGTTCACGGGGCTGGAGCGCGTCAGCGTCGTCGCTAACCTGCCTTATTACGTGACGACGCCGATTCTGATGAAGCTGCTCGAGGAGCGGCTGCCGCTCGCGCACATCGTCGTCATGATCCAGAAGGAGGTCGCCGAGCGAATGGCGGCATCGCCAGGCGGCAAAGAATACGGGAGCCTCAGCATAGCGGTGCAATATTACTGCGAGCCGAAGCTGGTATGCACGGTGCCGCATACGGTATTCATTCCGCAGCCGAATGTCGATTCGGCCGTGATCAAGCTGTCGGTGCGGGAGCGTCCGGCTGTTGAAGTAACGGACGAAGCACGCTTCTTCCGTATCGTCCAAGCGGCATTCGCGCAGCGGCGCAAGACGCTCGGCAACAACCTGACTGCCGTCTTCGGCAAGGACCGGCGCGAGGCCATGCAGGCCGAGCTGGAATCGCTCGGGATCGACCCCGTGCGCAGGGGCGAGACGCTCTCGCTCGAGGAATTCGCCCGCATCAGTAACGCCTTCACCGCCGAAGCCTGGCCTATTTAAAGTGCTCCGTATAATCCGTGCTGGAGCTTGAGCACCATTTGCGAACCCGAAGGCTGGTTGCCTCTACATGGCCGCTTGTCAGAACCGAGAAGGTTGGACGATGGTAGAAAATGAGGAGCGGAGTGTAGACAGATCTACATGAGCACCGGAATTTTCGCCAGCGTTCAAGATTCGATGCCGAATAAACTTCGTAGCCTAACTTCGTTATCACAAGCGGCCCACTTCTGCCATAGGATGGGGGGAAGAGGTGATTAGCCCATGAAGCAAGGCGATTATGTCGTGCGCAGATCATACGGAGGCGACGTATTGTTCCGGATCGACGCCTTTCGCCAGCAGACGGCCATCCTGAAGGGGACCGATTATCGGCTCTTGGCGGATGCGCCCTTGAACGATCTGACCGTCATCCACGATCCGGACTCGACGGAAGCGACGCTTGAGGTTCGGATCAAGGAGCATGAATCGATGCGTCGATTCCGCGACCAGACGAAGACTGGAGCCGGATCCGCTTCTCGGAACGCCGAGATGGAGCGCATGGCGCCGCTGAACGTGCCGGCGGGCATGACGTACTTCGACCTGCCCGGCAAAATTCTGCATCTGGACGGCGACGGCCATTATCTTCGAAAGAGCATGCAGCTATACGGCCAGATGCGCATACCCGCGCACGGCATCCACGCGCATGAATCGCTGATGGCGGATATTCTGCGGCGCATGCTTCCCCAGCTGCAGCCGGATATCGTCGTCATAACCGGCCATGACGGCGTGTACAAGCAACAACCGAGCGCGAATTTATCGGTGCTCAGCAGCTACAAGAATTCGCAGAACTTCGTGAATGCGGTCCGAGCTGCCCGCGAATACGACCGCAGCCGCGACAGCCTGGTCGTAGTTGCCGGTGCCTGCCAATCGCACTTCGAGGCGCTGCTACAAGCCGGCGCGAACTTCGCAAGCTCACCCGGACGCATCTTGATTCATGCGCTCGACCCCGTATATGTCGCCATTCAAGCGAGCAAGACACCGATTCGGGAGACCGTTAACCTGGCGGACGTCATCCGCGGGACGATCAGCGGAACGGAGGGAATGGGCGGCGTAGACACGCTAGGCAAGTATCGGATGGGAATGCCAAGGCCGAAAATCGTCGAAAAACCTACGCAAGTCGCTGTAAATGAAGGCTGAACCCTACAAAGTGTCTAAAAAGGGTAAAAAGCCCGTTGACAATTCTTTTGGACTGTTGCTATAATTATTGCTTTGTTTGACAACCACCCCTTTTTCCAGTATAATGGACGAGAAAGAGGTGGTTGTGGACAATGGCTAAAAATGCGCTGTTGGAAATCAAACGGAGCTTGGAAGCACACGTGGGGTCCAAAATTTGTCTTCGGGCTAACGGCGGCCGTCGGAAGACCATTGAACGTACCGGTGTGTTAGAAGAAATCTACCCATCTGTTTTCATTGTCAAACTCGACCAGGAACAGCACGCGTTCAAGCGTGTTTCTTACAGTTATGCTGACATCCTGACGGAATCGGTTGAGGTCACCGTAGTGGGTGACGAAGGCCAGATGCGGATTACGTATATCCAGCAATAATGGCTTTGATCAATCGGCATGACGGCAATCGGCTTCGGGCATCCTAACCGGGAACACTTCAAGTTCAATTGGAGGAAGGTGTCTCGATGAGCCGTAGACGAAGAAGCGTCATGTCGGAGTCGTTCAAGACTGAATTGGCGAAGGACCTCGGTTTCTACGATACCGTAGCCAAGGAAGGCTGGGGCGGCATCCGAGCCAAGGATGCAGGCAATATGGTGAAACGAGCCATTCAGCTGGCTGAACAGACGGTCGCGAACAAGAACAGACCGTGAAGGATACAGCCGGATCGAATCGCTTCAAGAGAACGGCCCGCCCGCGCGGACAACGTGCGGCAGCGGGCCGTTTTCGCTTTTCGGATAGCGATTTGATATAATAGGGAAAAACTTCAAACCATGCGGTTAAAGCCAATGAGATAGCAGTCTGTAAGCGAACAGGTGGTAGTTGAATGAAGATCTATGAGAAGGCGCCGGCGAAGATCAACTTGCTGCTGGACGTTCTGCACAAACGGAATGACGGCTTCCACGAAGTCGAGATGATTATGACGATGGTCGATCTGGCGGACCGGCTGGAGATGGAGGAGCTGCCGCGGGATACGATCATCATCTCGAGTCAGGCCGGCTACATTCCGCTGGACGAGAAGAATCTGGCCTTTCAAGCGGCCCGGTTGATTAAGGACCGGTATGACGTGCGCAAAGGCGTCTATATTCATCTGGACAAGCATATCCCAGTTGCGGCGGGTCTTGCGGGAGGCAGCAGCGATGCTGCCGCGACGCTGCGCGGGCTCAATCGGCTCTGGGGTCTGAACATACCGGACGAGGAGCTGCGGAATCTCGGCGCCGAGCTTGGGTCCGACATTCCGTACTGCGTGACCGGCGGCACTGCGATCGCCCGGGGCAGGGGCGAGAAGTTGGAGATGATCGACGCGCCGCCGCAATGCTGGGTCGTGCTGGCTAAGCCGCCAATTAACGTGTCGACGGCAGATGTGTACGGGCGCTTCCGCGTGAGCGACTTGGAGTCGCATCCATCTACCTCGAATATGCTCCAAGCGCTGCGGGAAGGATCATTCCACTGCATGTGCGAAGAGCTCGGCAATGTGCTGGAATCGGTTACGCTGTCGCTCTATCCTGAGGTGCAGCAGCTGAAGGAGACGATGCAGCGGCTTGGGGCAGACGGCGTATTGATGTCCGGAAGCGGGCCGACTGTATTCGGGCTGGTGGCCAAGGAAGCGAAGGCCGTCAGGATCTATAATGGGCTTCGTGGCTTCTGCAAAGAAGTGTTTGTGGTAAGAATGCTAACATAACCTTTACGCGCTCCTTGATGGAACCCGTATAAAAATGATATATTGACTGTATAATATTCGGGTTTATTGGGGGGACCATCGTGAAGAAATTGAAACGGAGCGCTAGATTGGTTGAAATGACGCAATATTTGTTGGCACGCCCCCATACGTTAATATCGCTGACAGCGTTCGCCGATCGGTATCAATCCGCGAAGTCCTCGATTAGCGAAGACCTCGTCATTATCAAGGAAGTGTTCGAGGGCGAAGGGATCGGAGAACTGCATACGCTCGCGGGAGCTGCCGGCGGCGTGAAGTACATTCCGAAGGCGGATAAGCAGGCGGCGCTTACGGTCATGCATGACGTATGCCGACAGCTCGAGCAGCAGGAGCGCGTGCTGCCAGGCGGATACTTATACATGACCGATATGCTCGGACAGCCGGCATTGATGAGCGAGGTCGGGCGAATATTCGCATCGGCGTTCGCGAATCGCGAGATCGACGTCATTATGACGGTCGAGACGAAGGGCATTCCGCTGGCCTATGCAACCTCGATGTATCTGAATCTGCCGGTTGTCATCGTGCGGCGCGACAACAAGGTGACGGAAGGCTCTGCCGTCAGCATCAACTACGTGTCCGGCTCGAACAAACGGATTCAGACGATGTCGCTGGCTAGACGGGCGCTGCGGGAGCAATCCCGCGTCCTAATCATCGATGACTTCATGAAGGCGGGAGGCACGATCCAGGGGATGATGGATCTGCTGCTCGAATTCAATGCGAAGGTCGCAGGCGTCGGCGTGTTCGTCGAATCCGGCGAACTCGGCACCGAGGAGAGGCTGCTGGAAGACTATGTTTCGTTGGCGAAGCTGACAGCGGTCGATCTGAAGACGAAGCAGACGACGATCATTCCCGGTAATTATTTCTCAACCTAGGAGGAACTATTCATGTCGACTAGACCCACCTTGATCGCTTCGGCTGAAGCGCCTGCCGCGATCGGTCCGTATTCGCAGGCGGTGCGAATCGGCAATCTGTTGTTCACGTCCGGCCAGATTCCGCTGAACGTGCAGGGCGAGCTTGTGCCAGGCGGCATCGAGGAACAGGCGCATCAGGTATTCCGCAATCTGCAGGCTGTATTGGCAGAAGCCGGCGCAAGCTTATCGGATGTCGTGAAGGCGACGGTATTCCTGAAGAACATGGAGCAATTCGTGGCGCTTAACACGATCTATGCTACCTATTTCGGCGATCATAAGCCGGCACGTTCGACGGTCGAAGTCGCACGGCTGCCGAAGGACGTGCTTGTCGAAATCGAGCTTATTGCAGCGATACCTGTCGAGTAGTGGCGAAAACATCCGCGATTGAAAAAAAGTTTATCAACGGGCGGTTAAATTTCCAAAAACAAGAAGGATTTCGCCAAGGAATGTGGAATTATACACCAAGTCTTCGATAGGCAAAGGTGGTGAACACAAGTGCAAATTACCGATGTTAGACTCCGCCGTGTAAATTCCGAAGGAAGAATGAAGGCGATCGCCTCGATCACCATTGACAATGAATTTGTTGTTCATGACATTCGCGTCATTGACGGCAATAATGGGATGTTCGTGGCTATGCCAAGCAAACGTACTCCGGATGGAGAATTCCGGGATATCGCGCACCCGATTTCTTCGACGACGCGGGAGAAGATTCAAGCCGCCGTTCTTGCCGAATACGAGCGCGCAGCGACGGAGGAAGAAACCGTAATTGAAGAAGGTGCATGATGGGTTTTATTAAGAAAAGAGAGCCTTCGGCTCTCTTTTCTTATGTAGGGCCTAGTTGTGATCGCGATGCAGAAGCGTCGTTAAATATGATATAGTTCTATGCAAAGCAAAGAACATAAAGATACGGCCTTGGGCCGAGGAGCGGGAGGCAAATAACGGGATGAATAAGATGGCGATTGTGCTTGCGGCTGGGCAGGGCAAGCGGATGAAGTCGAAGCTGTATAAGGTGCTGCACCAGGTATGCGGCAAACCGATGGTCGGGCATGTGCTGGATGCCGTCGAGGAAGCCGGCTGCAGCCGGACGGTCGTCGTGGTCGGACATGGTGCGGAGACGGTGCAAGGATATGTTGGCGAGCGCGCGGAATGCGTGCTGCAGTCGCCGCAATTGGGTACCGGACATGCGGTCATGCAGGCGGAACAAGCAATCGGTTCGGAAGAAGGCACCACGATCGTCCTCTATGGCGATACGCCGCTGATCACGTCGGAGACGATTCAGGCCATGCTGAGCACGCATGAAGCGAGCGGCGCGGCTGTGACGCTGTTGACGGCGCATTTTGCAGATCCGACAGGTCTTGGCCGTATCATTCGCGACGGTTCAGGTAAGGTGGAGCGCATCGTCGAGCATAAGGACTGCACGGCAGAGGAGCTGCTCGTCACGGAAATCAACGCCGGCACCTACTGCTTCGACAACCGCAAGCTGTTCGCGGCGCTCGCGCAAGTGAAGAATGACAATGCGCAAGGCGAATACTATCTGACGGACGTCATCGGAATTCTGCAGTCCGCAGGCGATACGGTGCAGGCGTACTGCACGAGTGACCCTGCAGAGGCGATCGGCGTCAACGATCGCGTCGCGCTGGCAGAGGCGGAGACGCTGATGCGGAAGCGCATCGTGAAGCAGCATCTCATCCAAGGCGTGACATTCATCGACCCGGCGGCGGCTTATATCGAAGCAGGCGTGAAGATCGGCTCGGACACGATCGTCTATCCGGGCACGGTGCTGCGCGGCAACACGGTGATCGGCCAGGATTGCATCATTGGACCGAATGCGGACATTACGGATACCGTGATCGGGGACGGCGTCACGATCAAGCACTCCGTGCTGCAGGAAGCGAGTGTATCCGACGAATGCAGCGTAGGGCCGTATGCGAACCTGAGACCGGGCTCGATCCTGGGCAAGGGCTGCAAGATCGGCGACTTCGTCGAGTTGAAGAATGCCACGCTCGGCGAGGGGAGCAAGGTGTCGCATCTGAGCTACATCGGCGACGCCGTAGTAGGCAAGGACGTCAATATCGGCTGCGGCGCCATCACAGTGAACTATGACGGCTACAACAAGTTCAAGACCGAGATCGGCGACAATGCCTTCATCGGCAGCAACAGCAACCTGATTGCGCCGATCCGCATCGGCGAAGGCGCCTATGTCGTGGCAGGCTCGACGATTACGCATGACGTGGATGCCAATGATCTGGCGATCGCGCGCGAGCGCCAGGTGAACAAGGAAGGCTATGCGGAGAAAATCCGTGCCCGCGCGAAGGCGAAGAAGGAGCGTACGAGCAAGGGTTAATCCCGGAGCGGAATGGCAAGAATAATTGGGAATCGATAGAAGGCAAGAGGAGGTTCCCTTATGACGCTTACCATTCATGCAGAGGAAAGACGCGTTGAGACGAAGAACGACCTTCGCCAGCTGCGCAATCGCGGCAAGGTGCCGGGTGTCGTGTTCGGCAAGAACATCGGCAAGTCGACGCCGATCGCGATCGAGGAGAAGGAACTGCTGCAGCTAATTCGCTCCAATGCGAATGCCGTCGTCCAACTGACGGTGCCTTCCATCGGCACGCAGCCCGTCATGCTGACCGACGTGCAGCGCGATCCGCTGTCCCGGCATTTGCTGCATTGCGATTTTCACCAGATCGATATGAACCGCGCCGTTCGGACGCAAGCCCGTCTTGAGCTGCACGGCACGGCACCGGGCGACCGGGAAGGCGGCATCGTGCAAGCCATGCTTCACGAGCTCGAGATTCAGTGCCTGCCGGGCAGCATTCCGGAGGTCATTGCCGTCGATATCTCGAGCCTGCAGATCGGGGAGAACATTCTCGCTGGCGATCTGAAGATGCCGCAAGGCGTCACGATGCGTACCGATCCGGAATTGGTCGTCGTGACGATCCTGGCGCCGCAGAAGGATCTGACGGAGGAAGAGGCAGAGAACGCGGAAGTCGAATCGATTGAGGCAACCTCTCGAGCGGGAGAAGCACAGCACGAAGAGGTCAATACCGAGGCTTAGCTGCTAGAATACAAGCTGCCCCACCGCTCTTGAGCGATGGGGCAGCTTTCCTGCATGGCAGCGCGGCAATTAATATCCCGGCCTGGATATGAAGGTGAATCGATCGCGTTCGTAGCGTAAGTCTGCAATATGCACATAGCGACTGCAGAATTGCGAGATAAACCCGACATCGCAATGCTCCGACGCCAAGTAGACTTGGATAGGGACATCGTGCAAGATATGATCGTAAAAATGACGGTCTTCGGTGAGCCGCTGTCCGTTGTAATAAACACACGTATCGGCGAACAAATCAGGCAACATATCATTGACCATGTTATCACCTCTCCCTATAATGACCATTGAGAGCGAACAATCGTTGCAGGCAAGCCGACATTTTTATAAGAATATTCATTTTTTATAGGGAAAGAGGAGAGATACCGCATGAAATGGATTGTCGGCTTGGGTAACCCGGGCTCGAATTATCAGTCGACGCGTCATAATGTCGGATTCATGGCCGTCGACGAGCTGGCGCGCAGGTGGGGCGTCCCGGTTAGCCAGAGCAAGTTCAAGGCATTGGTCGGCGAAGGCAATGTGCAGGGAACCAAGGTCTATCTGCTGAAGCCGATGACGTATATGAATCTCTCCGGCGAGACGATTCGCGCATTCATGGACTACTATAAGGCGAATCTTGACGATCTGATCGTCATCTATGACGATCTGGATACGGAGATCGGCCGCATTCGGCTGCGTTACCAAGGCAGCGCCGGCGGGCACAACGGCATCAAGTCGATTATCCAGCACACCGGTACGCAGACGTTCAACCGCGTGCGCATGGGAATCTCGCGTCCGGCACCCGGCATGAACATTGCGGATTACGTCCTGTCCCCATTTCCCAAGGCGGAGCATGAGCCGCTTGCGGCGATGGTGCAGTCGGCCTGCGATGCGGTCGAATTTGCGCTATCCCATCCCTATGAGGAGACGATGGCAAAGTATAACCGTTAGTTTTCCCTGATTCCGGGCATACTGGAGGTATACCGGATTATCAGGAGGCATACAATGGCTGTGAATTATGTTTGCCGGCATTGCCGGACGTCGATCGGATCGCTGGACCAGTCCGATCTCACCGAGACGAGACTAGGCTTCCATTCCTTGACCCCCGAAGAGCGCAGCGATATAATAGCGTATAACGCGAACGGCGATGTGACGGTTAAGGTCGTCTGCGACTATTGCCGCGAAGCGTTGGAGGCCAATCCGGAATTGCTGCTGGTGGAGAGTCCGCTGCAGTAAGCTATGACACGGACGGCTTCCCAGAAGGGAAGTATTCCATGTGTCGAGCCGGCATGCCTCGCAATAGACGCTGATTACGGCCTGGGCGTTTCTGTCGCCGAGGCTCTTTTTCCTGTGTGCACATAAAATTTATAATGGCCAGTTGTCAGCGCCGAGAAGGTTGGACGATGGTAGCAATTGAGGAGCTCCAGCGTTTCCGTAGGAAACGCACATCGGAAGCATATGCTTGTAGACAGATCTACGTGAGCACCGGAAATTGCGCCAGCGTTCAAGATTCGACGTCGAATTAACTTCTCGAAATACATCGCGATCACAAGTGGCTCTTTCGATAAGAAAGTAGGTGTCCTTTACGTTGAAGACGTTAATGGAGGCATTCGCGTTAGACCGTGACGTACAGAACGTGCTGACCGGCTATGAGCAAGGCATGCGCGAGCAGCTCGTATCCGGTCTTGCCGGCTCTTCGAGGCAAGTGATGATCGCGGCGCTTCGCCAGAGGCTGCAGCGCCCGCTCTTGGTCGTGACGCACAATATGTTCGCCGCGCAGAAAATGGCCGAAGACCTGCAGGAATGCTTGTCCGAAGGCGAAGTGCTGCTCTATCCGGCCAATGAGCTGGTAGCGGCCGAAGCGGCTATATCGAGCCCGGAAACGCTGGCGCAGCGGATGGACGTACTCCTCCGGCTGTCGCGCGGCTTTCGCGGGGTTGTTGTCGTGCCGTTCTCCGGCGTGCGGCGGTACCTGCCGACGAAGAGCTTCATGGCGGAAGCTCAGATTGAGCTTCAGGTAGGCGCGACGCTGCCGATGGAAGCGTTCTTGCTCCGTATGGTAGAGCTGGGCTACGAGCGGGTCGACCGCGTCGAGAACAAGGGCGAGATGAGCGTGCGCGGCGGCATCGCGGACTTCTATCCGCTGACCGCGCCGGTTGCCTTCCGCGTCGAGTGGTTCGACGACGAGATCGACTCGATCCGTTCATTCGATCCGGCCGATCAACGCTCGATCGATAAGCTGAATGCGTACGTTGTGCCGCCATGCAAGGAAGTGATGGCCGACGGCCGCCGGCAGGCGAACGCGGCGCAGCATGCATCCGAGCTGCTCGAGAAGCAGTTGGAGAAGATGACGGACCGGCTCGCCAAGGATCGCCTGCGCGAAGAGATCGGCTCGGAGCTGGAGAAGCTGCGGCAGCAGGTGTATTTTCCCGAAATCTATAAATATATCGCTTTGCTCTATCCGGAGCGGGAGACGCTGTTCGATTACGTGCCGTCCGATACGATGCTCGTGGTGGACGAACCGACGCGGCTGATCGAGACCGCCAAGCAGCTGGAGCGGGATGAGAGCGAGTGGGCTACGCATCTGCTCTCGAACGGCAAGTCGCTGCCCGGCTTTCAACTTGCCAAGGAGACCGATCAGATTCTGTATCATCGGCCGTTCCCGACCTTATTCCTATCGCTATTCCTGCGCCAGATTCCGCATACGCAGCCGCAAAATATCGTGAACGTCATGAGCCGGGCGATGCAGGATTTTCACGGACAGATGAATGTATTGAAGGCAGAGATGGAGCGCTGGCGCAAGTCGAATGTCAACGTCATCATGCTGGCGGGGGGCAGCGAGCGCATGGATCGGATGAAGCGGGTGCTGGTGGACTACGGCATCGAGCTTCCGACCATGCTGGAGGGCAACCTGCAGAGCGGCTTCGAGCTGCCGGCCGCGCACTTGGTCGTCATTACCGAGGGCGAAATGTTCTCGCAGAAGCAGCGGAAGGCACGCAAGATCGATAAGAAGATCGACAATGCCGAGCGGATCAAGAGCTATACGGAGCTGAAGGTCGGCGATTACGTCGTCCATCAGAATCACGGCATCGGCAAATATATGGGGATCGGCACGCTCGAGATCGGCGGCATCCATAAGGATTATCTGCACATTCTGTATGCGGGCGGCGATAAGCTGTCCGTCCCGATCGATCAGATCGACCTCATCCAGAAGTACGTCGGCTCCGAAGAGAAGGAACCGAAGATTTATAAGCTGGGCGGCAGCGAATGGACGCGGGTCAAGAACAAGGTTCGTTCATCGGTTCAGGACATCGCGGACGACTTGATCAAGCTGTATGCCGAACGCCAGGAGACGACGGGCTTCGGCTTCGGACGCGATACGCCGTATCAGCAGGAGTTCGAAGCGATGTTCCCGTATGACGAGACGCGCGACCAACTGCGGGCGATCGAAGAGATCAAGAAGGATATGGAGACGCCGCGTCCGATGGACCGGCTGCTCTGCGGCGACGTCGGCTACGGCAAGACCGAGGTTGCGGTTCGTGCTGCCTTCAAGGCGGCGATCGAGGGCAAGCAGGTTGCCGTGCTCGTGCCGACGACCATTCTGGCCCAGCAGCATTACGAGACGTTCCGTGAACGATTCTCCGGCTATCCGTTCAATATTCAGGTGCTCAGCCGGTTCCGCTCCCGCAAGGATCAGAACGAGACGATGAAAGGGCTGAAGGCCGGCACGGTGGATGTCGTCATCGGCACGCATCGCCTGCTGTCGCAGGATGTGATCTTCAAGGATCTGGGGCTGCTCATCGTCGACGAAGAGCAGCGGTTCGGCGTCTCCCACAAGGAGAAGCTGAAGAAGCTGAAGACGAACGTGGACGTCTTGACCTTGACGGCCACGCCGATTCCGCGGACGCTTCATATGTCGATGCTCGGCGTGCGCGACCTGTCGGTCATCGAGACGCCGCCGGAAAATCGCTTCCCGGTGCAGACGTATGTGGTGGAATACAGCCCGTCCCTCGTGCGCGAGTCGATCGAACGGGAGCTGGCGCGGGGCGGACAAGTGTATTACCTCTACAATCGCGTGCAGGGCATCTATCAGATGGCAGAACAGATCAATGCGCTCGTGCCGGAGGCGCGCGTCGCCGTCGGCCACGGGCAGATGTCCGAGCAGGAGCTCGAGAAGACGATCCTCGACTTCCTGGACGGGGAATCCGACGTGCTCGTCAGCACGAGCATTATCGAGACGGGCGTCGATATCCCGAACGTGAACACGTTGATCGTGCATGATGCCGACCGTATGGGCTTGTCCCAGCTGTATCAGCTGCGCGGACGGGTCGGGCGGTCCAACCGGATTGCATACGCCTACTTTACGTACCAGCGCGATAAGGTGCTGACGGAGGTTGCCGAGAAGCGGCTGCAGTCGATCAAGGAATTCACCGAGCTCGGCTCAGGCTTCAAGATCGCCATGCGCGACTTGTCGATCCGCGGCGCAGGCAATCTGCTAGGCGCGGAGCAGCACGGCTTCATCGCATCGGTCGGCTTCGACCTGTATTCGCAGATGCTGGCCGACGAGATCGCGAAGCGCAAGGCCGCAATGTTCGGCGAAGAAGCGAAGGCGGAGCGCGAAATTACGACGCAGATCGATCTCAGCATGGATGCTTACCTGCCTTCGGATTACATCTATGACAGCATCCAGAAGATCGAGATCTATAAGAAGGTTGCCGTCATTCGGAGTCGGGAAGAGTCCGAGGACCTGCGCGAGGAGCTGGTCGATCGGTTCGGCGACCTGCCGGAAGCGGTCGACAATCTGCTCGCTGTCGCACGCCTGAAGCTGTTCGGCCGCGCCTACGGCATCGAGCAGATCAGCCAGCGCGGCGAGGATCTCGCGCTGCGCTTCGCGGTGCAAGAGGCGGCGCGAATGGATACGAAGAAGATCGACAAGCTGAACCTGGCGTTCGAGAACCGCTTCACCCGCGTATCCGTTGCCGACGGATCCCCGCCGGTGATCCAACTGCGCGGCAAAGGACTGGCCGATCCGGAGAAATTGGAAATGTTGGAGAAGTATCTGCTACAATATGAGCAAGCTCTTAAATCGAAAGGGGAACTTCAAGATGTTGCTCAATAAACGCGGATCGGCATGGCGGCGCCTACCGCTATTAGCGGTAGTTCTGGTGCTCGTCGTGACGATGGCGGCCGCATGCGGCGGCAAGAAGGACGGCGGGGCAGCGATGCCCGGCGCCGGAGAAGGACAAGCTGTCGCAACCTATAAGGACGGCGGCAAAGTAAGCCAGAAGGAATTCGACAAATACATCACGATGCTGGAGATCACGAATCCGCAGACGGCGATGTATCTGTATATCGATCCGAGCTTCAAGGAATCGGAGCTGAAGCGCTACATTACATTCAAAGAATTCGCGAAGCAAGCTACGGATGAAGATAAGAAGCTGGCGAAGGAGAGCTCCGAGACGTTCGTTGGACAGCTGGAGCAAGCGCTGAAGGATGGCGAGAGCGCGGAGGACCTCAAACAGCTGATGGACAGATCCGGTCTGACGAGCGCCGAAGCGGGCAAATTCGTCGATCTGCTCGTGCAAGCGCAAGAGGTTGTCGAGCGCAAGCGCCAAGGTTACATGGCTGAAGTGAAGGACGACGCGATCAAGGCGGAGTTCGACAAAGCGCCGGGGGATTACAACGTCGTCAGCGTTCGCCATATTCTGGTCGGCACGATCGATCCGAATACGCAGGAAGAGTTGCGCACTGAGGATGAAGCACTGAAGCGCGCCGAAGAAGTGAAGGCGAAGCTGGACGCAGGCGGCGACTGGACGGCGCTCGCGAAGGAGTACTCCGACGACGGCGGCTCGAAGGAAGCCGGCGGCTTGTATGAAGACAAGGAGGCCGGCGGCTGGGTCGAGGAGTTCAAGCAAGCTGCGAACACGCAAGCGATCGGCGAGATCGGCAAGCCGGTCAAGTCTTCGTTCGGCTACCATGTCATGAAGGTCGAGAAGCGTGAAGAGATGGCGTACGACAAGCTGCCGGATGCGAAAAAGTCGATGATCCGCGAGACATTGGCGAATCCGAAGCTGAACGAGTACATGATGGCAGAGCAAGACAAGCTGGAGATCAAGGTTGATCTTCCGAAGGAAGAAGCCCCTGCTGGTGAAGAGACGCCGGCTGAAGGCGCTGGTAACGACGCAGGCAATGACGCGGGCGAATCGGCAGGCAACGGTGCCGAAGCCGGCACGGAAGGCGACGCTGCCAAGGAATAAGGCACGCATTGCCCCAATAGCATCTCGTAGACGGCCTTGGTCCCGGATTTCCGGGACTGAGGCCGTTTTTGCGTACACGGCTGTTAAGGTAGGGGTTCCTCCAAATTACGGGAAGTGTGGCAACGCGAATGTCGGGGCATTCTAAAGGCAGCAGAAGCGGAAGCCGGCCCGCGCATCCATCTCGACCGCAGGCCAATTGCTTAGGCGCACTGGGGTAGCGGCGTATAAGAAAATGGGTAGGGATGAATACTATGGTCAGATTCGCTATCACTCGCCGCGAGCGCTGAACGCCGGAGCGGGCAGAACGGATCGAGGCGTCCCGCGTGTGCTCCTTGCACTCCCAGCTGCAGAATCTTCACGAACACGAGATAGAAGCCGTTCCTCCAGTCGATTCACAATCTTCAAGGAAAGTGGGGCATCTAGACATGAAAGCAACTGGAATTGTTCGCCGTATCGATGATCTCGGACGTGTGGTTATTCCGAAGGAAATCCGCCGTACGCTGCGCATCAGAGAGGGCGACCCGCTGGAAATATTCGTCGATCGCGACGGAGAAGTGATCCTGAAGAAATATTCCCCGATCGGGGAGCTTGGCGACTTCGCAAAGGAATACGCAGAATCGTTATTCGAGAGCACGGGACACACGGCGATTATCTGCGACCGGGATACGATCATCGCGGTGGCGGGCGCATCGAAGAAGGAGTTCATGGAGAAGCCGGTAGGGGCGATTCTGGAGCAGTGCATGGAGAATCGCAAGCCGATTGCCGAAGCCGGCGGCGGATCGTTCGAGCTGGTGAAGGACACGTCGGATGACTACACGTCGTTCGTAGCGGCACCGATTATTGCAGGCGGCGATCCGATCGGCGCAGTTATTCTCGTCAGCAAGGAAGAGAACGTGACGATGGCGAACATGGAAGTCAAGATGGCCGAGACGGCAGCGGGCTTCCTTGCGAAACAGATGGAGCAGTAACTTGTAGTCGATAATGGGGCTTTCGCGGATGCGGAAGCTCCTTTTTACCGTGAGGGGCGGCATTGGCATGCAAAAGGAGGACCGCCGCGCGCATAATGGGGTATAATGGATGCCTAGGGCCTGAAAAGGCAGACATGAGCGGGCGGTGACGAATGGTGCGATGAAGCGAATTACGGAATCGGAGGCGCGGCGCGGAGAAGCGGAGACGGCAGCGGCAGGCTTGTCCGCGGCGGGCAAGACGCGGGATGGCGGCGGAGGATGGCTACGGGGGGCGGCGCTCCTAGGCGGCGCGGCGATTATCTCGAAGGTGATCGGCACCCTGCAGAAAATCCCGCTGCAAAACATCGCCGGCGACCGGGTATTCGGCCTGTACAGCGCGGTGTATCCGTTCTACCAGCTGCTGCTGTTCTTGGCGTCGGCGGGCATTCCGGTCGCGCTGTCGATGCTCGTGGCGGAGCGGGAACGGCGGGGTACGGAGGGTTGGCAGCTGATCCGGACGGCGATCCTTCTCATGAGCGTGACAGGCGCCGTCGGCTTCGCGGCGATGTGGTTCGGGGCGGAGACGTTCGCCGGCTGGATCGGCGACAGGGAGGCCGCGCAGGCGATCCGCATGTCGGCTATCGCGCTCTGGTGCATGCCGGTATTGGCCGCGCTTCGCGGGTATTTTCAAGGGTTGGAGCAGATGGGACCGTCGGCGGCATCGCAGATAGCGGAGCAAGCTGTACGCGTCGCCGCGATGCTGATCCTCCTCGCCGTCGGCTGGCAGCTGGGCTGGGGAGACGGCGCGCTGGCCGCAGGCGCAACGCTCGGCTCGGCATTCGGCGGCGCAGCCGGGCTGGCCGTCATGCTGCGCGCTTGGCAGGCGCATCGCAGCCGCCAGCCTGTCGAGAAGGCTGCCGCGACGTCCGTACGCGAGAGAGGCCGCTCGAGGCTGGGGGCAGATGCGAGGCTGCTGGCGGCGGTCGGGCTGCCGGCTGCGCTCGCATCGATTGCCGTGCCGCTCGCCGGCATCGTCGATTCGTTCACGGTACCGGGCTTGCTGGCGGCAGAGGGATTGGCGGCGCAAGAGGCGATGGCGCTGTTCGGGCTATATAGCCGGGGCCAGCCGCTGACGGCGCTCGTCGTGATGACAGCCGGCGCGATTGCCGGCGCGATGGTGCCCGGCATGGCGGCCGCGAGATCGAAGCGGCAGGCCGTAGGGGGAGCGGGCCGAGGCGGGGATGCCGAAGCGGGCATGCAGGCGGCAGCGGCGCAAGCCGCGATGGCCGCGCGATTCGCGTGGACGCTGGGGCTCGCCGCGAGCCTTGGCCTGCTGCTGCTTGCCAGGCCGATCAATATGATGCTATACGCTGACGGCGCCGCAACAGGCACGTTAGCCATCGTCGTGTCCGCCGCATGGGCGGGTACGCTCGGCGCCGTCACGGCTGCGGCGCTTCAAGGGCTCGGCCGCGCGCGTCTGGCCGCCGCGCTGCTGCTGCTCTCGGCGCTGCTCAAGGCAGCGCTTAACGCCGCGCTCGTGCCGGCGCTGGGCATCGCCGGCGCAGCCTGGGCC
>JAEWJS010000070.1 GCA_023386495.1 Bacillota bacterium | reverse complement strand
ATGCCGCCCCCCTTCTCCATAGTCGGCTCGTCCATCCCGGGGCCATGGTCATCGATCCGGATCGTCTCCCGTTCCACGTCAACATGGATGCCGATATAGGCTCCGCTGCTCGCATGGCGAATGATGTTCTGATAGTAATTGTCCATTATTCGCTCCAGCCACTGCTGGTCGGCTTCCCAGTAGAACGTCGCTTCTTCCGGGAGCTCCGCCTCCACGCGGAACCCCTTGCTCTCGAAGGCCGGGTACCACGCAGCGATCGACGCCCGCACCAAGCGGACCACATCGACTCGCACAGGGCGATAGGGATATTTGCCGGAGGTAATGAGGGTATACGCCAGCAGGTCATCGATCAGCTTCCCCATATGCGTAATCCGATCGTCCAGTAGCTGCAACGACTCCTGACCGTGCTCGCTTAAGGACTCCTTCGCCAATCGGCTGGCATGTCCGCGCATCGCGGTGAGCGGCGTTCGCAGATCATGCGACAGATTCGCGATCAGCTGGCGCCGCAGCGCCTCCTCCTCGCCCTCGCGCCGTCTGCTTCCTTCGAGCTGCTCGATCATCCGGTTGAACGATTCCGACAGTCGCCCGATTTCATCCCGCTTCTCGATTGCGACGGGAGCCGGAATCCCGCTGTCCGACTGACTTGTCATCGCCTGCTGCAAGGATAAGAGCCTGCGCCGAATACGGTAGAAGAATAGCCAGGAGGTGATCACGAACAGCGCGACGATCAGGCCGATGTAGTAGGCGGCCTGCTCGTAGCGCTGGACTTCTTCGGTTCCGCCTTCGCTGGACGGGAAAATGCCGGCCGACACGCTCAGAATCGCGATCGGCAGCAGCGTCACGAACATGAAGCTCGTCCACATGTACCGCTTCAGCAGCGTATTCGCCCTCATGCGCGCACCCTGTAGCCGATGCCGCGGATCGTCTCCAATATCGCAGGCGCGCTCGGGTCGGCCTCGATCTTTTCCCGAAGGTGACGAATGTGGACCATTAAAGTCTTATCCCCCTCGATGTAGGCTTCGCCCCATACCGCTTCATAGATCTGTTCCTTCGTCAGCACCCGATTCTTATGCTGCAGCATGTACATCAGAATCTGATACTGCTTGCCCGTGAGGATGATCTCGCGCTGCGTGCGCTCGTCCCATATCGTATTGTCGGTCTGATTGACGCGGATATGGCCGAGCGACAGCACGGTCGGAGATGCCGTACCGAATCGTCTGAGCAGCACTTCGATCCGGGCCGCCAGCTCCTCCGCGTGAAAAGGCTTCGTCACATAGTCGTCGGCGAACTGCAAGCCGTGCAGCTTGTCCTCGACAGCCGTCCGGGCGGTCAACATCAGCACGGGCGTATCCGGCCAAGCCCGCTTCAGCCGCTGGCCGATCGTGAAGCCGTCCAAGCCGGGCAGCATGACGTCCAGGACGACCAGATCATGGCGATGCGCCTCCGCCTCGGCCAATTCGCCGGATGGCAGCCAGGTCACCGCGTATCCCTTCTGCTCCAGCTCCTCCTTCACCCAGCCGCCGATCTCTCGATCGTCCTCGATATAGAGAATGCGTTTCATGCGTCAGCCCCCTTCGCCCGCAGGCCGGAACAGTTCGAACGCGGCGCTGTCGGTCTCACGTCCATTGACGATCAGCGTGACCCGATGCGTCCCCGGGTAATGCTTGCGCGTCGTCATGTCCCGCATCGACTGCTTGCGGGAGTAGGACGCGCTGCCCGGCGGCATGCTGCGCTCCGACAGCTTGAACACCTTGCGCGAAGTCTTCCCGCTGCTCTTCACGTAGTCGATCGCGTAGTCGATGCGCACAAGCACCGGCTCGTCCGCTTCCTGCAGCAGCTCCCACGCGAACACCAAATCGCCGCCCATCGGCACGACGGCCGACTCCAGTCGGAAGCCGCTGACCGTCACCGCCGCGTCTTGCCCGAAACCGAACAGCGCCAGCACCTCCGGAATGCCGCGCTTCAGGAGCGTGCGGCAGGCATGCTTCAAGATCGCGTCGGTCCGCTCGCTCGCGCCGTACCAGCGGTGCGCGAGCTCGATGACGAGCGCCGGATGGTCCTTGGTGATGTCGTTGAGGTTGTTCGCCACGCTGCGGCGAACGTACTCCGACTCGTCATCCTTCAGCTTCTCGAGGATCGGCAGAATTGGGGACGGGTCGCGCTTGAAGTCCTCCAGCGCCATCATCCAAGGCAAGCGAGGGCGGCAGCCTTCGCTTGCCAAGCGGCGCACGTGGTGGTTCGGATGCTCCGCCCAGGCCATCATCTGCGCCATCATCCGCTCCGGATCGCGCTTGATGAACGGGCGCACCGCCTCCTCCGAGCTGGACGCCATCGTGAACCGCTCGAGCGCTCTCATCGACGTGTCCCAATCGTCTTGGCCGTAGACCATCACGAAGTCCGGGAAGAATAAGTATTCGAACCCGCGGAACCGGTCCGTGATCGCCTCGAGCACCTCGATCGCGGCGGGATAATCGGCCGGCAGCGTCTTGCCGAGCGCCAGCGTAATCGCGCGGAATCGCTGCTTCAGCTCCTTGCCCGCCCATTCCTCGTCGAACACAGCCGCGAGGAAGGCAGCCTGGTCGAAGGCCGGATACGCCTCCCGCACCCCGTCCGCAAAATGCTCCAGCAGCTCCCGCGTGAAGCGGTCCTTCAATAATTCAGCCATATCCAGGCACAGCCTCCTTCATCTCTGTTGCTTACCTTGCTTACCTTGCTTACCCCAACTCCAACGTCTTTTCGCATTCACGAACCTGCAGCGATTCTAACGGACCATGTGGTGCTATACGCTTTTCTTCGAATTCACGAACCTGCAGCGATTCTAACGGACCGCGCAGACGTTATTCCTCGAATTCGGCGCATTCTGAATTTCTAACGGACTGACGTGACCTTATCAAGCCGAATCCTTCTCAATCCGGCCGCAATCACGCCAATAAAGTCTCCCCTGTCCGTTACATTCCATAACCCCTCGACTACCAGCCAATAGCGTCACCTGTGTCCGTTAGCCCGTAGCGTATCTATCCCTATCATAACAAAATAAGGTGACAGCAGGCTGTCACCATTGATATTGTCTATTCTATTCCCCAAAAAACTTCCCAAAAAGCCGGTCGTCAGCACCGAGAAGGTTGGACGATAGTAGAAAATGAGGAGCTCCAGCGTTTCGTAAGAAACGCACATCGGAAGCATACGCTTGTAGTCAAAGCTACATGAGCACCGGATTTTTCGCCAGCGTTCAAGATTCGACGTCGAATAAACCTCGCAGCGTTACATCGTGTTAACAATTGCCCCCCTAGATACTCCAGTGCTGCCAGTCTTGCTGCCGCTTCTCCCGCAGAATCAGCCAGTCCAGCGAGTGCCGTATCGCTTCCTCCTGGTGCGCGCGCGTCGAGTACGTGTGATCCGCTTGGAAAATAATCTCCTTATCGCACACGCCGCCGTTCCGCATCCAGAACACCTTCTGCATCAAGAAGGCGTAATCCGCCGGGATCACGTCGTCGCTCGTCCCGTGCAGGAGCAGCACGTCGCCGCCGAACCGCCGAGCGGCCTCGAACGGCTGATGCTCGGCCAGCGATTGGAAGAACACAGGCTGCAGCGAATAGCCCAGGTGATCCGTGCTGCCCTTCTCAATCGCTTCGTCGTACGCCTTGCGTCCGACGATCCGCACGATATCGTTCATCGGGTAGCCGACGGCAGACCACAGAATCAAGTGCTTCACGCGCCGATCCCGCACGGCGGTCAACAGGGCGACGGCGCCTCCCAAGCTGTGGCCGAGCAGCGTCACATTCCGAGGATCAATGCAATCCATGTCCAGCATATAGTCGAGCGCCGTGCGCGTCTGGTCGATCATCGCGTCCAGGCCGAGCGCGCCGTAGTCGCCCGTGCTCTCGCCGCAGCCGCCGTAGTCGAACCGCAGCACGTAATATCCGGCATCTGCCAATGCCCGCGCCGTCTTCACGAACAGGCGGTTCACCCCGACTCGGCTGCCGACGAAGCCGTGGCAGATGATGACCGCCGGCGCCTTCGATTCGCAAGCTTCGGGCTTCTTTGGGTAATGCAAGGTTGCGGCCAGCTCCAGCTGTTCGTGCCGCAGCGTCAGTGCCTTTTCCATCTTGATCCGCTCCTTATCCGATATAACCATTTATTCCGATTATATTACTTGGTATTATTCATTGTATGGCGGCGCCGACCGTTTGTCAACGACAAAAATCCCGCCCACCAAGCGGTGTGCGGGTTCGCAATTGCACTCTTTTCTAGAAAGAGGAAGGCGGCGGTGGCGGCGGCGTAACGTAATGGTCTTGTTCCTTTTTCAGCGCGCTGATCAAGAGGACGATTGCCGTAACCCAGTGCATGACCATGCCGACAAAAGGGATCCACCCGATCGCGGAGGCAACAATGCCCAGAATGCTGCCTGCCCGATCCGTCCGTTCCTTAATGCAGATGTTCAATGTCACGATATGAAGCACGAGCATGACGAGCAGCGGCGTCCAGAAGAAGCCCAGAATGACCGAAGCCCCGACGAACGGAATGCCTAGGAATGCCTCGAGCCCGAACGTGACCCATCGCAATGTTTTGGACGTACTCATGCGCTTCTCCCCCTTCAGTTCCACAAGTTCGCATCGCTCCCTCTACGTTAACGCAGCCGCCCCGCCCTTGCAAGGATACTTTCGCCCGAATTCCATTGTCAGAATTCGTCGAATTGCGCTATGATGGTAAGGAATCATATCCTTGGAAGGACGGCAGGTGACGACCGAATGAACTGGTCCGAAGCACGGCGTAATCGCATGATTGCACAGTCGATGGCGATCGGCGTCCTTATTGCAGGGGTTGGTCCTGACGGCCAGCCATACTGCCTCGAAGATACATTCGAGCTTCACGATGCGGACGATCGCGAATTCACGGTCACCGTTAGCGTCAATGCTGCTGCCATTCCGCTCGCCGAACTGCGCGATCCGCAGTTCATCGAGATTTCTTACCGTCACGCAGGAATCCTCTACCATGCTTTTGTCGAGCTTGCTCGCGTCCAGACGATCCGTGGCGCTTATTATGTAACGCTGCTCGCGCCTAGCGAGCTTCAGGTTCGGCAGAATCGCCGTTTCACGCGCTTCACGCTGCCTGAACGGCTTCCTGTCGAATGCCGAATCGTCGGGCTTCGCCGTCAAGCGACGCATCGCGGCGTGCCGTTCGCGGCTCAGATCACGGAGCTGTCCGGCGGCGGAATATCTTTTATCACGAATGCGCGCCTGCTGTACCCTGTGTATGTGCAGTTCAACTTCAAGCTGCCCGGCATCGCCGAAGCGTTCGAGCTGTACGGCGAAGTCATGCGCGTCACCCCGTTCGCAAGCCAAGCCTACCGCATCGCGGCCGAGTTCGATCCCATGCCCGAGCAGGCGATTCGCAAGCTATCGGATTACTGCCATAATCAGTCCGTATTCAGGAGGCATGAGGTCCAATAGGACTATACCCCCTTCCCGAATATTATGGTACAATTTCCTAATGGAATGTCATTTGAGGTGGTGATGAATAGGCAATGTGGATCAAATCCTCTAAGCGATTGTTGACCGTTTATGGGGAAATACGTCTATACGTGACCGACATCGCTTACGACCGTAACCAACTGCCCTATCGCATCTACCTCTTTGTCAGTCATCTGGGCACAGAGATCGAACTAACCGTTCGGACCATCATCGCCACCAGGCGCATGCGATCGCACAAGGCGGTGCTGCATGAATTTACATCCGACACCGGCTTGGTATTCCTGCTCATGCTGGATAATCGCCGCGGGAATCATTTCATCTACTGTCGCAGCGACACCTATCAACAGTTGATCGATCGTGCCATACCCCCAAGCACAATACGCAGCTCAGACATCGACAACCAAGACCCCACATCCATTCCAGCTCGAACCACACTCGACTTTCATGGCATGAAGAACAAGATCATCATGCTGGACAGCACCTCTATCCCTGTCTGTTATACCCAATTGGAACCCTGGCTTAAGCGTCACGAAGTCATTCTCAGCCCCTATTACGCCGATCGGCTTCATGCCGTAATGGAGGATCAGGCTCAACTGCAGCACATTCTCGACGCCATCGCTCGTGTAAGCGCTATGCCAGGCAGCAAGCTGATCACCAACCAATTCGTCGATGTCACGCGCGCGCCTTATGACACAAGGGACTATTCCGATGATAATACGTACTTGCAAGCCCTAGCGCAGCAATTGCCGGTCACGGTATCCCAGATCGTATTCGTGACGGGCGACTCGCAATGGAGCATGAAGTGGCGCCTGCAGGGTTACTTGGTTATCGACCCGGCTGGTCTACCCGATGGCTTGACGGATCCCGCTGGCACGGAACATCAGAGTTCCTACGAAGCCGCGGCCAACCCCGGGAAGCTGCTAGATTCCGGTCTTCCGCCTCGGAAAGATAAGCATTCCGGTCATTCCCGCACTCGCTCGACACGCGGGTCGAAGGCTAGATCCCTGCTCAACTTCTTCCCTTTCACCCTGTAACCGAGAGCATGGCTGCTCCCTGATGCGCCGATCGCGCCTGATCGGCGCATCAAGGTACCTATCGATAAGGAGCCTTGGATTGTGACGGATCTTACGCTGTTCGACGTTCTTCGCATTATCGGCAGACGGTTATGGCTCATGGCCGTCATTGTCACGGTTGTCGCTTCCTTCGCGGTATACCTGAACTACTTCTTCTTCACCCCGTACTATAGCAATTCCAGCACCTTGCTTGTGAATGACCGGAATTCGGAGAACAACCCTTCGCTCAATGACGTGCTCGTCTACGAGAAATTAATCGGCACGTACAAGGATATCATACGCAGCAAGCGCATCCTGGTGCCCGTGGTGGAGCAGTATGGCGGTGACCTCACGTACCGTTCGTTGATCCAGATGCTCACGGTCAGCTCTGCCCCGAATTCGCAGGTCATTACCGTCACCGTAACCAGTACGGACTATGCGCAAGCCACCGAATTGGCGAACAGGGTTGCCGAGACGTTCAGCCGATTGCTGCCGCAAGTCATGACGATCGACAATGTGCAGATTCTCGATTCCGCCGAACGTCTGGAAGATCCGATCCCGGTCAAGCCGAGGAAGAAATTCAATGTGTTCGTCTCGTTCGTCCTCGCCGTATTTGCGTCCGCAGTCCTGATCTTGGTCCTTCACCTGCTCGATACCAAAGTCAGAACCGAGGAAGAACTGGTCAAGGCGGCTGACTATCCGCTGCTCGGCTCGATTCCGAAGTTCGATCGCAAGAAGCGCAAGCATTCGATCCTATCGTAAAGCGGTGACTCTACTATGGCATCCAGACGGAATACAACGCTTATGGTTACGCAGACGGAATCGGATTCGCAGATCGCCGAATCCTATCGGGCGATTCTCACGACAATTAAGCATGTTGCGTTCGACCACGGCAAGAAGGTCGTCTTAGTGACGAGCCCGATGCCCGGCGAGGGTAAATCGACGATCGCGATGAACCTTGCGATTCTGAGTGCGCAGGCCGGCCATCGCGTACTGCTTATGGACGGCGACCTTCGCAGGCCGAATCTCCATTTCTATATGGACATGCCGAATCGCTCCGGACTCAGTACCATTCTATCGGGCTTCACGGAGCCCGAACAGGCTTGTACCGAATCGAGGAGCGTCGATCGATTGGACCTGCTTCCCGCCGGGCCGATCCAATCGCGTCCTGCAGAGCTTATCGGCTCCTCCCGGATGGAACGGTTGATCGAGCACTGCACGGCACGCTACGACATCCTATTCATCGATTCTCCGCCTCTGTTGATGGTGACGGATGCCATGCTGCTGGCAAGCGTATCCGACAGCATCATTCTGGTTACGCGTGCAGGCATGACGACGAAGCAGCATATTGCAAGGGCCCATGCCATGATGGAGCCCTTTCGCGACAAAGTCGTCGGCATGATCTTTAACGGCGCCGACTAACGTTAACGCGCCTCGGCCCGTTGATCCTGCGCAGGGTTATCCATCCCAACAGGATAGCCGTTCGACGCCAGCATGATCCGATAGACCCGATACAACTCCTCCCACACCATAGCGGATTCGAAGTGCTGCCTCGCCCAATTCCTGCCCGCGTTCCCCATCGCGCGCGCTCGGGAAGGATTCGATAGCAGCTCTTCGATTGCGGCCGCGAGCTCGTGGGGATTCCCCTTGGCGACGAGCAGGCCGGTTCTGCCTGGCAGGATCGTGTCCCGCGAGCCGGTTGCGTCGGTCGTAACGACAGGAATTCCGGCAGCGGCCGCCTCGATCGAGACGTTGCCGAACCCCTCGCGATGGGTAGGAAAGGCAAGCACGTCCATGGCGTGGTAATAGGGAACCGGATCATCTTGATAACCCGCGTGAATGATAGACGGGTCTTGCCTGATCGCGTCCAGCGCATCGCCAGGAATCGGATCCCCCTGTTCGATCTTCCCGACCAGCAGCAGCTTCGCGCCCGGGTGCTTCTCCTTCACCTGCCGATAAGCTTGGAGCAGCTCGACAACCCCTTTGTCCCGCGTGATCCGACCGACGAACCCGATGACAGGGCCTTGCAACAAGCCAAGCTCGTCACGCAGCTTGTCCACTTGCCCTCGCAGCTTGTCCGTCATGATATAGCGACTCGTATCCACCCCGTTCGTACTGCCCGAGCCAAGCACGATTGTTCTCGAATAGCCCACCAACCCGAGCTCGATCGCTCTATTCCTCAAGCTCTCGCTTGCGCAGATCACCCTATGAGCCATGCTGCAATTCAACCGTTCGATCTGCCGCAGCATCCACCGTTTGAGCCCCGTTGTCGTCTCCAATCGAAGCCCGTGCATCGTATAGATTCTGCAAGGTACCCGCGTCACATAGGCTGCAATGCCGGCAAGCAAGCTCGCCTTAGGCGTCCCTACATTGGAGATGACCGGACGAATGCGCCGATATAATGCGATTAGTCGGCACAAGGACAGCATATCCCGCACGCCGGATATTTCCCGCTCCATCTCTACCGTATGGCAAGTGAACGCCTCCCGGCTTGCCGCAGTCTCCGCTTCGCTGCCGCTCGACGAGACGAAGTGAACATCGCAGCCTGCCTGCCGCAAATAACGGAATTGGCCTTGATTATAAATCACGCTGTTGGCGATGGTTACCGCATACATGATCTTAATCCTGCTGTGCGCGGTTGTCACGGCGTTCCCCCCTCGTTACGTCTCAGAAGCATTGTCGAGAATAAGAAAATCCACCAGACGATCGAAACGATCCAATTTTTGAACAAGTAATAGTCCAGCAAGAGCAGCGGGTACGTGGACAGCATGCCCATGGCCAGAATCTGCGGCATCCGCATATGCCCATCGCTCTTTCTCCAGGACACCCAGATCGGCAGCAGGAGCAACAGTCCGAATAGACATAACGCCGCCAGCCCTAGCTCAACGAGCATACCGAGGTACAACGAATGGGGATGATAGAGCAGGATACCGTATTCCGTCTGCTGGATGAGAATCTGCCAATTCTTCACTTCGCCGGTGACCAGCTTAATGTCGGTCTGATACCAAGGCCACACGGCTCCGTGTCCCTGCCCCAGAAACAAGGATCGCGGGTTATCGGTTAACATGCGGAAGCTGGTCGCGATCGTCTCCTCTCTCCCCCGATCCGCAAAACTGGCATACCGATCGAAGGACATCACCTGCTGGAGAATGCCGACGACGACGATTCCGGATGCAAGGACCGCCGCGATCATTCGCACGGAACCGAACCGTATGAGGATCAGGACGACGAATAGGAGCAGGCCGATCAAGCTCGCTCTTGAGCCCGATAAGATCACGCAGGCGATTGTCGCAAGCATCGCTGACCAGTGATACGAAGGGAACGGCCGCTTATTGATCAGATTGCTGAGATGAATGGCGATGACCGGGATCATTAACGTCCCGATGATGGCGGACCCCCCCAGCGGACCCTTCAACCGCTGAATGCCCAGCATCTCCGTAATCGAAGTCCCTTCTGCAGATCGCAAGCCCAGTCCCAGCAATGACTCCGCCGCGTAGACGACGAAGATGAACGTGAACAGCCCCGCTAATCGCGTAAGGAATGGCTCCGTCTCGGCCGCACTCAGTGCCATGGCATAACCGACTGCCATAGCCAGGTACGTGATGACGAGCGAATACACGACATACCGCCAGCCGATCTCTCCCGTCTGATCGTGGGGAATCGTTACGAATGCCCATATCGCGATTACGCTGAATAAGAGGAAGACTAGATTCGCGTAGCGGTCCGTGGCATGGAACGGCAGCAGGACGCAGAGCAGCACGAAGGCAATCACGATCGAGAAGTCGCCGAAATTAGCCACGACGCCAAGCACCGTGAATTCGCCGTAGAAGCGGGTAGGCACCATCGACCAGAGGAACAGCAAGGCTAGCGTCAGTTGTTCGAACAACCCGATCCGGTCAATGCGCAGCATAGATGCCCTCGAGCAAACGCGCCGCGTCATGGATATCGTAGCCGGCATTCTTCAAGGCGGCATGCCGACTGTCCCGGTCCGGTATGGCCATGCCCTTCAGCTCTGCCATCGCGCTTGCCCACGCTGGATCGTCATCCGCTAACGGCAGATAGCGCACGGTTCCGATTCCGATGTCTGCCTCCCTCGGTACCGTGTCGCTTACGAGGCAAGGCAGGCCTGCAAGCTGCGCTTCGATGACGACATTGCCCAGCCCCTCGAACAAGGACGGGAAGAGGAAGAGGTCGCCCGCCGACAAGATCGCGGGGATATCTTCCCGAATGCCCAAGAAACGAACATGCGATGCCAATCCTTGGCGCTGGACATATTCGGATACCTCTTGCTTCAGCGGCCCGTCTCCTACCAACAGCAGTTGCGCGCCTGGCTCCAGATTCAGATAAGCTTGAAAAATATCGACGACGCGCCGGTGATTTTTCTGTTCCGTGAATCTGCCGATATGGACGACCGCCGCACCGTCCGCTATGCCAAGCTCGCTTCGAATGCCCCGAGCCTCTGTCAAGAATTGTTCCGCATTCAGCGCATTGCGAAAGACGACCTGCCGCGGGTCCCTCCCGACCCCGCTCCCGAACAGCTTGCTGCAGGCCTCTCGAGAACAGCCGAGCAAATGCGTGGCATGTCTCAGAATCAGTCTCCTCATGTACCATCGATACAGCATGCGTACGTAGGAGTCGCGTACGCCGTCTCGCGTGTTATGGCTATGCGCAATTCTGCATGGCACGTTATGGCGGCTTGCGATCCTCAAGATAATGCCGCTGAAAAAGTACGGGTGGCTATGAATCGCATCGTACGGCCCGTTGTCCTGCAGCACCTTGCCGACCGCTAACTCGAACGCCTTCAGATCCCTCTTCGGTTCCGGCACCCTATAGATTCGCCCGCCCATCGCTCGGATCTCGTCATCGAAGATGCCTTGCTCGTCGGAATGCAGCATGAAGTCAAATTGCACGCGACCGCTTAGCTCTCGGAACAAGTTCATGACGAGCACCTCCGCCCCGCCTGCTCCCATGCTCCTGAACACATGCACGACCTTCATCCGAATACCCCCTTTCTCTTCAGGGTTCGATACGTCACCGCAGCGCTCAGCAGCAGTTGTGCCGCCGCATGCAAAATCAAGACCATGGCCGCTCCCTTCAACCCATGCGCCGGAATCCATGCATAGGAGCCTGCCAAGCTAACCAGACATACGGCAGTATAGAGATAGGGTTGGATCTTGATCATTCTGCAAGCCGTCATAACATACCCCATGACCGATCCTGCGTAAGAGATTGCGGAGGCAATCATAACGATGAGGAATAGATCCTCATACGGCTCGAACGCAGGGCCATAGAACAGCGACAAGATCAGCTTGCCGGCCAGCAGGACGATCGCAATGCCAGCAAGCCCGATTCCTCCGGCCGTCGCAATCAACCTGACGATCAACGTTCTGAACAACACGGCTTGCCCTTCGGCATACAGCTTGGCCAGCCGTTGAGAGGCGGATTGCCCGATTGCATTGACAAGCGTGCCGCCGGCGATCTTGAAATACGCAATCGCGGAATAGATACCCAGCGCCGCGACCCCGCCATGATGTTCGATGAAGTAACGCGGAATGTTCTCTGTTAAGGATAGAACCATCAATACGAAACCGAGCGGAAGCCCCAACGCCATAATCGGCTTGATCCGCCGCCAAGCTCCGAAGTCGATGGCGAATCGGTACGCGCCTTGTCTTACGTCATAACCGATGAACACCGTCAGCCAGACGACTAGCATCCCGAGCAGCGCAATGCGAAGATCGCCCAGTCGTATAATGAGAACGGCCGTCACGATCAGCGTGCCGACGCCCTTCATCATCTGAGACAACGCAACGGCCTTCATCTGCTCTTGGCGCTGCAGATTGCCGTAGTACAGCTCGCTTAACGATTCCACAAGCTTGCAGGCTGCGGTTAATGCGATGATCTGCGAGGATACGTGAAAGGCAGGAAATAAGCTCAGCGCCAAGCAAATCGCAAGCCCCAGGCTTGAAGTCGCCATGCGGAGCGTCAAATATTGCGCCCACAGGATGTCCCGGCCTTGCTCCGTCGCAAGCAGGCTTCGCAGCTGCAGATTAAGCAACAAGAATACAGGGGCCGTTACGGCCAAGGCATAGCCGTAATCGCCTGCCATCTCGACGCTGCCGTATTGGATGATCAGCACAAGCGTCACCCACTGCGTCAACGCGTAAGCCACATTGCCGATCATCGCCCATAAGCTATTGCCTACTAATGGCCGCTTCCTCTCTGCTGCTGTCATCGGAAGAGCCTTCTTCGCAGCTGATTGGCGAGCGATGCGACGATAATCGCGCTCAATATTCCCATCCCGTCTATAAGCAGATCGATTCCGGAAGGATGCCTGCCGCTCATGAACAGCTGCGCAGCCTCATCGACGACTGCCGCCAGCGAGGCCAATCCCGCGGCCATCCATGCCCGGCCCCTGCGAGGGGCGATCAAGAATAGGAAGGCAAGCGTCAGAAGTCCGTAGGACGCGGCGTGGAACATTTTCCTCGCTAGATAATAGAGATAATAGTATTGATTCGGATGGATATAGTGAATCTGCGCATCGCCTTCCTCGATCACGACGAGCGCGTTATCCGTCTCGTATCGCAAGAAGTCCACATTCAAGCCGTAGTATCTGCCCTCGACCTTGTCCTGCTCGTAATTCGCGGCAATGCGCAGCACATGCTCGCCCTCTGGTAGCGACGGACTCTCGTAGAGCAATTGATGCCTGACTGTGGCCTCTGCATAGAGCGACACCCGCTCCATGAATTGACCGTCGATATAGACGTCGGCAATGCCGTAATGCGTGCCGCGATATCCGTGCCACTCGACCCGATTCCCCGTGAAGGCAAATACGATCTCCGCGTTCGGCGACGCCGTGTATACGGCTGTTCCTCCGCTGTAATCGCCGCTCACCGTTACGACCGCATCCGCAATCGGCTCGCCTTCATGCGGAATTCGCAGACGGTCCGGCGTAAGCCGATCCACTACGCCGATGGACCGCGGCGAATCGTAGAATAGCTGCATGCTCTCCTCATTCCATTGGAACCCGATCAACAGATATAGAATCGATGACAAGATCAGCACCAGCCATACGATTCGTTTGCGTCTGGTCGTCCTCCGTCTATGCTTGGCAGCATGACCTCTCAATGATCGTCGTTCGATCTGGCTCGCCTCGATTCTTGTCGTCGCTTAATTCTGATGTTGTTGCTGGCGAATCGTCTCAACAAGCTTGCTCAAGAAGCGGACTCGGTTCTTCTCGTTCTCTTCTTTGCGATAATCATAGGCGCGCTTGACGTTCCGCTCGGCCTGCTCCCGCATGGCGGCGCGATTGCCCGCCAGTCCGACAATCCGGGCAGCCAGCTCCTGCTCGTCGCTTCGCTTGTGCAGGTAATCGGTATCCAGCAGCTCAGGAATGCCCCCGGCGATCGCCCCTACGCTCGGGCAGCCTCGGCTCATCGCCTCGATCAATGCTCTGGGCAGCCCTTCTGCCTTGCTAGGCTGAATATACAGATCCATATCGTCCAGCCATCGGTGAACCGCTTGTCCGGAAGGCAGCGTGCCGTAGAAGAATACGTGATCCGCTACGCCATGCTTGCGAGCAAGGTCGATCAGATGCTGCGGGCTGCCGCCGCCCAATACGTGAAGCTCCATTCCCGGCAAGCTTCTATGGACGAGACTGAGCGCCTTAATGGCGAGATCTACCCCTTTAATGCCGCCGGTCAGATTCCCGATCAGCCCCAACTTCATCGTGCCGGACAGCGAATCGATTTTCTCCAGCCGTCTGTTCAAGGCTTGCACATCATACTCGATCTCGACATTCGAGCAGCTGAAGCTGCTTCCCGACGACGGATATCTTCGCTGCAGAAATTGCTGCGTCACGTACATCGTGCATGTCGATTGCTTCACCGCATGCCTCGTCACCAAATAGGAGATTGGCGCGTATAGTCTGCCTTGCCAACTGCCATAGTACCAGATGCTGTCCCAAGCGCAGCCGACAACCTCCACCGCGAACGGCTTCTTCAGCTTCAGGGCCACCTGAATCGCGCACAGCCCAACTTCGCTTGGCAATCGAATGATTGCAGCATCGCATGCAAGCATGGCGCCTTCTATCGTCTCGCGTACCTGCGCATAGTTCCGGATTCTGCTGATCGGATCGCTCAGCGTTGGTACTTCCACGAAGGACACGCCTGGTCCGGTAGATTGAGACAAGCTGGATGGTTCAGCAATCAACTTGCCCTTCCGGCCCACAACGACAAGTTCGTCGAACCAAGCCAAGTATCGCTGCCAGACGCTGTACGGGAAGACGCCGCTCGTGTACACCGTACCCGATTCATCCCTCATGATATGAAAATCATGCGCAAACAGCAGTTTCATTGCCACACATCCTCAAGTTGTAATCTGCCGTTAAACTGCTTAGAATCCCCGGATATATGGGGATTCTAAGCGAGAAGAGACTAGCTCGTATGGAACGCGATTTGGTCGGCATATACCGAGCCGGATGCGTTATCGCCCGTGGCGCGCAAGATGACATAGACCCTCGCCTTCACGGCTGCTGCCGGCACGCGTTCGCGAACGTTCGCATCCGCATAGCCAGCCGTAGGCTCGACGAAATCCTGTTTGAACACGCTTAATCGGGTGCCGGCATTGTTATAGAAGTCTACATAGAACTCCACCCTGCTGTTGACCAACGACTCTACATATAATCGGCCTGCCGCCTCGAACACGGCGCCTGCCTCTGCCGGTACATCTTGGTACAGCATGACGACGCTGCCGCTCATAAGCTCGCTTCCGGCCACGCGCTGCGCCTGCGAACCGCCGGCTGCCGGATCGTTCACCACGGCCACGGCATCCGTGGCGCCGGGCGTCACCCATTTCACCCATCGATTCGCTGCGCCGTTCGTACCGGTATATTGCTCGAAGCCGCCGTTCAGCAATTGATTGCCGTCGTACGCGAAGGTCAGATCGTCTGCGTAGGCCACGCCGGATGCTTCGTTGCCCAATGCCCGAAGGATCACGTAGACTCGCGCCTTCGCAGCCGCGGCCGGCACGCGCTCGCGGATGCGTGCATCGATGTAGCCGCCGGTCGGCGCCGTAAAGTCTTGCTTGTACACGTTCAGGCGCGTCCCGGATGTGTCATAGAAATCGATGTAGAATTCAATCCTGCTATTGACCAGCTCTTGCACATTCAACTTCCCGGACATCTCGAACATCTTGCCCGCATCGACAGGGATGTCCTGATACAGCATGATGACGCTGCCGTTCGCGATTCCGCTGCCGGCGATTCGCTGCGCCTGCCCTCCGCTTGCGACCGGCGCATTCACAACACCAACGGTATCCGTCACGCCGGGAGTAATCCACTTCACCCACTTATTCGCTGCGCCGTTCGCGCCGGCCTCCAACTCATAGCCGCCGTTCAGCAATTGATTCGCGCTCGGGCCGAAGAACAGATTATCCGCATAGACGACGCCGGATCCGTTCGCGCCGGTGGCTCGCAGAATGACGTTCAATCTTGCCTTGACGGCTGCGAGAGGCGTCCTCTCCCGAATGCTTGCCGTTACGTACCCGGCAGTCGGCGCTGCCAGCTCTTGCTTGAACACGCTGATTCGGCTGCCCGATCCGTCATAGAACTCCACATAGAACTCCGCTCTGGCATTTGCGAGCGACTCCACATGCAGTTGTCCGGCTGCTTCGAATACCTTGCCCGCTTCCGCAGGTATCTCTTGGTAGAGCATGATCGTGCTTCCGCTAGGCAGATCATGACCCGCTACACGCTGTGCCTGCGAGCCGCCTGCTGCCGGCCCGTTCACCACCTGGACGGCGTCCGTTATGCCAGGCGTAACCCATTTGATCCACTTGTTCGCCGCGCCGCTAGGGCCCCCTGCCTGCTCGAAGCCGCCGTTCAGCAATTGATTGCCGTCATACCGGAACGACAGATCGTCGGCATAGACGAGCCCAGAGGCGTTATTGGCCGTTGCCCGCAGAATCACCTGCACTCTCGCTTTCGTCGCGGATGCCGGAATTCGTTCGCGTATGCGCGCATCCGTATAGCCATTGGAAGCTACCGGCATATCTTGCTTGAACACGCTGATCCGGCTGCCAGTGCCGTCATAGAAATCCACATAGAATTCCACGCGGCTGTCGATCAGCGACTCCACGTTCAATTTCCCTGCCGCCTCGAATACTTGGCCGGCACGAACCGGAATTTCTTGATAGAGCATCACGACGCTGCCGCTCGCCAGACCGCTGCCGGCGATTCTCTGAGCTTGCGCACCCGTTGCGGCCGGATCATTCACGACTTGCACGGTATCCGTCACGCCGGGCGTGATCCACTTCACCCACTTGTTCCCGGCTCCACTCGGGCTGCTGGCCTGCTCGAAGCCGCCGTTCAGCAATTGGTTGCCTAGCTGGGACGGAATCGCCTTATCGCCCGCGAAGCCAATGACATTGGCGCTGTTATGCGCCAGCGGCTGACCGTTCTGTCCAAGCACATGCTGAACCGCAATCGCGTACTCGACGCCCGGAGCTTGGATGCCGGTTACGAGCCGAACTTGCGTCGCATCCTCGCTCACGATCGCCTCCAATACCGCGAGAGGCGTACCGGCAGCCGTATTCGCGATGGAATAATGAGCCTTCAAGCTCGCGGTAGCCCGATCCAGCACGTTATCGAACCGCAGCAGCAGCTCATTCTTCGACAACGCAGACGCGCTGACGAGCGCCGGCCCAAGCTCGCATAGGTTGCCGATTGGATCGAGCGTCACCTGCAGTAGGCCCTGGACGGTCACGCTGAGTTGACCGTCTGCCGCAGCGATCGCGAGCAGATAGGTCCCGAGCGCCGGTATCGTCCCCGTTATTACCCGTTCGCCTTGAACGCCCTGGAACGGGACGTCGAACATGTTGTCGTTATGCAGCGTCCATGCAGCTTGCCCATCGCCCATGGCGGGATCGCAGACTGCTGCCGCCCTGATCGGAAGGGATGGCGACAAGCTGACCGATACCGGTTCAGAAGCTTCGGATTCCAGCCCTGCGGAAGTAATGGCGCTCACTTTGTAAGATACGGCCGTCTCCTGCTGCAGGAACGTCTGTGCCTGACTAGCATCGATATAGGAAGGCTCACTCACGGGGTTATCCGTAACGCGTACGTAGGCTTCGCCAGCAAGGCTCCGGTATATATGATAGCCGTCTGCGTTCGATGCGGCGGACCACTGCAAGGATACGGCGTTGTCTGCGACGGCCGCATCGACTTCCTGCGGCATGCCCGGAATTACCAGGTTCGGCGCTTCGGAGAGCGGCTCGACGCCCCATATCAACTGGCCGTTGCGATAGAGCGTGATGCGCTCTGCGTCTACGAATTGATCGAAGCTGGCCAGATAGGAATAGTCATTGCTCTCATCGTAGTTCGACCAATCCGTATTACTGATCCGGAGCTGAATGACGCCGCTGGTCGCTCCCCGCGCCAACGTGCCCGCCTGATTCGAGAAACCGATCTCCGCATAATGCTGCGTTCCGGCCGACCCGAATGTGCCGTTAACGAGATTGCAGCCGATCGGCGACCAATCGCAATAGAGCTTCTGCTCGACATCGGCCTCCTTGGTATACCAGTATCTGACCTTCAGCTCGCTCAGCGGAACCGCTAGATCGCCGACATTGTTGATCGCAAGGTGCGGGCTAATCTGGTTATTCGTCGCTTGCCGATCGTTATTCCGGTAAGCGACCGTAAGCTGTTGAATCGGATCGGCCAGCGGCGCAGGCTCGATCCCCCATATGAGCTGCCCGTTCCGATAGAGCGTGATATGGTCCCATGCGCGGTACTGCCCGCTCGGTTCTTGATAAGAGTAATCGTTAGCCTCTGCGTACTTCGACCAGTTCGACTTATGGATGCGAGTCTGGATTTCCCCGCTGGCTCCCCCGGGCGGCACCATGCCGGCATCGGGCGCGAACGCAATTTCGACGTAGGTATCCGCCTTGTCTGCAAGGACATCATGGAATTGTCCCATGATCTTCCCGCAGCCGATTACCGCCCAGTCGCACTGCAAGAGCGAATCGACCGCATCTTCCTTCGTGAACCAATACCGAATGGACAGCTCCGATAACGAGACGGGCGCGGCCGATAGGTTCTTGATGTTGAAGAAGGTATGGATCTGATTGTCGTTCGGGCTGCCACCGGGAACGCGGGATTCCACGACCAGCTCGCCCGGCTGAATAGTCGGAATCTGTTGCTCCGCCGGCTCCGGAGCCGACGGTTCTGCTTCCGCCGGTTTCGGCGCTGCCGGTTCTGGCGTTGCCGGCTCTGTCTCTGGCGCTGCCGGTGCAGTCTCCGCAGGTTCCGTGTCTACCGGCGCAGTCTCTGCCGGATCGGGGCTGGTTCCTTCTCCTTCGCTCGGCGCCGGCGCAGACACGAGCGTCAACAGCTCGATCGCATCCAGGTTCATGACATACTTATCGTTACTCTTATTCGATTTAGCCGCCGATCGGAGTAACACTTGATGCTCCCCCTCGGCCAATCCCTTAATTTCATATAGAATTTTCTTCGTCCCTTTGGGGCCTGAATTCGGCTTAATGGACGCGGCAGGCTGGCCGTCGATGAGAACATCGATCTTATCGTTATGCGGTGTCACCTCGCCGATATATCTGAACCCAACACCGAAGAACGAGAAAGATACTGACGCGTTCGGGTCCTTCGAATACATGGCTGTTCCGCTGTCGTACGCCCCGCTCGCGGTCTCCCATGTTCCCGAATAGCCAATTCGCCCATCAGTCTCTTGCAGCGTGACCGAGCTGTACGGCGCGACCGATTCGCTCGCGACCGCTGGTTGTATCGCGGGAATGAATAATAACGTAGATATGACGCCGATTAACCATTTTTTCATCGTAATGACCGCCCCTCACCAACAGCTACTTCTAGATTGGACTCCGCCTTCGCGACGGCATAGTTCGCATCGACGAGCCCCTGTCGATCGCACGCATGGCTATCCGGATCCGCATCCGCTACCCCGCGGACCGAATCGCGTTGGAACACGATGCGAACGGTCTGGAATAAAATCTTCATATCCAGCAGCAAGGAGTAATTATGTCCATAGAGAAGATCGTAACGCACTTTATCCTCCATCGTGGTCGTGTAGTTAGACATCACCTGCGCCAATCCGGTAATGCCCGGCTTCACCGAGATTCGGTGCCTATAGTCCCGGATCTTCACCTCATACTCTCGCGTGAAGCATGCCCGCTCTGGTCTCGGGCCGATCAGGCTCATCTCGCCTTTCAGAACGTTGAACAATTGCGGAAGCTCGTCCAATCGCGTAGAACGGATGAATCTGCCGACAGGCGTAATTCTGCTATCGCCGTCTCTCGCTAGAATGGGCCCCGTTTTCTCTTCCGCGTTATTCACCATGCTTCTGAATTTGTAGATGATAAAAGGTCTGCCGAGATGGCCTACCCGCTCCTGCTTGAACACGACTGGACCATGCGACGTCGATTTAATCAGCAGCCAGATGCCGGCCATTATCGGCAAGCTTACGGCCAGCATGATCGACGTTAACGTCAGGTCGAACAGCCGCTTAAGGCGCTGCTGCCTTCTTGTAAGGAAGCTCTGCTGGACGGACAGCACGATCGTATCCGCAATCTGCTGCGTATAGGAATGATGGAGGAAGATCTGATACGAGTCGGGGACGACCATGACTTCCTTCCCCAACGCAATTGCGTTGTCCATGCATTGCTTCGCCTTCTCGGACGTCATGTCGCAGCCGATCAGCACAATGTCGACATCCTCAACGATGCTTGCGTCTTCCAGCAGCGCTTGCGGCGAGACCGTCCGCTTCAAGGCAAACCAGCCTTCCGGATGCTGATGCAGTTTGCCTGCCAACCGAGCGCCTGAATGTTCGTCGTCCGTGACGATGAGCACGGACCGCTGGCCGTGAAGCCTCTTGACTAAGCGCCAGATGCCGTAACGGTAAGCCGTGATGAGCAGGCATTGGAACACGCCGGCTAGGACGATAACGCTACGGGGATAGGCAAAATTGCGGTTCCAGAAAGCAAGCGCCAGCATGACTACATTCATGATCACAATCGAGATGACGATCGAGTAACAGAAGTTGGCATACTTCTTCCGATTCCCTGTATCGTACAAGTCCATGTAGAAGAACACGAGAATCATGATGAAAGACATCCACGGAGCCAGTTCGAAATACGATTGAAGGTTGGCCATCTCTAGACTTTGAAATAAGCCTAATTCCGACCTCATTCCGAAAGCAAGGATGATCGAGAGATGTAGCATCGCTACATCCACACATGCCAACGAGAAGTTCGAGAACACGGTCGGTCTACGCTTCATAGCTGCATCCCCATTCATAATGTAGCATCCAAGTTGTCAGTACGAATGGCATATTTAGTTAGCGTCGCAAGCCTAAATACGGTTTTGGATTCGCTCTAGTTGTAGATGTAGTGGAATGGTTGTCTGCTGTGCGGGAAGGTCTGAGTGGATCGAGAACGAATGATCATGTGAGTTGCCATTCGACATGGGAGGTCCGGAGCTGAGGTCATATATTCAGAGATTATTCCGGAGTCGAATCGATTACTTGTCGCGGCGATGCGAGACTCGCAATCTTTTGGATTAGTTCTAATATATCATTTCATGGATGCAGTTGGGAAGGGAGAATCAGGACAATTCGTAGAATATTGTCGAGTCTAATGGCGCTTATGGCCTAAAAAAGAGCCACTTCAGTGGCTCTATTCTCGTTAACTCACAAGCGTCTGCTCATTGAACATTTGTTCAATGTCCACCGGCGACTTCGGAGGGCTGAGCAGGAACCCCTGGATCGTCGTGCACTTGGTCGCCTTCAGTATCTCGAGCTGCTGAATTTCCTCGACGCCTTCCGCCACTACTTGCAAATTCAGCGAATGGCCAAGATTGATGATGGCATTCGTGATGGCGCGATCGTTATGGTCGCTCGATATATTCTTGACGAACGAGCGGTCGATCTTCAAGCATTGGATCGGAAAATGCTTCAGATAACTCAAGGAAGAATACCCGATTCCGAAGTCGTCGATCGAGAAGGACAGCCCTCTGTCGGACAGCTTCTCCAGCACCTTGATCGTAATATCGATATCGTGCATGATCGAGCTCTCGGTAATTTCAAGCTCCAGGAAATCCGGCAGCAAGCCGGCTTCCTCGATAATGGCAATAACCCGATCCGCGAATTCATGGTCTTGGAATTGAATCGGCGATATATTGACGGCAATCTGGGCGTTGATGCTGCTCCCGCTCCCCCACAGCTTGCGCTGCTCGCATGCTTGGCGAAGCACCCAATTGCCCAGCTCGTTGATCAGGCCGGTCTCTTCCGCTAGCGGAATGAATTCGCTCGGAGGAATCAACCCTCGCGTAGGGTGATTCCAGCGTACAAGCGCCTCCAGGCACCGGACTCTGCCGGTCGCGAGCTCCAGCCTCGGCTGATAGTGGAGAATCAGTTCGTTGTCGAAGATCGCCTTGCGCAATTCAGATTCCATGATGATGTTCTCGACGCTGACTGAGGGTACGGACGGCTCATAGATGCAGAGTCGATTCTTCCCGCGTCTCTTCGCCTCGCGCAGCGCTAGTCCCGCCTTCAGCAGCGCACGCTCCACATCGATCTCAGACTGTTCCAGCATGCAGATCCCCATGCTGATATTCACGATGCATTCCAGCCCTTCAAGGCGGAATGCGGGAACGAACAATTCTTGTATATAGGCGAGCAGGCCGTGCAACTCTTTATCTCCTGAAGTTCCGACCAGCAAGACAAAGTCATCGTCGCCTGTACGGCGGATCACGCAGTCGGACGACATCGTCTGCAGCCGATAGAGGCGCCTTGCCGCTTGTTCGAGAATGAGATCGCCGGTTGCGCGACCCATCGCGAGATTAAGCTCGTTGAATCGGTCCAGATCCAGCATGACGATCGCGTAATGCCATGCTTGGCCGGATCTCTCCAGCCATTCTGCGAGTCTTGATGTCAAGATTGATACCATTTCTTGATAGTTCGTGACACGGTTGTCATTCCTGGTCATAGGTGCCTCCGTTTCGCTATGCAACGTCCGTCTCGAATGCCCTGCAAGGACAACAATACCCCGAGTGATCGGGGACATAGATGACTAACATGGATAGCAATTCTAGCTTGTGTGCCATGCGTAACACCAAGAGTGGTTGGAATGAACCTTCAATCGTGATTGATACCCGAGTGAGAGCCGGATGAGCGTAGAAGCAGACCGGTAGGCAGGAGTGGAATGTACTTGGTGCGGCTGAAGCGGAGGTGACTGACATGATGAAGGATTTCGTCTCGTTTAATATACCATGGATTACAGACTAAGAGAACCATTATTTTCATGAAATTCGACAATATTCCCCATTGTCGACATCCATGCAGGGATAACGTTGCGAGGGCATGCCAGAGGCAATCTCGCCTGTATCGGCACTGCCCTCGTAACCGTATTATTTAGTTCGCCAACGAATCCGGCGCAGGCACCACCACGATACAGACCGGCTTGGCGGACGCATAGGAAGCGCCGACCCGCTCCGGCAAGCCATTCGCGCCGATTCGCAGCACGTCGATGACGTTCGCGTCTTGACCCGCGACGAGCAGATGCCGGCCATCCGGCACGACTGCGAAGTTGCGCGGCGTCTTGGCGACAGGCGCATGGCCGACGAACGTCAAGAGCCCGTCTTCGCCTACCGCATAAGCAGCCAAGCTGTCGTGGCCGCGGTTCGAAGCGTAGAGGAAGCGGCTGTCCGGCGTCAGGTGGATATCGGCTGCCAGGTTGAAGGCGTCGAAGTCCGCAGGCAACATCGGCACGGTCTGCAGCAGCTTGCTCGCGCTCACGTTATCGCTGTCATAGCTGAATACCGACACGGTCGAGCTCAGTTCCTCGAGCAGATACAGGATCGGCAGCGAGCCGTGGAAGGCAATATGGCGAGGTCCGCTCGCCGGCGTTGCCGCGATCTCGCCCGCAGGAATCAGCTTGCCTGTGGCATCGTCCGTCCGGTAGGCGACGATCTTGTCGATGCCCAGATCCGCGATGAGCCGCAGCCCGCCCGACGGGTCATTCACGATCGAGTGCGCATGCGGCGCTTCTTGGCGATCGGCCCGAGGACCGGAGCCTTCATGCTGCGCCACGTCCGAGGCCGGCTCCAGGCCGCCATCCTCTCGAATGGCGTAGACGCTGGCATTGCCGCCCATGTAATTCGACACATAGACGCGCTTGCCGTTCGGATCCAAGCATAAGTAGCAAGGCGATCCGCCGTTCGACGGCTGGCGGTTGATCTCGGTCATTGTCCCAGTCTTGCGATCAACCTGCAGGGCCACGACTTCCGCGGAACCCGACTCGCTTACCGAGTAGAGCACGTAACGCTCCGCATCAAAGGCCAGGTAGGACGAATTCGCCACGCCTGCCGTTCCCGCGATTCTGCGCAGCGTCCCTTGCTCCGAATCGAACAGCAGCGTTTCGATTCCCTCCTGCTCAGCCGACGTGTACGACCCCGTGAATACGAGCCATTTACGAACTGCCATCGTACGCCATCCTCCTTTTCGCCTTAAGGCGCCGTCTCCAGAAACTGCACGTTCGGATTCTTGTCGGCAGCCGTACGCATCGCGTATTCGTTCTCGAACAGCGCGACGTAATTGCCGTTCTTATCTTTCACGAGCGTCGAGTTGATGCGGAATTTCGACGGATCGATGCTGTCGCCGACCAGCCAGCGCGCGAATTGGAAGGTCATCCGATGCAGCTGGATATCGACGCCGTACTCGCCCTTCATCCGATGCTCGAACACCTCGAATTGCAGCTGCCCGACCACGCCGAGGATCGTCTCCTCGAAGCCGCCCGTCGAGAAGAACACTTGAATCGTGCCTTCCTCCGTCAGTTGATCGATCCCCTTCTGGTACTGCTTATGCTTGAGCGCGTTCTTGACCGTCACCTTCGCGAAGATCTCCGGCGAGAACGTCGGCAGCTCGTCGAACACGATCTCGCCGCCCTGCGCCAGCGAATCGCCGATCCGGAAGATGCCCGGGTCGAACAGGCCGACGATATCGCCGGGATATGCGGACTCCGTAATTTCGCGGTCCTGTGCCAGGAACTGCTGCGGCTGCGCCAGCTTGATGTCCTTGCCCGCGCGCACGTGCCGCACGCTCATGCCGCGCTCGAACCGACCGGAGCAGATGCGCAGGAACGCGATCCGGTCGCGGTGCGCGGGATTCATGTTCGCCTGGATTTTGAAAATGTACCCGCTGAACTTCTCGTTCGTCGGCTCAACGGAACCTTCGGTGCTCTTGCGAGGCGTCGGCGAAGGCGCGAGCTGCAAGAAGTTCTCGAGGAACGTCTGCACGCCGAAGTTGTTGACTGCGCTGCCGAAGAAGACGGGCGTAAGCTCGCCGCGCTGCACCTTCTCGTAATCGAACGGGTCGCCCGCGACATCGAGCAGCTCGAGCTCCTGGCATAGCTGATCGTGCAGGAACTCGCCCGCCATCTCGCGGATGTACGGGTCGTTGTAATCCTCGACCTTGCGGACCTCGATCTTCGAATGGTCCTTGCCTTGGAACAGCTCGACCTGGTTCTTCATGCGGTCGTAGACGCCGCACAGATCGCGTCCCATGCCGATCGGCCAGTTCATCGGCACCGAGCGGATGCCCAGCACGCGCTCGATCTCCTCCATCAGGTCGAACGGGCTCTGCCCTTCGCGGTCGAGCTTGTTAATGAACGTGAAGATCGGAATGCCGCGCTTGCTGCACACCTGGAACAGCTTGATCGTCTGCGCCTCGACGCCCTTCGCTACGTCGATCAGCATGACCGCGCTGTCCGCGGCCGTCAATGTCCGGTACGTGTCCTCACTGAAGTCTTGGTGGCCCGGCGTATCCAGAATGTTCACGCGGTGGCCGCTGTAATCGAACTGCATGACCGATGACGTAACGGAGATGCCCCGCTGCTTCTCGATCTCCATCCAGTCGGAGGTCGCGTGGCGGCTTGCCTTGCGCGCCTTGACGCTGCCCGCCTCACGGATCGCGCCGCCGAACAGCAGCAGCTTCTCCGTCAGCGTTGTTTTCCCGGCATCCGGGTGTGAAATAATCGCGAACGTACGGCGCTTCTCGACCTGCTCGCGCAGTTCTTCGCGTAATGGTTGGTTCATGTCGCCTATCCCTTCTCTTCTAGAGCTCATTCATAAACACGCACTTATTGAAAATAACCTTACCTATTATAGCACATCGCGCGGATCGGAATGTAGATCTCGCATTGCGATGCCTCCGGAGGTTCGCCGTCCGCATAGAACGTTAACGAATAGGCGTCATGCTCCGGCTCCATCCCTTGCTCGCGCATACGCGCGACCGCCAGCAGATACGTATCGTCCAGCTCGTCGCGCCCATGCGTGCCGTGATGCGTGTAGACGGCATACTCCCTGGACGGAAAATCGATCGCAGTCATGCCACCCGGCACAGGAACCGACCGCCTTGCCTCGATACCCGCGATCGTGTATCGCAGCATTGTGCGGTACGATACGCCGAACTCCGACGCCATCTCCTCCACCGTGAACTGCCTTCGTTCGTATACCCTCACCATCAGCTCGATCAACCGCTGCGCTTTGGTCATTGACGAATACCGTCCATTCTCTGACAGTTTTTGTCCTAATTGTATTGTAAACTAGAAGAGAACGTTGTCCAGCAAGAGGCGTGCCGCAGCACGCTTGCACCGTCCACTATCTATTAACCGGAAGGAGATTTTACCATGACACAATCGAACGATAATCAGGCAGCAGCCTCGCAGGAGAACCCGTCGTCCATCACGGAGAAGGCGTCATTCACGGCAGTGGGCCTTCGCTGGGAGGGCAGCTTCGCGGAGGCAGGCGCAGGCTCGATCCGCGCCATGCATGAGCGATTCTTGACACAATACGAGACCATTCCGAATCGCGTGCCGAGCCCATACTTCTATGGCCTATCCTATCACGCATCGCCTGACGCGGCCGGCTTCGTCCACTATGCGGTTGCCGAAGTGTCCGCGATCACGGATATCCCAGAAGGCATGCTGAAGCTCGAGGTGCCTGCACTGACTTATGCGCGCTGTGACCACTTCAAGGGCCAATCGATCGACCGCTCCTACCAGAATATCGGCAGGTGGATCGAAGAGCAGGGCTACCGGCTGGCCGACACGGAGCTCACTCATTTCGAGCTGTACCCGCTGAACCAGGACCCGTACAGCAGTGACCCGGAGTTCACGATCATGATGCCGGTAGAAAAAGCTTAACAACGGTTCTTTCCCGTGACTTGCCCGGCTTTTCGGTTATAATGGTAGGGTCGAATAATGCTTTACCATTAGGAGTGATATTGACCATGCAACCCAATAACTGGTTCAAGAACATCATCTTGTTCTTATCCGGCCAGACGATATCCCTGTTCGGAACGGCGCTTGTGCAGTATGCGATCATGTGGCATATCACGCTGTCGACGGAATCCGGGGTCATGATGACGATCTCGATCATATGCGGCTTCCTGCCAACCTTCTTCCTGTCGCCGTTCGCCGGCGTATGGGCTGACCGCTACAATCGCAAGCATCTGATTATCCTATCCGACTCTTTCATTGCCTTAGCGACACTTGTGCTGGCCATCCTCTTCATGAACGGCTACGATTCGATCTGGCTGCTGTTCGTAACCTCTGCGATTCGCGCGCTGGGCACGGCGATTCAGACGCCGGCCGTCGGGGCGATCCTGCCTCAGCTCGTGCCGGAGGATAAGCTGACGAAGGTGAACGGCGCGAACGGCAGCATTCAGGCGCTCGTCATGCTTACTGCACCAATGCTTAGCGCTGCGCTCCTGTCCTTGGCTTCCATCGAGACGATCTTCTTCATCGACGTCGGCACAGCCGTAATCGGAGTTGCGATCCTGCTGCTGTTCGTGCGTGTCGCGCCGCATGCCAAGGCGGCCGATCAGCAGAAGACGAGTTATTGGGCAGACATGCGCAAGGGCTTCGATTACGTGCGCGAGCATCGATTCATCGGCAAGTTCTTCGTCTTCATGACGTTCTTCATGCTGCTGGCAGCGCCTGCTGCATTCCTGACGCCGCTGCAGGTGACCCGTACGTTCGGCGGCGACTACTGGCGCTTGACGGCAATCGAGATCACGTTCTCCATCGGCATGATGCTAGGCGGCGCGTTGATCGCTTCCTGGGGCGGCTTCCGCAACAAAACCCACACCATGACGCTGTCTTGCCTCCTGTTCGGGATCTGTACGGTCGGCTTGGGCATCGTGCCGAACTTCTGGGTCTACATTACGATTATGGGCTTGGCCGGCGTCACCATGCCGCTGTTCAACACGCCGGCTACCGTGCTCCTCCAAGAGAAGGTCGAGCCGGATTACATGGGCCGCGTATTCGGCGTGATGGGGATGATCGGCAGCGTCACGATGCCGATGGGCATGCTCGTCTTCGGTCCGCTGGCAGACGTCGTCGACATCGAATGGCTGCTGATCCTCACCGGCGCTCTGTTATTCATACAAGCATTCTTCCTGCTCGGCAACAAGTCGCTCATGGAAGCAGGCAAGCCCGTCGAACAGCCGCAGCCGGAGTAAGTAACTGTTGTCGGCAGACAACCAGTGGTATTGAAACAGCGACAGCCGAGGACTAGATTACAATGTCCTAGACTGTCGCTGTTTGCATCTACCGATATCGGGAGGACTTATGCCGTCAGCTCGCCTTCACGATTCTCGCGCCGCGAATCGATGACGTCGCATAGATAATGAGTGCCGTCCAAATGAGCACGAAGCCTGCGAGCACAACCGGCGAGACCGTCTCATTGAACACGAACACGCTCAGGATCAGCATGATCGTAGGCCCAATGTATTGGACGAAGCCGAGCGCCGACAGCGCCATACGGGCGGCCGCCCGTGCAAAGAATAGCAACGGCAGCGCCGTCACTACGCCGGACAGCAGAAGCACGACGAGCGTAGACGCAGGCAGTGTCCATACCGTCGTTTTGCCGGCAGCGGCCAAGTAGACCCAGTAGCCAAGGGCAATGGGCAGGACGACCGCGGTCTCCGATAGCAGGCCCGCAGAAGCGTCTTGCGCGATCTTCTTCTTCGCGAGGCCGTACAGGCTGAACGAAGCGGCTAGCGCGATCGCGATCCACGGAAAGCGTCCGTAGTCGATCGCGATGATGAGCACAGCGACGCCGGCGACGGCAATCGCGAGCCAATGGCCCCGGTTAGGCTTCTCGCGAAGGAAGACAACCGCCAGCAGCACATTCAAGAGCGGATTCAAGTAATAGCCGAGGCTTGTCTCGACGACATGATCATTGTTGACCGCCCAGATGAAGATGAGCCAGTTCGCAGCAATTAACAGTCCGCTTGCAGCGAGCGGCAACAGCAGCTTTCGGCTGGCCGCAATCCGCTTTATGTCGCCCCAGCGGCGCTGGAGCGCAACAAGAATTCCCATGAAGACGAACGACCAGACCACCCGATGCGACAGAATTTCGCCTGCGGGCACGCCGTCAAATAATTTCCAGTATAGCGGGAGTACCCCCCACATGATATACGCGATAATCGCGTTGATTAATCCGCTGTTCATCCGTCATTCCCCGTTTCTCCCCGATGTCTGAACGGATTATACGCCTCGACCCGAGCTTAAGCAAAGGAAATATTTGGTCCCCCCGCCTGGCAGTCCCCCAGGAGCAGCAGCTATCCGAGGATCGCCCTAACGGCCTACTCCCACTTGAACGTCCAGCTTGCGACGGCGAGCCGCTGCTTCACTGTGCGGCTCCGTCACGCGTTCTTATTCGGCTTCCGAGATGGCCGCCCATTCATCCACGATCCGCAGCCCATCCCCATTGACCTGAAGTTCGTGCACCTTACCGTTATTGTCCGACAGTTCGAAGCTGAATTGCATCTTCTGCGAATCGTAACCCTTGGATTCGATCCTTACCGAGTTCAGGTCCAGCGAATCCAGATAGCGTTGAAGCGTCTTTTCCACAGTGACACTCGTCTCCTCGTTGTCGTCATACAAACCCAGATGCAGCGCAATACTCTCGGTATCGTGCTGAACCATCGCTTGCAGGTAACGCTCCGGCTCCCGTACCGCATAGGGATAAATGCCGATCAACGGCGAATCGTACAACGGCACCCGCCGCGCATCATCCTGAATGGCTTCCATACCTTGCGACTTCGCATACTTTAACACAAACGGAATGCCGCGGCCTTGTCCGTCCTTCGTGCCGTCAATGGCAAATCGCTCGATGTAATACTCCTCATCCTGTTCATTCGAAAGATATTTAAGCTGCAGCTCTTGCAGATTGTCGAAGTAAAGGCGAAATCCCTCCAATACCTTCGTCATGTCGTCCACGGTATATTCGTTTTCGGCAGGAACCATGTGACCGGATAGCAACTCGGCGTCCTCCTGCCTCAATGCATCCAAATATGCTTCTGCATCCCTCATGGAAACGTCCTCGAGCGACTTAGCCTTCTCTGCCGTCAGTCCCGTCTCTTGCTCCAGCTTATCGGCCGACTCTTCGATTGCGTCTTCCACCGGAACTGTCAGTCTGGGAACCTCTTCGGAATTGTCCTTCCCGCATCCCGCCAATCCCATGAGCGCAGCCGAGATGATTACCGTCAGCGCAAGCTGCCGAACGTTCTTCCTGTAAGTCACATCATCATCTCCTCAACAAGTACGCGTAGACGTTCAAGCTGACCCGAAAATTACGGCCTACTCCCACTTGAATGCCCAGCTTGCGACCGCGAACGCCGCGACCAGCCAGCCGCCGAGGATGAGCGTCTCGCTCCAGAGCGTGCCCATGCCGGCGCCGACATTCATGACCGACCGCAGCGCGTCGGATAGATGCACGATCGGCAGCGCCTGCACGACCGGCTGCAGGAAGTCCGGCATGTTGCGGACCGGGAAGAACACGTTCCCGAGGAACATGAGCGGGAACGAGATGAGGCCGGCGATCGGCCCGGCGCTCTCCGGCGTCTTCGCGAGGCCAGCAATAATGAAGCCGATCGACATGAAGACGAGCGTGCCGAGAACGATATAGAACAGCACGAGCGCCCAAGAGCCGCTTACCTGCGTGCCGAAGATGAGCGCGGCGATCAGCAGGACGATAACCGCCTGCAGCCCGTTCAGGATGAGCCGCGCCGTAATCTGCGCCGCGATGAACGTGCGCGCCTTCAGCGTCGTGCTCTGCATGCGGCGCAGTACGCCGCGTTCGCGCCACGATGCGATCTGCCCCGCGACGCCGTTCAAGTTCGTCGACATGATCATCATCGCGAGAATGCCCGGCACGAGGAAGTCGATGTAGCGCAGGCCGAGCGATTCCACCGGCTGTGCATCCACCGCGACAGCCGGCTCATAGCCGGTCATCGACTTGCTGATGCCGTCGACGATGCCGCTTACGTACTGCACGCCGAGCTGCGAGACGGTCACGTTCTGCTCCTCGTAATACACGTCGACCTTGGCTGCGTCTCCCCCCTCGCTCAGCGTAGCGCCGAAGCCGCTTGGCAGCACCACGACCAGCTGCGTGTCGCCTTCGCGCAGCGCCTCAAGCGCGGCCTCGCGCCCATCGGCAGACGTCATGCCGAGCGCCTCGACCTCGAGCAGCGCCGACGCGACATCTGCCGAAGCCTCGGTGGCGTCCTCATCCACGATATAGCCGCTTAGCGATACATCGCCGCCGTCGAGCATCGTGCCGAGACCGACCATCATCAGGATCGGGAAGAACATCGTGAAGAATAACATCTGCTTGTTGCGCAGGAACAACGTGAGCTGCGCCTTTGTCAATTGCCAATATGCGCTCCGCTTCATGATTCTCTCAGGCTCCTTCCCGTCATCTGGATGAACACGTCCTCCAGGGTCGCCGTACGCGTGCTGAGCCCCTCCAGCTGCAGGCCATGCGCCTCGGCGCCGGAGACCAGCGCCGTCAGCGAATGCTGCAGATCTCTGCTGTAGAGCACGAACCCTTCCTGCCGCTCCTCCATGTTCGATACGGCTTCGAGCCCGCGCAGCCATTCCCGCGTCCGGTCCTGCCGCTCGGCAGCATGCGAGGCAAAGTCGGGCACGCGGAATTCAATCGTCTTATCCGCGGCCAATCCCCGAATCAACTCCGCAGGCGTGTCGAGCGCGATGACGCGCCCCTGGTCCATGAGACAGATGCGGTCACACAGAATATGCGCTTCGTCCATGTAATGGGTAGACAGCACGATCGTCTTCCCCTGTTCCTTCAGCCGCAGCACGATATCCCACAGCGTTCGCCTCGCCTGCGGATCAAGCCCTGTAGTCGGTTCGTCCAGGAAGACGACGAGCGGATCGTTGACGAGCGCAAGCGCAACGGCAAGCCGCTGCTTCTGCCCGCCGGAGAGATGCTTGACGCGGCCGGATGCTTTTTCCGTGAGGATCATGCTCTCCAAGAGCGGCCCTACCGGCACCGATTCCTTGTAGAAGCTCGCGTACATCTCCGCAATCTCCCGTACCGTCAACAGGTCGAACAACGACGTCGACTGCAGCTGCACGCCGATGACCGCCTTCACCTTATCGAGCTGCGAGACCGTGTCGAACCCCGCCACAAGCGCGCGTCCGCCATCCGGCCGCCGCAGTCCCTCGATCATCTCCATCGTCGTCGTCTTGCCCGCGCCGTTCGGCCCGAGCAGCCCGAACACTTCCCCGCGCTTCACTTGGAAGCTGACGCCGTTCACCGCCGTGAACTCGCCGTACCGCTTCACGAGCCCTTCGGCTTCGATGACGTACTCCATCTTTCTCCCGCCTCCTTCTCCCTATCTGTACGCTATATCGTACAGCATCTGCCTGCCTCTGGCAAAACAATCCAGCACCTCATCCGCAACGGCCTGCACTGGTAAACCTTTTCCAGCCCGGATTCGTTATATAGTCAGAAATGGAGGGAGTTCCGTTGAAGAAAATAATCATTGCGTTCTTATTCGTACTCTGTCTGTGTTCATGCAGCAGCTTCGACCAATCCGTATGGCTGGCCGAACCAGAGAAAAGAAGTGATATGATAGGCAGTTTAACAAGCAAGTACAAGCTTAAGGGGATGACAGAGCGCGAAGTGATAGATTTGCTAGGCGAACCAAGCCAGAAGGTATCGGATCCGTCGCGGCAATTTTTATACAATGCCGGTCCTGCAGGGCTATTCGGGATTAAAGTACAAGTATTCCAGCTGATTTTTGATGAGAACGGAAAAGTGGAGAGTTACGACATTATCTATAAGTAAGTAGTCCAGTTGCCCGCTTAATGGGAAAATGTACAACTAATTGGGCCCGATTTCCCTCGTTAGCGCGATTAGTGTAGATAAGTACAATTATTTTCGAACTAATCGCCTCATTCCGGAGATTGAACCGAAAATAGTGGTAGAATACGCATTTACTCCTCAGCCATCAGCCGCAATACTGAAAATAATGGCAGAATTCTACACTAATCAGCCCCAGCCTCCGTCAACCCGCCAACTAAAAAAGGGAACGAGTCGAGCCTCAGCCCTACCCATTCCCTTCCTTCATGCCATTAACCATTCAGTCCATTAAGAATGCCCGCGCAGGCGCGGCTTCGACGCCGGTCAACTTCAGAGGCGCAACCACGAGCTGATACGCGCCCGGCTCCACATGCGCGAGCCGCAGCCCTTCCACGATCACGATCCCCGCGCGCATCAGCGAGCGGTGCGTCGGATAATCCGGCTGCGACCGCTCGATGCCGAGCGCATCCGTGCCGACGAGCGATACGCCGCAGTCGATCAGATGCTGCGCACCGTCCGCCCGGAGGAACGCGAAGTCCGTGAGGAACGTCTCGGACAACGAGCTCTTCGTCTTCAGCAGAACCCGCTCTCCGCGCTGCAGATCGAACGGCTCGAGATCCGCCTTCGTGATCACGTCGTCCACATGCATCAGATCCAGCACGCGCGCCGGGCCGATTAGCCGTTCGAGCGCAATCGTCTCGATCGTCTCGCCGCCGGCCAGCATATGGAGCGGCGCATCGACATGCGTGCCGGTATGCAGGTCCAGGTCGATGCGGCTTTCGTAGACGTTATCCGCCTCATGAGTAGCCGTGTTCACGATGATTGGACGCTTCGCGGCACGGCTCATCCACGACTGCATGTCTTCGTGAATCGTCATGGAGATGTCGATGATCCGTCCCATGCCGCACCCCCGATTACTTCGCGTTATTGCTTATCCAGACCACGTTATCTTCCTCTTGTCCGTTGACCGGCCACCAGTGATGGCCATTCTCGGCCAACAGCGCGTCCGTGCGCTCTGGGCCCCACGAGCCTGCCGGATACGTGTGCAGCTCGGCCGCATTCTCGCGCCAAGCGGCTGCGATCTTGTCCACGAATGCCCAAGCGTGCGCAACCTCGTCCCAGCGCGTGAAGTATGTGGAGTCACCCTGCACCGCGTCATGGATCAGCGTCTCGTACGCCTCAGGCGTATTGATGCCGATCTGGCAGCTCTGGCAGAATTCCATCGCGACCGGCTGAATCTTCGTGTTCGAGCCCGGACGCTTCGCGTTGATCTTAATGTAGATGCCCTCCATCGGGTTGACCCGAATGACGAGCAGATTCGGCGCCAGATCGTTCTTCGCGCGGAACAGCACGTTGTCCGGCGCGTTCTTGAACTCGATGACGACCTCCGTCGTCTTCACCGGCAGGCGCTTGCCCGTACGGATATAGAACGGCACGCCGGCCCAGCGGAAGTTATCGATATGCACCTGAGCGGCAAAATACGTCTCCGTCACCGACTCTGGATTGACGGAATCTTCCTGGCGGTAGCCAGGCAGCGCCTTGCCCTTGAGCGAGCCCTCCGCATACTGCCCGCGCACCACGTTCCGGCGAACGTCGTCCGCCGAAGCGAACTGGCGAAGCGAGCGAAGCACCTTCACCTTCTCGTCGCGGATGTCTTCCGGATGCTGCCGGCTCGGCGGCTCCATCGCGATCATCGCGAGCATCTGCAGCATATGGTTCTGCGCCATGTCGCGCAGCGCGCCGGACTTGTCGTAGTAGCCGCCGCGATCCTCGACGCCGACCGTCTCCGACAGCGTGATCTGCACGTTAGCGATGTGCTTGTTGTTCCAGAGCGGCTCGAAGAACGCGTTCGCGAAGCGAATGACTTCGATGTTCTGGACCATCTCTTTGCCGAGGTAGTGGTCGATCCGGTAGATCTCCTCTTCCTTGAACACTTGGTTCAGCTGCTCGTTCAGCAGCTGCGCCGACGGCAGGTCGTAGCCGAACGGCTTCTCGATGACGAGGCGGTGCCAGCCCTTGGACTCCAGCAGGCCGCCTTCGCGCAGATTGAAGGATACCGGTCCGAACAGCTCCGGCGCGAGCGCCAGATAGAACAGTCGGTTGCCGGGAATGCCGAATTGGCCGTCCAGCTCGTTCGTCAAGCGGCTCAAGTCGCGGAAGCCGTCCAGGTTGTTGATATCGAGCGACATGTAGACGAAGTGCTCCGCAAAACGGTTCCACATCGCGGCATCGTCCGGCTTATAGCGGCAGAACTCCACGATCGAATCGTACAGGTCCTGGCGGAACTGCTCGTTCGTGCGCGGACGGCGCGCAAGGCCGATGACGGCAAAGTCCTCCGCAAGCTTGCCTTCCTTATATAAGCTGAACAGTGCCGGGAAGAGCTTGCGCTTCGCTAGGTCTCCCGTCGCGCCGAACAGATAGAAAACCGCGCCCGCCGTCGCGGATTTAACATCAGGGGTCAGTTGTTCAGACATAGTTCCTCATTCTTTCCGGTTATTTTTTGGATATTACAGGATTCGCATGGTTAGTAGTTTATCATACTCAGGTCAGAATTCCTATCGGACACCCTTATAAAATATATTGATGGTCGTGCAAAGAAAGAATGAAGGAAACCGTTGCTCAAGCGGGTAAAATCGCGCGGCGCGGCGGCATTTTCACCCTCTACTGCATACTATATTCACCCGTGATCAGCGGCGTCCCGCCGGTCACGAGCCACCGCTCCCGCACGCCGTCCTGCCGAACGGCCAGCTGGAGATTCACCGCATGCTCCCCGCTGATGGCGGATCCTGTCAGACGGCCAGTGTAATACGCCACGCTGGTCGTGCCCCCGTCCGCGTAGCGCTCGACCTCCTCGGCCTGAGCCAGCCGCGCGATTCGGTCCGCACTCTCCGCCCTTGCCGATTCCCCGCGGAATGTCAGGCTCGCATCGACGCGGTCGGCGCCCTTCGCGATCGCTGCGCCTGCCTCCTCCAGCAAGCCGAATAACGTCTCCTGATCCAAGCCAATCTGGCCCTCCACAAGCAGGACGACGGACGACGACGGTTCGGCGCCGGTCCACAGCAGCAGGCGATAGTTCTCCTCTTGCCGTTCACGGCCTTCCGCAAGCAGCGTCGTGAGCCGCAGCTTGTCTGCCAACTCGGCTGCGGCCTCCCTGGACATGACGGCGTTCCAACGCGCCGTCCAGGCCGCCGCCTCCGCGCCGCCGTCCAGCGCCTGATCGGACCAGGTCCACAGCCGATCCGCGTCCATCAGGAAGCCGCCTCCTGGCGCGAGCCCTTCAGCAGCCGGCTGCCGCTGCCACCATGCTGCCAGCATGGCTGCCGTCAGCAGCACCGCCATGGCCGCCACGAGCCCGACCCCGTTGGGACGCCGCTGTTTGCGTTGCGCGATACCATTTTTCGGCTGGGAAGCCGGCAAGTGATCCATCGTTCATCGCTCCTCTCTCCTTCGAATAATTAGGCCGCTGTCTGCTGGGTAATCGACTATACGCATTCGCCCGCGGATGAATAGACTGCTTGCAGGACCAGTAGGGAGGTGTCTATAGCATGGAACCGTTATATCCGCTTACCACGGAGCGTATTCAACCCTTCTGCGGCAACATTGTCTGCGTCTTGATGCAGGACGGCACGCGCCATGTCGGCATATTGAGCAGCTGCGACAAGGGCCGGATCATCCTGAACGACGATCTGGAGGGTGCAGGCAAGTTGTACGTCAATCAGCGATCCGGCAGTGAATCCAAGGCTTCAGCCGGTTCGAAGAAGCGCGGCAGGAAGACGAAGAAGACAGCTCCGACCGCAGAGACGAGTGCCTTTCCGTTCGGCTATCCAGGGGCGGGCTACTACCCGGGCTTCTACCCGCGATATCCGTTCGGAGGGCGGCGCGTGCTCGATCTGGCGCTCATTGCGCTGCTCTTCTTGATCCTGTAGCACAGAGCCGCATCCCTTCAGTACCCGGATCGGATTGCGCCCGCCCGCGCCTGATCCGGGCGTACATAGTCGAGGCCGGTCGAACCATAGACGCCTCTGCCGCTTTCTAGTAAAATAGAGGTAACAATACCCACTATGACCGGCATAAGAAGCACTGCCACTACAGGGAGGTGCATCCCATGTTATATCCGATCCCATCCGCTCGCGGCTTAGGGCCTGTCGGCGCAGCGCAGCCGATCGCGCGGAGCGCGCCGTATTCGTCCTACCCGTACCGCGAGCAGCGCGGTCAGTTGTTCGACTATTTCCCTTCTTCCAAGCTCGCCGGCCATCTCCGGCGTTCGGTCGAGAGCGCAGCCGACTGGCTGACGGCATCCGGTACGGCCAACGCTGCCGCGAAAAGCATTCTGCATCCGCTCGAGACCGCCTTGCAGCAGCGTGCCGTGAAGTCGGCCAAGCCCGCAGCCGTCTCGGGCGAAGCGGCTTGGGGAACGAAGGAGCAGTCGTACGCGGTGAAGGTCGATTCCGTCGCCCGCTCCCAGATGAATCGCGGCTTCGAGCTCGCGAAGGACGGCAGCTCCGTCATCGCGGCGGGGTCGCATGCGTTCAACGTGACGATCGGCGGCAAGTCCCGTGAGATCAGCGTGGCCGTCGGCGCCTCCGATACGAATGCACAGGCGCTCGGCAAGCTGCGTGACGCGATCAACCAATCCGGCACCGGCGTGACGGCCGCGATCAAGGAAGACAAGCAAGCCGGCACGGTGCGGCTCGAGATCGCGTCCCGGGAGACCGGCACGAAGCAGGCGTTCACGCTGACCGACAAGGACGGCAGCGCCGTCAGTTCCGCGGGACTTGGCAATGTCGCGGCTGCAGCCGCCGACGCTTCCTATCGCGTGAACGGCGGCAGCGCGGCAGTGTCCCAATCGAACCGCGTATCGATCGGAACCGGCGTTACGCTTGAGCTGCATGCCGTCACGGATCGGGCCGTCGACGTGAAGGTCGGCCTCGATGCGGACGCGATCGTGAAGCAGGTCAAGGAAGCGGTCGGCGAAGTCAACAAGCTGTCGGGCACGTTCGCCGAGCATTCGTCGTATTTGAATCCGGCGCTGCGCCGCAGCCTTGATCAAGTGATGTCCTCCGGAGCCGCAGAGCGGCTCGGCATCGCCAAGAACGGCAGCGGCTGGAAGCTCGACGAAGCGAAGCTGCGTTCGGCCATCGAGGCTCGTCCCGAGATCGTGAAGCATGATCTGGGCGGCAGCGGCGGCTGGGCATCGAGCCTCACCCGCACGCTGGACCGGTACGAGAGCCTGCCCGCCGAGATGCTGCTCAGCTCCGCCGCCCAGCGTATGACCGCCTACACGTCCAATCCGTTCGCCGGCGGCATCCACTCCTACTGGCAGGCGCCGCCGAGCGGCTGGCTGCTGAACGCAATGTTCTAGAGCGGCTTATGTATGATCGAATCGCAGGCATCCTAACCGTGCGCCGAGAGGCGTTGGATCAGGATGCCTGCTTTTTTCGTGCTCGATTCCTCTATCGAGCGTCGGCAGCCATGAATCGAATGGGCGATCACGCGTCCGCAATGCGGATTTGCGAACTTACAGCAGCAGCTTTCGAACGATGAGCGCTCTAAGTCGGATTCGCCGAACTAGAGAGCGCCAGATCGTGTTGCGGCGGAAAAACCGCGCTCCAATTCGACTTATCCGAACTTCAGCAAGGGAATGGAGCCGCTGCCATGATGCAATTCGGTAAAACGTAACTCCAGCACATCCCCATCGCCCCTATCATCCGACACATCATCCACGCTATGAGGGCAACCGCCTGCTAGGCTAGCTGCTCGTTCGTCTGCTGCCCAACATCCGCCTACTACCTGCTCGTTCGTCTGCTATCCATCGTCAACCTGCTACCTACTCGCTCGTCTGCATCCCATCGTCCACCTGCTACCTACTCGCTTGTCTGCATCCCATCGTCCACCTGCTACCTGTTCGTTCGTCTGCTACCCATCGTCCACC
>JAEWJS010000050.1 GCA_023386495.1 Bacillota bacterium | reverse complement strand
TTCGCCACACATTTGAAACTGCTTGTCAAGACTTTTCTCAATTTCACGCAAAAAAGAACAGGCTATCTTTTCGATAACCTGCTCTTGGTCTTGATTTTTGGACTTGGGCCTTATCTTAATGACATTGGCCGAGGGGGCTGCCTTTTTTGTTTATTTTTCATGTATGTACTTCACCTGTCGTAGTAAACGTGATATACTCCAGTTACTACGACAGGCGAAGTAATTGAGGAGGTATCGGATATTGATCAGCAGTGACGTGATTCGCGGCTACAATGACACGCTGATCCTCTACATGCTGCTGGAAGGGGAATCTTACGGGTATGAGATCTCCAAGAATATCAGGCAGTTGACGCAGGAGAAATATGTCATGAAGGAGACGACGCTCTATTCCGCCTTCGCGAGACTGGAGAAGAACGGATACATTGCATCCTCGTATCGAGACGAGAGCCATGGCAAGCGGCGCACTTATTATCGGATTACGACGCCAGGTCTCGCCTATTACAAGGAGAAGTGCTTGGAGTGGAAACTTACGCAGGAAGTCATTAACCAATTCATTAGGGAGTGGTGAGCAAGCATGGAGACGATCGTCGTCTATCTGAACAATATGTTTGCCGGACTGCCGAAGACCGCGGAGACGCTGCGTCTGAAGCAAGAATTGCTGGCCGGCATGGAAGAGAAATACTTGGAGCTCAAGCGGGCGGGCAGGACGGAGAATGAAGCGATCGGAATCGTGATCTCGGAATTCGGCAGCATCGAGGAACTGACTGCCGAGCTCGGAATCCACTCAGCCGGACTAGAGCAAGCACTGCCTGTGCTGACGGAACATACGGTACATGACTACGCGGCCGCAAGACGAAGCTCGGGCCTGTGGACGGGACTCGGCGTCGTGCTCTGCGCAAGCGGAGTAGCATTCTTGCTCGCGATTGATACATGGTTCGATAACCGGGCGGCAGAAGCCGCTGCCCGCGATTCGATGGGCGTCGGCATGCTGCTGGGACTGATCGGCATGTTCACGCTGATCGCTGCGGCAGTCGGGATGTTCATTCACAGCGGCATGAAGCTGACGCGCTTCAAGAGTCTGGAGCGGGGATTCCAGCTGCCGTATGCGCTGAAGGCGGAGCTTCAGCACCTTCAAGACCTGTACGCTCCGACGTATCGCTTCTCGCTTATTACGGGGGTATGCTTACTCGTGCTGTCGCCTAGCTTGATTTTCGCAGCCGCGTATGTCCATGACGACCTCGCTCCATTCGGCGTTGCTGCCTTCCTGGTGCTGGCATCTGTTGCGGTGTTCCTGTTCGTCTATTACGGGAATATCCAGGGCGCGTACACGAAGCTGCTGGAAGAGCCGACTATCGCTGCGGAGAAGAAGGAAGAGGAGCGTGTGCTGGGCACGATCGGCGCGATCGTGTGGCCGCTCGCGACGGCGGTGTTCTTGTTCACAGGGTTCGTCTATCATCGGTGGGACGTGAACTGGGCCATCTTCCCGATTACGGGCATCCTGTACGGCATGGTCAGCAATGTCTATCATACGTTGGGCCGGGACCGCAAGAAGGTCTCTTGAGTGTAAAAAGGAAGAAGACATGGACAACCATCCATGTCTTCTTTGTCGTTATGACGCGATATCAATAGATATAGCGTACCTGGCGAATGCGGGCCGAAGCGGCGCGCAGAATGGCTCCCAGTTCCTCGTATTGCTGCTCTTCCAATGCGCGCAGGATGCTTCCGTTGAGCGGAGTGGCGCTAAAATGCGGTTCATGCGGCGTCTTGCGGTAATTCATGATGCCGAACAGGACAACCCGATCCTGAAATATCTCCATGGATTGCAGCATGACGCGGTTGCGGATGCTGGATACGAAGCAGGAATTGAAGGCCGCGCTAAGCTGGATGTACGAGTGATAATCTTCCTTGTTCGTCGCGGCTAGCTGCTGCTCATAGATGTCGCGCAGCCTGTCCATCTCCTTGAAGCCTTCTTGCTCGATCACCAAGGCCGCATATTGCATCATGGCCAATATGTTCTCATAGAGCTCGCAGTTCTCTTGGAATGAGATCTCCTTCACCAGCACGCCCCGCTTCTTCAGCGGCTGTACGAGGCCTTCCGCCTCCAGCCGAGAAATCGCATGTCGGACAGGCGTTCTGCTGATCCCGAGCTGCGAGGCGATCTCATTCTCCGACAGCATGGACCCGGGCAGGATGGCACCATGGATGAACTGCTGCTTCATGTAATTGTAAGCAATCTCGATTAGCGAACGGGCTGCTTCCATTGACGGATCGTCGTCCTCTCCACGCGGGTTTGGGTTTATTGGACTAGTATAATACGAATCCCGCGGCGGTGAAAGGGAATGAGGGTACGGCGCACGGCCAAGGGCAGTCTTAAGAAAATCTACATAGGCAGATAATACGTGCATGACATAATACATCTAGAATCCTAGATGTATCCAAAATCAAACGACGAAGGGGATTGAACAGGTTGAAAAGAATGCTGCAGCTCATCATGACAGCGGGATTAGCGTCGATGTTAGCCGCGTGCGGGAGCGTAGCGGATTCGGCTGCGTCGACATCCGCGAATACAGATTGGCCGGAAGCGATCACGCTCGTCCAGATGCCGAATGAGAATAATCCGCAGGTGGCTTCGCTGCATACCGCCCTTCGCGAGCATCTCGAGGACAAGCTGGACATCAAGGTGAACGAGCATGACGGTGCCAGCTATGCGATCGGCATCGAGGCGCTGGCAAGCGGCAACCTGGACATCATGCTGGGCAGCCCGATGAGCTACTATCAAGCGAAGCGTATGGCCGGTGCGGAGCTGCTAGTCACGCCGAAGTCAGAGCTCACGGAATATTACACGGTGTTCATTACGCAAGGCGATAACGATAAGGTCAATGACATGGAAGACCTGCGCGGCACGAACTTTGCCTTCGTCAATGCGGCTTCCTCCTCCGGCTATCTGTATCCGAAGGGTACGCTGGTTCAGGAGTTCGCCCTGGACCCGGACCGGGTGGAGCAGTCGGGGTACTTCTTCGAAAATGTCACGTTCTCCGAATCCCATCAGAATAGCGTGATCGGCGTGGCGATGGGCGACTTCGAGACGGCGGCGGCAGCGGGCAGTATCATTGACCGGCTGATCGAGGCAGGCACGATCAAGGAAGGCGACGTGAAGGTGATCGGACGCACGCAGGATATCCCGGACGCCTCCTACTTCATTCGCGGCGATCTGCCGGATGGCTTCAAGGATGCGGTACGGGAAGCGTTCGTCTCCTTCGAGGATGAGGCGTACTTCGAGGCGCTCCATGGAGATCCGCAAGCCCGGTTCATCGCGACTGAGCAGGATTATTATGACTCCTCGTTCGAATTGCTCGCGGCAATCAATGCCCTCGAGGAGGAACAATAAGGATGCTGCAGCCGGTCTTATCGATTAAGCAGTTAGTGAAGGTGTACGGCAAGGATACGCGCGCGCTGAACGGCATCACGCTGGACTTCTATCCCGGCGAATTCATCGTCGTCATCGGGCCGTCGGGTGCAGGGAAATCCACGTTCATTCGCTGCATTAATCGTCTGGTCGACCCCACGCACGGGGAAATCGTGTTCGACGGGCAGCATCTCGAGAAGCTCGGCGGGCGGCGCTTGCGCAGCGCCCGCTCTAGGATCGGGATGATCTTCCAGCACTATAACCTGGTCGGACGCACCAACGTGCTCAAGAACGTGCTGCACGGGCAGTTGAGCAGCACGCCGCTGTACAAGAGCCTCTTCGGCTTGTATCGCCATGAAGACAAGCTGGAGGCCGTGGAGCTGCTGAAGAAGGTGGGGCTTGAAGATCAAATCTACAAGCGTGCCGACGAGCTGTCGGGCGGGCAAATGCAGCGGGTCGGGATCTGCCGCGCGCTCCTGCAGCGGCCGAAGCTGCTGCTGGCCGATGAGCCGATCGCGTCGCTCGACCCGTTATCGGCGAACATCGTCATGCAGCAGCTGCATGCGATCTCGGTCGAGAAGCGGCTCACGTGCATCGTGAATCTGCACCAGGTCGAATTCGCGCGCAAATACGCCACGCGCATCATCGGCATCAAGCAGGGCAGCGCGGTGTTCGACGGCCCTCCCTCCGAACTGACGGAGGCGATGGTGCGGGATATCTATGAAGGGAAAGAGTCGCAGATGACGCTTCAAGTACACCGAGGAACTGGCGCCGGCACCTACACGGGCTCGCTGCAGCCGAGCGGGGTCAAGGGATGAAGGCTGCGATCCCGTTGTCGCTGAAGAGCAATGTGAAGAGCGCGGTGCTGGCTGGCGCGCTTCTCTTGATCGCGGTGGTGTCGGCGATGGACTATCTGAAGATATCGTTGGCCGACATGACCACGGGGCTGCCGAGCTTCCTGCTGTTCTTCTTCGAGAAATTTCTCCCGGCGGACGTATCCAACCTGGGGCACTACATTCCAACGGTCATCGACACGCTCGGATTCGCGGTGATAGCCACCTATTGCTCCACGCTGCTGGCTTTCTTGTTCGGCATCATGATCTCGGAGCATACGAATCGCATCAAGCCATTGCGCGTAGCGGTGCGCGGCGTAATCTCTGTCTTGCGTAACATTCCCTTCCTGATCTGGGGGGCGCTGCTCGTCTATATTTTCGGACTCGGGAGCATCGTGGGCATATTGGCGCTCATTCTGGTGACGATCGGATTCCTGAGCAAGAGCTACGCGGAATCGATCGACGAGATTGCCGGGGAGAAGCTGGAGGCCCTGCGGGCAAGCGGCGCATCGTATGCCCAGATTCTGTTCCATGGCGTCGTGCCCTTGTTCGTGCCTGCGTGGATCCACTGGACGTTGTTCGCCTTCGAAATCAATGTGCGGGCCTCCGTCGTCCTAGGCCTGGTCGGTGCCGGCGGGATCGGCGTCTTGATCGACACGAATATCAATCTGTTCAAGTACGGCGAAGCGCTGACGATTATCGCGCTGGTCGTCGCCATCATTCTGTCGACGGAATGGGTGACGAACGCGATTCGCAGGCGGTTCGCCTAGTAAGCGAGAGGGGAGGGAGGTTCGCATGGCATACATTCCGGTTACGGCACGAGGAAGCATCGTGAAAACAGTCGGGACTGCGGCAGTGCTGGCTGCGATAGGCGCGGCTGTGGTGATGCTGGTCGATCTGGATATGGAGAAATTTTTTCGCCGGCTGGATAATGCGCCTGATGTGCTGGGCCGCATGGTAGCCGTGGACCTGTCGATTGTTCCTTCGGCGCTGCTGAGCATGCTGACCAGCGTGTCGCTTGCGCTGCTGGCCCTGGTCGCGGCCGTCGTGATCGCGCTGTTCTTAAGCTTCTTGGCAGCGTCCAATATTGCGCCCAATCGCTTCGCGGCCATCGGAATTAAGGGCTTCTTCGCGGTGATCCGCACGGTGCCCTCGCTCGTATGGGGCCTTATGGTCATTGCCAGTCTCGGCTTCGGGAACACGTCCGGCTTCATTACGATTCTGATCTCGGCTGTCGGCTATCTCGTCAAGACCTTCTCGGGGAGCATCGAGGAAGCAGGCGGCGAAATTATTGAGGCGATGCGCGCCACCGGCGCGTCGTGGTTGAACATTATTTTCCACGGATTGCTCCCCTTATGTATCACCGCCTTCGTATCCTGGATCACGATATGCTTCGAGTCGAACGTGTCGGAGTCGATCAGCTTGGGCATTATCGGAGTCGGCGGGATCGGATTATTGTTGACGCAGGCGATCAGTACCTATAACTATCCGCAGGTCACGACGATCGTGATCATCATCTGCCTGCTCATGTTCGCGATCGAGCTGGGGATGACAAAGATGAAGAATGCCGTGAAATATGGAAGCAATGAATAAGTGGGGGCGAGGATTGTGAAGAACGCGAAGTTGAACTGGGTCAGACTGCCGATCGATAATCTGGAGAACTGCCGGGAGCTCGGCGGGTACGGCACGTCGGAAGGGGAGCAGACGAAGTGGCACGCCTTCTTGCGATCAGGCGAGATGAGCCGGTTGACGCCGGAGGATGTGGCCTTCTTGCGGGAATACGGGGTTAGGACCGTCATCGATCTGCGCCGCAGCGACGAGATCGAGAAGCACCCGAACGTACTGGCGGGCGAGAGCTTCTGCCGGTATCACAATATTCCGCTCTTCGGCGGGCAGACGGCGGAGGGTGAGGTGCAGTGGACCGGTGAGATTTCACTGGGCGATGTCTATGTGGAGTGGCTGGAGCATAGTCCTGCGGTGAAGGAGATTTTCGAGGTGATCAGCGAGGCTGAGGAAGGGACGGTCGTCTTCCATTGCCAGGCAGGCAAGGATCGCACAGGCGTCGTAGCCATGCTGCTGCTCGCGCTGGCCGGCGTCGAGGAGAAGGACATCGTCTCGAACTACGAGGTCACGTACACGAACCTGCGCTCGATGCTAGAGAAGTACGCAGTCGATAATAAGTATGGAACGGAAGTGCTTTTGTCCCGGCGGGAGTATATCTTGAAGGCCTATGAGCATATCATGGACAACTATCAGAGCGTGGAGCGCTACCTGATGGTCCGCGGGGTCAGCGAGGACGTCATGGAGCGCGTCAAGGGCAGGCTGGTCGCGGAGAGCGAGCCTGCGGCGTTGGGTGTGTGAGGGGGAATGGGTATATCGGCAGATCCGACTTGCTTGCAAGTCGGATTTGTCTATTTGCAGAGAGCACTTTCCATACGAGTGGCGCTTCAAGTCGGAAATGCCGAATTACCGAGCGTTAGATGAGGCTGCAGTCGAAAACTGGCTGCTCGAGTTCAACGAATCCGAATTAGGATGGTAACATTAGCCGACATCGTAAATTAGTTCGACCAATCCAACTTGCCAAATTATGTTGCAAACCACTAGTCATACGAATCATTGGTGATATAATCGTGGATAAAACGACAGTAAGAGAAGGATAACGAAATGATTAAGAAACTGTTACAGCTGCTAGGGGTCGGTAAAAAGGAGACCGCTGCTGACACCAGAACTTTCCCAAAGAAATCTGCCCCCAAGAAACCTAAGGTCGAGCCGGGCCGCATCGGCGAACTGGGCGAGCACAAGATCAACATTCAGCTGGACCAATTGCCGAAGGATTGCCGGTATCTTAGCGATCTAATGATTCGTAACCCGAAGTCTCGGACGGGCTATGCGCAGATCGATCATGTGGTGCTATCGCCGTACGGGCTATTCGTGATTGAGACAAAGAACTATAACGGTGAGATCATAGGCGGGAGAAAGGATAGGTATTGGTCCGTCAGCAAGAGGTTCAAGCTCTACAATCCTCTCTTGCAGAATTACGGTCACATCAAAGCGCTCGAAGGTGTCCTAATGCAATATACTGACCTGCTCTATGTCTCGATGGTATCGTTCACCATGCGATGCAGATTCGCTATCGATCCCGAACTACGCAAGATCGAGTCCAATGAGCTTATCTTATATGACGTGGAATTGTCTGAGTTCATTACGCGCAAGTTGAATCGCCTTCGGGCCACTCTCGGTGAGCCGGCGCTATCAACTAACGACATTGCTCTTATCTACCAGTCCCTACAAGAAGCTAACATCACGGATCCTGCAGCACGAGCCGCCCACGTGGCCGCTATCAAGAAAACCTGAGCTAACTGAAGCGCCAAGGAGATGGGCTCCTTGGCGTATCTCGTTATTATGGGCGTTTGTCTGAAATACCGAGTTTCTCTTTTAATGCGTATTGTAAAGTCTGAGAGAAGTTGATACCAGCGGATTCTGCTTCGTCATTTAGCCATTGCGGCACGGTTAATGTCTTCTTGACAGATCGATTGAGCAGTTCATCTCTGATCGGCTCTGTATGGGTCTGGATAAGCGTAACGAACGCGCCGGGAATAGTGTCCTCCAATGATACGTCTGTAGGCTTCGTTGGTTGAGGGATTTCGTCGCCATCGCGCTCCATGCCATATAAGTGTAGCGCCATCGCTTCAGCGGCAAGGAGTAATGCTTCATCCACGGTATCTCCTTCGGTTATGCAGCCAGGCAAGTCTGGGAATGTAACGGTGTAGCCGTTGTTCTCATTGGGATCGAAAATCGCAGGATAGATATATTTAGGCATATATTAAACCTCCTTGGCGGGCGATTGGATCCCTGCCTGTTTGAGTATTGTCTTTATTGTCTTGGGTGCAAGCATATTATAACACGTATAAATAATACGTGCACATAACGAATAGATTGCCCAAATGCCGATTCGACATTTACAATGAAATGAGAATATCCAACACCTAATGAATAGAACAGAAGGGCGGCAGCACCATGCGAAACCAATTGAATGCACTGATCGGCATGCTCGTCGTGTTTGCCGTCCTGTCTTCGCTATTCATCTACCAATGGCTGCATCCCGACTACCAGTATCCTGAGGCGCGCGGCGGGGTGCTTGATGCACGCGAGTGGGATTTTGCCCGCCAAGGGATCGTGCCGCTGCGCGGCGAATGGGAGTTCTACGCGAACAAGCTGTTGACCCCGCAAGACTTCCGCACGAATGCAGAGCAGTTAGCAGCGGAGCGCCGCTTCCTGCCCGTTCCCGGCAGCTGGAAGGGGCGGTTCGGCGACGGATACGGAGCAGGCACCTATCGTCTGCGCGTCCACGTGAGCGATCCGGAGCTGTACAGCCTGCGCGGCAAAAAAATCCGCATGTCGAGCAGCATCTATATGAATGACACAGACTTGGGCGGTACCGGGCAACCTTGGCTGTCGGCGGATCATTTTATTCCTAGCAATCTGCCGTTCTTCGGTACGATCCAATCGGACACGGATACCGTCGATATCATCGTGCAAATGGCCAGTTACGACTATCTCGAGGGCGGCTTGGTACAAGCACCGGAGTTCGGGCTGTCTGCCGACGTGATGGCGCGAGTGGATAATGCCCGGCTGGCCGACATGATCGTCATCACGACGATGCTCGTATTCGGGGTGTATTTTGCAGGGATGTTCAGGCAGTGGCGGAAGGAACCGTTCCTCATCTTCTTCAGTCTATTCTGCCTATCATCCGGCCTGTTCTTCAGCATCGACAATGAGATTCTGTTGGCAACGCTGATCCCGACGATCTCGTTCCCGTTGCTGCAGAAGCTGCTCTTCATCTTGCCTTGCTTATCGATCTTATTCTTCGCCCAATATGTCTACACGTACATCGATAATAAGAAGAGTTCCGCAGCCCGTTGGCTGCGCCGGATCGCTTATCTCTATCTCGCTTTCTTAATTGTGCTGCCGAACGCGTATCTGGTCGATATTCTGTGGTCGGGGGTCATGCTGCAGATGCTGGCCTTCGCGTACATTCTCTTCCTTATCTTTCGCAATCGAAGCCGCGGTGTTCACGTGTACTATATTTTGCTCGGCGTGTTCTTCTCCATCATCAGTTGGGCATACGCCCAGACCCGGTATCAGCTGGCGCTGGACAATCCGTATTACATGATCGTCACGCCGCTCTTGCTCGTCCTCTCGCAATCGCTCCTCATGTCGGAGCGGGCGCGCGAGGCTTACTTGCGCAATGAACGTCTGGCAGAGCAGCTCATGGCCAATGACCGGCAAAAGGACGAGTTCCTGATCCATACGTCACACGAGTTCAAGACGCCGCTTCACAGTATCATCAATCTGGCGCAGGTCGTGATGAACCAGAGCGGGGATAAGTTAGCTGAGCGGCAGCGTGCGAATCTGGACTATATCACCGCCCAGGCGACCCGTCTGTCTACGTTGGTCAACGATATTATTGATTACCAGAGCCTGCAGCGCGGAAGCTTGACGTTCCAGAACCGGCTGTTCGATGTCAGCGGCACCATCCAGGCGACGCTTGAATCGCTGCAATATCTGCGCAAGAATGAGCGGGTGCGCTTGATCAATCAAGTGCAGCCGGGAACGGCCTATCTGAACACGGACGAGAACCGCCTGAAGCAGATTCTGGTGAACCTTATCGGCAATGCGCTGAAGTTTACGGATCAGGGCAGCATCACGGTGGCCGCTGTGTCGGGGGAAGGCTGGCTGCGTCTGACGTTCCGCGATACGGGGACCGGGATGAGCGCGGAGCGGCGTCAACGGCTCTTCACGGATGCGATGCCCGATGATGGCAGCGGCGGACCGGCGGCGTCGATGCAGTCATCCTCCGGTCTAGGCCTTCGCATCTCGAAGGCGCTTGCGATGCAGATGGGCGGCGATCTCGAGCTGCAATGGTCGGAGCCGGGGCAAGGTTCCGAATTCGTCCTGCGCCTGCCGAAGGCATCGGCCGCGCCGATCTTAGAGGAGGCGGGAACCGATCCGAGGACGCAGTCGATTGAGAGCGCGCAGATCGCGGAAGACCGACAACCGCAACCGCATGCAGCCGAACCGCATCATGGCGCGAAGCTTCTGCTGGTGGACGACGATGTCTCCAATATTAAAGTGCTGCAAGAGCTGTTGGCGCCGAGCCGGTACCGGCTATTGGTGGCCTACGATGGGGCTAGCGCGCTTCAATTGATCGAAGAGCATCGCGACATCGCGCTTGTGCTGCTGGACGTCATGATGCCGGGACTGTCCGGCTATGAAGTATGCAGACGCATCCGGACCGATTACCCGCTCTATCAGCTACCTGTGCTGCTCCTAACCGTTCGCCATTCCGCGGCGGATGTCGCGGCAGGACTGGAAGCAGGCGCGAATGATTTTCTGGCGAAGCCGTTCGACGGTCAAGAGCTTCTCGCCAGGGTGAGAACACTGCTCCAATTGCGTGAGGCGGTCGAGCAGGCCGTCCGAATCGAGACGTTGTACTTGCAATCGCAGATTAAGCCGCATTTCATCTATAACGCGTTAAGCGGGATAATTTCGTTGTGCTACAGCGACGGCCCGCGGGCCGGCAAGCTCTTAGGCGAATTCAGCAACTATCTGAGACTCAGCTTCGACCTTGACCCCCATCATGCCAAGGTTAGCTTGGGCCGCGAGCTTTCCCTCGTGAAGTCCTACGTGGAGCTGGAGAAGGCGCGGTTCGGCGATCGATTGCAGGTGGCCTGGCATGCGGAGGTCGCACAGGAGACATTGATTCCGGCACTGATCATCCAACCGCTCGTCGAAAATGCGATTCGCCACGGTCTGATGAAACGTCTGTCGGGCGGCACGGTACGCATCCAAGCGGAGGCGGGGCAAGAAGGTCTGTGCATCGTCGTGCAGGATGACGGGGCAGGCATGCCGCAGGAGCAATTGGAGACACTGCTGACGCAGGAGCGAATGGGTGGCAGCATCGGTCTCATCAATGTCCATCGCCGGCTCATGAACGAATATGGACAAGGGCTGAAGATCGAGAGCGCGATAGGGGAAGGCACCAAGGTGACCATCCGTATCCCTTCCCTAGGCGGGAAGGCGGAAGCAGGAGGTGAACGGCTGCAATGAGAGCCATGATCGTCGATGACGAACGATTGATTGTCGAGCACATGGACAGGCTTCTATCGGGTGCAGGGATCGAGGTGCTCGGCGGTTATACGAATCCGTTCGAGGCGCTTCGGTCAGCCAGGGAGATGCAGCCGGATGTGGTGTTCCTCGATATCGAGATGCCGGAACTGAGCGGCTTGGAAATCGCAGAGCGCTTATATGCGGACGACACCGAGATCGAGATTATTTTCGTTACGGCGTTCGATCACTATGCCCTAGATGCTTTTCGCGTGAATGCGCTTGATTATTTGCTCAAGCCCGTTCTGGAAGAAGATTTGAACCGCTCGCTGGAGCGCATCAGGAAGCGGCGACATGCGCACGCTGCGAAGGATAGGACGGCCGGCGGCAATCGTCGGCTGTCGGCTTCCCTATTCGGCAAGTTCAATGTGTATCTCGATGGGGAGCCGGTTCGCTGGGTGACGGCCAAATGCGCCGAGCTCTTCGCGTATATGCTGCTGCAAGGAGACAAGGAAGCGAGCAAGTGGCAGTTGTTCGAGGCACTCTGGAACGAGAAGGATTCGGAGAAGGCGGACATTAACCTCAGAAGCACCGTCAGCAGAATCAATAAGACGCTGCGGGACCTTAACGCCGGCATCGCGCTCGTCTCGGTGAGGAACGGTTATCGATTGGCAGTGTCTCATGTTGTGCCGGTCGTGGATGCCGAGCAGTTGGAGCGCTTCGTCCTGGATGACGTCGAGGTCCATTCGGACAACGTGATCCGGATCGAGCAGCTGGTCGAGCACTGTTGTGAGCCGTTGCTGCAAGAGTTCAGCGGCGAGTGGTGCGAGCCGTATCGCGTTCGGTATCGCCAATATGCGCTCCAGCTCGGAGGGAGGCTGTTGTCATACTACCGTGATGCAGCGGCAGAGCCGCTCAAGAGGCTGCGTCTGGCCGAGAAGCTGATCGCGCTGGATCCCTATAACGACTCCCTTCGGGCCGCGGCATTGCAGCTTCATCATCGGCTGGAAGGGCCGAAGCGAACAGCTGCCTATTATGAAGTGTATGCTGCGCTGCTGCAGGCGGACCTGGGCACGGAGCCGAGCGATGCGCTCATGGCCCTGTATCGTTCGTTAATCGGTGCCGCTCATGCGGACAAGCAGCAGCCGTGGACGTGATGCGCATAATTAATTGGTTGAGCTATTGCGATGAGTGCCGTTTTATGCCAAAATATAGCGCATAACGCACCATTTCCGTGGCATAGCATGCCCCGCTCCTAATCCCCGATGGGGAAGAGCGGGGCTTCTTGCGTTGCACCGACTGTTGAATGGAGGATGACTGTGGATGGGGTTCGATACCGAGTACGAGCAGTGGATCAAGGCACACTTGACTAGGAGGTCCGGCGAGCGACTTGATGCGCTCAGGCGCGGCCACGGCTTCGGCAACCGTCTGTTCGTCGAGCGAATATGGTGGCCGTTGGCGGGACATTTTCACGGGCTGCATCCGGAGTACGAAGTGCGGGACTGGCGCGGGCGACCGTACTATGCGGACTTTATGTGGATCGTTGGCGCATCGCGGTTTATTTTCGAGATTATGGACTACGGTTCCCATGGCACGGATCGCTCCCAGTATCGCAAGGACTTTAACCGCGGGCTGTACCTGAAGGCACAAGAGTGCGACGTCTCCTACATTCCGCTCGATGAGCTCAAGGATAATCCCGCATTCGTTCTCTCCATGCTGCGAAGTATTCTCGCACCGCATCTGCTGGTGAACCACGATGTTGCTGCACCGGCGGCGCGGCCCTATTCCCGGATCGAACGCGACCTGATGCGCGCAGCGATCCGACGCAATCGCGTTCTCCGGCCGCACGAGGCAGCGGCAGAGCTGGAACTGCATACGATCACGATCATCAAGTACTGTCGCGTTCTGGTGGACAAGGGGAAGTTCCGCGCTGTGGCCAGAGGAGCGTCGCAACGGGTCGTATACTACGAATACATCGGCTCTCTTCAAAGCCCGGATTTGTATTGAAGCGGTAGCGGCGTTAGCGGTGAACGAATGCGAATTTTCGCATTCGATCCGCCATGCGGCGCTGCAGACGGAGCGATGCCGCTCATGCGGAAAAGCAGCAGCCGCGGACGTAATGCCGATGTCCATGGCTGCTGCTTCGTCATGCGTAACCGTTAGATGAGCCCCGACTTCTGAAGCAGCCGCTGAATTGCTGCTGCCACTTCTGCACGGGTCATGTTGCTCTTCGGCGCCAGCGTATTCGCGCTTCTCCCCGATACGATACCGGCTTGTATGGTATCGTCCGCGCTGCGCTTCGCCCACGCGGCAACCTCTGCCGCATCTCCGAATGCTTGCAAGCGCTCGTCCGCAGATTGTGCGGCCAGTTGTTCAAGCAGCGGGGTCAACTTCATCGCCTTGGCGATGATGACCATGGCCTGTTCACGCGTGATCTTGTCATGCGGGCGGAACGTCCCGTCGAGATACCCGTCGATCAGTCCATAAGCTCGGGCCGTCTGTATGGCGCTGCCGAACCAGTCTGTCGCCTTCACGTCCGAGAAGGAATCCGGCCCATTCTCTGCCTTCAGTCCCAATCCCCGTACGATAATGGCCGCGAATTCGGCACGGGTAATGTCTCGGTGAGGGCTGTAATTGCCGCCTCCCGTGCCCTCGACGATCATGCGCGATCCCATGTCGTTCACCGCATCTGACGCCCAGTGCGCCGCCATATCCCGATAGACGATCGGATGCCAGACGACCGCGTAGGTGCTGTTCGTCAAGCTGTTGATGACGGCATGATAGCGCCCGTCGACTTGTACGACTCGCGTCGGTACATGACGTGTTGAGCCGTCCGGTTCTACCACGACGCCCGTCGTAATCTTGCTCGGATCGACGTGATCCGGGATCGCGATCGTACGCTCCACATAGGCGGTGAACGCGGACACCGCGACCGTGACGCCGCCATGCGACGCATGGATCGTGAAGCTGACAGGAGGCGCGACAACCGTATACGCGTCTCGCGCTGCCGCGTTCTCGATGATCTTCATCGTATCCGACGAAGTCGAGGCAATCTCGATGTGTACCTTAATGTCCTGGAGCGCTACCGACTTGCCGATCTGATTCGATAGGGCAGCGATATTGATCTGCCGAGCAGGGAGGGTGTACGTCGCGCTGCCCGTCTGAATCTTGACGATCGCCAGCTTGCTCTCCAAGTTATGAATCATCTGGCCATCCAGCTCGCCGATCACGATATCCGTCTTGGCATCCATTGCAAATGCCACGACTGCGCCTTGGCCTTCCGCCGCGAGCTTCTCTTCCAGCTTCTTCGAATCGACGGTGACGGTTGTGACAGACTGACCGTTACGCGTGCTTGTCGCTGCGGTTCCTGCCCGCTCCTCCTTGCCGTTCACCAGTACGATGGCGGCATTGTTCGCGTTGTCGGAAGGAGGCGAACTGCCGCCGCTTGAACCAGGGTCGCTGCCGGGATCTGGGTCACTGCCTCCGTCGTCCGGCGCTGCCGTCACTTCGAACTGAACGTCGAAGCTCTCGCGGATGCCGTACGTAACCGCTTCGACGCTCACCGTTGCGCTGTAAGCACCGACAGGCAGGCCTGCCTGCGGATATACGGTGAATGAGGTCTGCTTGCTAGTCTCGTCTAGCGTTGTTGCTCCGATCGCGCTAAGCTCGAAAGCCGTGGAGTCGCTCCCGCTCAGGGCTGCCCGCACGCCATGAAGCTCGCCATACACCGCTTTCGTAACGGTCACCGTCAGCGGCGATGCGGAGGCGTAACCGGCAGTGGCCGCCGGGAACGTATACGACTCCTTCCGGGACAGGCCGAGCAGAGGGGCGAAAGCGTGTCCGGCATCGGCTGCATAGGCTTCGGCCGGAGAGCCGGAATGTCCGAGGATGCGCAGGTCAGCCGCGTCCGCCTGATTATCCGCCCACGCATTCCGCGCGACGGCGGTCTCTCTGCTTAATAGTGTGGCTTCGGTGATCTGATTACCGGCGAATGCTCCGGACGCAAGGTCTTTTACGCTCTCCGGGATCGTCACTTTCGTCAGTTGGTTCGATAGAAACGCCGCCGTCGATATCGTCTCGATGCCGCTCGGCAGATGAACTTCCGTCAGCTGATTCTTCTCGAAAGCTTTGTCGCCGATCGACGTCAAGTGCAGAGGCAACTCGATCGATTGAAGCTCGTTCCCCATGAATGCTAGAGGTTCGATCCGCGTCAGGTTGTCCGGCAGAGACACTTGGCTGAGCTTATTCCCCATGAAGGCCCCGTGCCCGATCGTTGTCACGCTCTCTGGGATTGACACGCTGACGATCGCATTATGCGCGAAGGCATTCATGCCGATGCTCGTCACGCCTTCGGGGATATAGACCTCCGTCAGCTGTTTATTCGCGAATGCATCGTCGCCGATGGCCGTCACGGGTACGCCATCAATTTCGCGCGGAATCTCGACTATCGCGGGTCCATCATCCACATATCCGGTTATAGTTCCGGTGCCCGTATCGAATGCGAACAGCTCTGCAAGGCTGAGGAAGGTATACCCATTGTTGTTCGCAAAGGTCTGTGCGGTCGAGCCTGCGTAGCCGATGATGACCATGTCAGCCGGCGTGTTCTCGAAGGCTCGGGCATGAAACGTAACCGTCTTGTTCAGAATGGTCACCGTAGCAAGCGGCGTGCTGCTCAAGGCTTCCTGCTGAATCGCGGTAACCGAAGCCGGAATGACGATCGTCCGCAGCGGATTACTCATCAAGCCGGTTCTGCCCAATATTGTCGTATCATCCGGGATGATCACCCTGGTAAGCAAATTTCGGGAGAAAGCGGTCCCGTTGACACCCAGATTTGTCCAGTTATCGGGCAGCTTCGTCAATCGATTGCTCGCGAATGCCGTGCTTCCGAGATACGTAACAGTGTCCGGAAGAACCAGCTTCTCGAGCTGATTGCCATTGAACGCGCCGCCGTCGATCGTCTCCACGCCGTACGGGATGATCAACTCTGTGAGCTGACTGTTGATGAAAGCGGAAGGCCCGATTGTCTTCAGCTGCGACGGCAGATTAAGCGATTGAATCTGATTTTCCGCAAAACCGCGATATTCAATGATTGTCACGCTATCCGGTAAATAGACCTCCGTTAATTTGTTGACGGCAAAGGCCTCTTTTTTAATAACTGTGATACCTTCCGGTATGCTCACCGATGTGAGTAAGTTGTTGGAGAAAGCGCCTTCGCCGATCTTCGTAATGCCGGGCGGAAATGTCACGCTCGTGATGCCGCGCAGCGCGAACACCTTATCACCGATGGCGGTCACCGCCGTTCCTTCGATCTCGTCCGGAATGACCACATCCATAGGGCCATCGCTGGCATACTCGGTAATGGTTCCCGTACTGGCATCGAACGTGAAGTAAGAGGCATCGGTCGGGATCGGGGACAGCGGATCCGGGTCTGCGTGGGCGATGCTCCATGGGAGCAATCCGATGACCACGAACGCGGCCAATAGCAGCTTCCCTAATCGGTTAATCGTAAGCGGATAGCTTCGCTCTGCTGCCGTAGGCATGGTCTCTGTGCGTTGCATCTGTCTAACACCCTTTCTACATCGCTATGGTTACTACCGAATGACGATTGACGGTAGCATACCATGTCGAATGTTGCAGAATTGTTGCAGAACGCTGCCTTTATCCCCTCTGACCTCCTAAATAAGTAAAATTATTGGGGGTTAATCTATAGTTTTTAAATTGTATTGTATACGCTTACATTCTATACTCTTCCTTGCAAGGAGGTGAACAAGCCTATGCTCGATAGACTTGATTCAGGGTAAGCGGCGTACCGAAATACCGATCGATTCTACGGATAAGGAGCGTGGAGAGGAATCCATTCACTGTGTGCAGTAAGCAATCACCCATTATGAGGAGGTAGATGACGATTATGTTTAACAAAAAAATATGGACGGTTTTCCTAGCGGTGACGATGTGCTTCAGCTTGTTCGCGGCAACCTCGAGCGCGGCGACGAACTATTGGCAGAACTGGACAGACGGAGGCGGCACTGTCAATGCATACAACGGATCCGGCGGCAACTACAGCGTCAACTGGTATAACACGGGCAATTTCGTTGTGGGCAAGGGCTGGACGACCGGCTCCCCGGATCGGGTCATCAATTATAATGCAGGTGTCTGGGCACCGTCCGGTAACGGCTACCTGACGCTCTACGGATGGACCAGGAACTCGCTCATCGAGTACTACGTCGTCGACAGCTGGGGCACTTATCGGCCTACAGGGAATTATAAAGGCACCGTATACAGCGACGGCGGCAACTACGATATCTATACGACGATGCGTTACAATGCGCCTTCCATCGACGGCACGCAGACGTTCCAACAGTTCTGGAGCGTCCGGCAGCAGAAGCGTCCGACGGGCAGCAACGTTGCCATTACGTTCAGGAATCACGTGAATGCCTGGGCGAGCAAAGGGATGCATCTCGGATACAACTGGTCTTACCAAGTGTTGGCGACAGAGGGCTATCAGAGCAGCGGCAGCTCGAACGTAACGGTATGGTAACAAGGGTAGTAAGTCCAATGACAGTGTAGCTTCGCCAAGGCCTGCCGGCTTCTTAGCCGGCGGCCTTCTTAGCGACGCGGACAACTTCAGTTCTACCATCCAGACAGTGCGAAGGAGCTCGTATGATGAGAATGCGATTGATGATCCTGATGGCGGCCATTGCGGTTATGGTTATGGCTAGCGCTTGTTCGAATGAGAAGCCTGCATCGAGCGAGAGGTCCGCAATGCCTGCCGACTTCGTATTCGTGGAAGGCGGAACCTATACCGCCTTCGATGGCACGGTCCAGCCGATAGCGGACTTCTATATCAGTAAATACGAAGTGACGCAGCAAGAGTGGTTCGACATCACGGGAACCAAACCTTCGGTATTCAGCGGCGATAATCTGCCGGTCGAGACGATAACCTGGTACGACGCGATCTTATATTGCAATGATAGAAGCATTAGAGAAGGCTTGAAGCCTTACTACAAGATCAACACTAAGAAGAAGGATCCGAATAACAAGAGCGAACACGATCCGATCAAGTGGACGGTAACGGTAAATAAGGGAGCTGACGGCTACCGATTGCCTACGGAAGCGGAGTGGGAATATGCGGCCGGCGGAGGCCGGATGAGCAAGGGGTACGCGTATAGCGGAAGCGATGATGCAGATGAGGTCGCATGGTATTGGCGGAATGCCGGCGAACAATACTTATCGGGCGATTGGACCTGGCCTGCCATCGAGAACAACAAGAATACGACGAAGCCGGTCGGCGAGAAGAAGCCTAACGAGTTAGGCCTCTACGACATGTCGGGCAACGTCAGGGAATGGTGCTGGGACTGGTACGGCGACAGGGATGCGAAGAGCGGCGAATTCCGGGTCGTGAAGGGCGGCGGCTGGATGGGCGACGTCAGCAACAATGAAGTCGCCTTCCGCGGAAAGTTCGAGGCAAGCGGCTACGGCCCCGACCAAGGCTTGCGATTGGTTCGCGGCGGTTAATTCATGGATCAAATAGGGCGCCCCGTCGCATGGCTGCGCGTTCTGGCCCGGGGCTTCACGTTCGTGCCGATCACGCCCGCGATGATGAGCGCTGAGCCGATGAGATGGTAGACGGTCACCGTCTCGCCGAGCATGAACGCGCCTGCCGCGATGGAGATGACGGTGGAGAGGTTGGAGAAGACGCTGATCTTGGACGCTTCGAGTCTAGCCAGCGCGTAGCTGGACGCGAAGGCCGTGACCAGCGAGGCGAAGATGCCCAAGTACACGATCGACCAGACGAATTCGGCATTCGCCAGCGGAGCGAAGATCTGCCCCAACGTTCCGTTAGCAGCATGGCCCGCAAGCGACATGCTCCAGAAAATAACGAACCCGATGGCCATCATCGATACGGTGACCTCCGTCGGCGTGAACGTGCGGAGCAGATAGCGCGACAGGACGATATAGCCCGCAGACACGAGGCATGACAGGGTGAGCAGCGAGATGCCGATCACGTTCGTGAGCTGGATGCCGGTGCCTTGCATGACAAAGATCATGACCACGCCGGATACGGACAGGAGGATCGACAGCTTTTGCGTCAGCGTCGTCGTCTCCTTCAGGAAAATCGCCGCTAGCATGGCCGTCAGAATCGGCGTCGTCGCGAAGAGGATGCCGCCTTCGGCAGAAGAAGCATGCTGCAGCCCGAATGCCTGCAGGCTGAAGAAGCCGAGCGGGTACAGCAGCGCCAGCAAGAGCAATCGCGGCCATGGCTTGCCCTTGAGGGAGACGCGCCACAGGCCGGTGCCCAGCAGGACGGCAATCGCCGCGAACGAGAAGGTGAAGCGAAGCGCCAGCGTATCGATCGGCGAAGCGTACGAGAGGGCGACCTTCGTGTAGAGGAACGATAACCCGATGATGGCCGCATAGGCGAGAACGGCGAGATACGCGTAGACGTGTCCGCGCTGTGATTGGAATCGCATGATGGATGATAGTCCTCCTTAAGGGGAATGCGCGAATGATTGAATGAGTTCCGTATTCGTATCGTAAGGCTTCCCGCCGCATGCCGCAATACGATATAGTGGGAACTGTATCGGTACAGTTAGGGGGCGGCAGATTATGAATAAGTACTCGGCAATTCTGGCGGATATCGAACGCAGACGAATGGCCGGCGAGCTTCGCCCCGGGCAGAAGCTGCCGTCCGTCCGGCAGGCGGCGGTCATGTACGGCTGCAGCATCAGCACGGTGATGCGGGCCTATGCGGGGCTGGAGCAGCGCCATGCGATCTATTCGGTCCCGCAGAGCGGCCATTATATGGTGGAGGACGAAGAAGAAGCGGGCGTGCCCGACGATGGCGTGATTGATCTTGCGTCTTCTTCGCCGGATCTGAACGTGTTTCCTTATCGGGATTTTCAGCATTGCTTGAACAAGGCGATCGACACCTACCGCTACCAGCTCTTCACCTACGGCGATCCCATGGGGCTGTCCGCCTTGCGCGATACGCTGGTTAGGCATCTCGCAGATGACCAAGTATTCGCCAAGCCTGGGCAGATCGCGGTGACGCCGGGCATCCAGCAAGCCCTTCACGCGTTGGCGAAAATGCCGTTCCCGAACGGGAAGTCGACCATCCTGGTGGAGCAGCCGAGCTACAACTTGTTCCTGCGGTTCCTCGAAGCGGAAGGGCTGCCGGTGCGGACCATCGCGCGCACGGCGGCAGGCATCGATATGGCGGAGTTGGAGGGATATTTTCGCGGAGGGGAGATCAAGTGCTTCTATACGATGACGAGGCATCATAATCCGCTCGGCACGACCTACGGGATTCGGGAGATGAAGGCGATCGCGCGGCTGGCGGCCAAGTACGACGTGTATGTGCTGGAGGACGACTATATGGCGGATCTCGGGGACAGGCGGGGCTTCGAACCACTGTATGCGCACGATCGGAGCGGGCACGTGGTGTACCTGAAAAGCTTCTCCAAGATTATTTTCCCCGGGCTGCGGATCGGTGCGGTGGTGCTGCCGGAATCCCTGGTAGCTGCGTTCCATCAGCACAATCAGCAGGGCGGAGCGGCACTCTTGTCGCAGGCGGCGCTCGACATCTACATCAAGAACGGCATGTACGATCGGCACAGGGACAAAATCCATCGACAATACGAGTCGCGGATCGAGACGCTGCATGCGGCGGTGAGTCGGTACAACGGTGCGGGGCTGCTGGAGGTCGCGGATGTCCGTTCGGGCGTGTACACGCAGTTCCGTATCCCGCAGACGGCCAACCTGGAGCGGATCGCGGAACGGCTCAAGAAGAGAGGCGTACTCGTGGTGAGCGGGAAGCTGTTCTACCTGCCGTCGTATCTGGAGCGGGAGAAATTCCTGCGGATCAGCATCTCGCGCGCGCGTCCGGAGCAGATCGATGCGGGGGTAAGGGCGATCATTGAGGAGATTCGGCGGGGTTGATAGGGGTAGTTGACGATACACGTGAAGTGAGAGGGAAATTGCACGAATGAAACCGTCATGATATGATTAGGATAGAAGTAAGGAGCCGGATGGCCGTCCGACTCCCTGCACAACATTTTGGGTGGGAAACCTCCAAAGAAATCAGAGAAAATAACCCGTTCCCCTGGCCGATAACCTGGGCGGGTTATTTTCGTTTAAGGTGACTGAACTCCCCCGTACCATGGAGGACTTATGGATAATGAACTAGGGCAGCGACTTAAACAGGCACTCCGTGAAATTGAGCGGCTCAAGCAAGAAAACGTTTCCTTAAAACTTGAATTATCAAAATATTGCGTTAATGGGTTAGCGGATACAGTGGCTAATCATTCAAATGTTGAAGATTCCCGCTCAACCCCAGGGGAGAAAATCGCGCTGTTTCGCTCGCTTTTTCGAGGAAGAGAGGATGTGTATCCAGTACGTTGGACGAGCAAAACAGGGAAGTCAGGATACTCACCTTCTTGCCTGAATGAATGGTCTACTGTGTGCAAGAAACCGCAGATCAAGTGCTCTGAATGCAGCCATCGTGCATTCGAGGCTGTGACTGATGAGGTGATTGGCCGGCATCTTAATGCCGCAATCAACCGTACAGTCGGAATCTACCCGATGCTTGAAGATGAGACCTGTTGGTTGCTTGCTATTGATCTTGACAAACAGGGCTGGATGCAAGATGCTGCGGCTGTAATGGATACGTGCAGACGATATCATATTCCTGCCTCGCTTGAACGATCACGGTCGGGCAACGGAGGGCATATCTGGGTGTTTTTTGAACAGTCAGTAGATGCTTCTATTGCAAGAAAGCTGGGCTCTGCGATTATTACGAGAACTAGGGAGCAACGGTACCAGTTGCCGCTGGAGTCGTATGACCGACTGTTTCCGAACCAGGATACGATGCCGAAGGGCGGTTTCGGAAATTTAATTGCGCTTCCTCTTCAGGGGATTCCGAGGAGAGAAGGAAACAGTGTGTTCGTAGACGAAAGTTTCCAACCCTACGAGGACCAGTGGAGCTATCTTTCAGGGGTTGATAAGCTCTCATATAGCAGGGTACATCAGTTGGTCTACGAACTGACGCAAGGCCAATCACCGCTTGGGACAGATGCTTGGGAGGTGGCAGATACCGAAGGTCAGCACTCTTTAGCATTTGAAGAGGAGCGCAAACCGGTTATTGGAGGCCCACTTCCTACTATAATAAATGTTGTGTTGGCCAATATGATCTATATTGAGAAGCGGGATCTGTCCGCTGCATTTATTAATCGCCTTCAGAGCCTAGCCACATTCAAAAATCCAGAATTCTATAAAGCGCAGGCTATGCGATTATCGACCTACGGCAAGCCTCGAGTAATTGGATGTTATGACGAGAGTGATTCGTATATTGCCATTCCTAGAGGCTGCTTTGAGATGATGATGAACGTCATGCATGGTCATCAGATTAATGTTTCTATAACGGATGAACGAAATATGGGATCAGCAGTGAAGGTCGCTTTTAGCGGAACGCTATCCATGCTTCAAGATGGTGCAGCTCGAGCTATGCTGGCGCATGATACAGGGATTCTGTCGGCTACAACAGCCTTCGGCAAAACCGTCGTTGCTGCTTCCGTTATCGCTGCGAGAAAGGTGAGCACGCTTGTGCTTGTTCATCGCAGGGAACTTATGGAGCAGTGGAAAGAGCGGCTGGGCACATTTTTAGACTTGGACCCGAAAAGTATAGGCATCATTGGCGGCGGCAAGGATAGACGCACGGGTATTGTAGATATCGCCGTTATTCAAAGCCTGAATCACAAAGGTGTTGTGAAGGATTGCGTGGAGGAATACGGTCAGTTGGTGGTAGATGAATGCCATCATGTGTCGGCGTTCAGCTTCGAACAAGTACTGAAGAAGGCGAAAGCCAAATACGTCTTAGGTCTAACGGCTACCCCGACCCGTCAAGACGGCCACCAGCCGATCGTTCAGATGCAGTGTGGACCGATACGGATTAAGATCGATGCCAAATCACAAGCGCAGACCCGGGGGATGGAACACAAGGTCATTCCCCGATATACAAACTTTAGACTTCCGGGGGAGATGGGGACGCCTGGCATTCAGGCTGTATATCAGCTATTGGTAGAAGATGAGGAACGAAACAATATGATATTCGATGATTTGTTGACTGCATTGGATCAAGGGAGATCGCCGATCCTGCTAACAGAACGCACAGCTCATGTCGAATATTTTGAGAATCGATTAAAGAACTTTGCTAAAAATGTCATTGTTCTGCGCGGGGGCATGGGGAAGAAGCAACGGCAGGCTATTCGCGAACAAATTGCCGGAATCTCCGATACGGAAGAGCGTGTGTTCATCGCAACCGGCAAGTTGATCGGTGAAGGGTTTGACGATGCACGACTAGATACGTTGTTCCTTGTTCACCCCATCTCATGGAAAGGTACGCTTCAGCAATATGCAGGGCGGCTTCATCGGTCACATCAAGGAAAACGAGAAGTGCAGATCTATGACTATGTGGACCTACAGGTGCCGGTACTAGCAGCCATGTACAAGAAGCGGGTCAAGGGATATCAAGCGATGGGTTATCGTGGGATGAGCCTTTGAGTGAGGGGTTTGTACGATAAATCGTACAAACATTCGCGATATTGCCGGATTGGATTGAGTTTGTGCGATAATTCGTATAAATTGGTTCGTATAGCGCCGTGCAGTGGTTGATTTGTACGATTAATCGATCAAACAGCAAGATTTGTGCCTTAGCGGGATTTATTTGTACGATAAATCGTACAACATCGTTACGGGATGGACATCAAGCATGGCACGGCACGACACGACATTGGCTTGTGAAAAATCATATCGCGTCAAGGAGGCTCTACATGACCATCGATAATGTAACGCTGTCGCCGGAACTGCTGGAACAATTGCGCAAGACGTTGAAGGCCCGCTTCGAGAAAAACATGAACCGCCATCCGGGCATCGAGTGGGCAGCGGTGCAAGCGAAGCTGGAGACGAGCGGACCGGACAAGCTGCGGTCGCTCTATGAGATGGAGCAGACCGGCGGCGAACCGGACGTCGTCGGGTACGATGCGGCGACGGATGAGTACCTATTCTACGACTGTGCAGCGGAGAGCCCCAAGGGCCGCAGAAGCGTCTGTTACGACCATGAGGCGCTGGAGGCCAGGAAGCAGCACAAGCCGGGGAATAGCGCGATCAACATGGCCATGGAGATGGGCATCGAGATTCTGACGGTGGAGGAGTACACGGACTTGCAGAATCTGGGGAACTTCGATACGAAGACATCCAGCTGGTTGAAGACGCCGCCCGAGATTCGCAAGCTCGGCGGCGCGATCTTCGGCGATTACCGTTACGGCAAAGTGTTCGTGTACCACAACGGGGCGGATTCTTACTACGGCGCCAGGGGGTTCCGGGGCTCGCTCAAGATCTAGTGCAAGGTGAATGATCGTGACCATAGCGCGACGGAAGGGCCCTTCTTGCAGAGGGCTCTTTTTTAGCGACGCGACAGGTCGAAGCGCAAGGGGACGGGGGCTGTATTTCGGATTAGCTAACTTACGGAAGAGCCCTCCCGGCCCGGCTCGTGGTACAATGCAGGTAGGCAAGTTGCACGACATTAACCCGCATACGAGGAGTGACCGAATATGAACAATCATCGCAATTGGGCAGGCAATTATCAGTACCGTGCCACGGAGCTGTATGCGCCGGAGACGATCGAGCAGCTGCAGGAATGGGTCGCCGCGAAGGACAGCATCCGCGTGCTGGGGACGCGCCATTCGTTCAACGGGATCGCGGATACGACGGCCAGCCATCTCTCGCTGAGCAAGCTGAGCAGCGTCGTCGAGCTGGATCGCGCGAACAATCGGGTGACGGTCGAGGGGGGCATCCGGTACGGGGAGCTGTGCCAGTACTTGCATGCGAACGGGTACGCCTTGCACAACCTGGCCTCGCTGCCGCATATCTCCGTGGCCGGCGCAGTCGCGACGGCGACGCACGGCTCGGGCGACGGGAATGGCAATCTGGCGACTGCGGTATATGCGCTGGAGATCGTTCGTGCAGACGGGGAAAAGGTGACGTTCACGCGCGGCCAGTCGGACGGGCTGTTCGACGGCGCGGTCGTCGGGCTGGGCGGCTTGGGCGTCGTGACTAGGCTCACGCTGGATGTCGTGCCTTCCTTCGAGGTCAGCCAGGAAGTATTCGAGCGGCTGCCGTTCGAGCAGCTCGAGGAGCAGTTCGACGCGATCGCCTCCAGCGTTTACAGCGTCAGCTTGTTCACCGACTGGCAGAGCGATCACATCAATCAAGTGTGGAGGAAGCACGTCGTGACGGCGGGCGAGCCGACGATATCCGCAAGCGCAGCGACACTATTCGGCGCCGTGCGTGCCGACGGCAAGCGGCACCCGGTGTTCGGCCATGACGCGGTGCATTGCACCGAGCAGCTTGGCGCGGCCGGCGCGTGGCATGAGCGGCTGCCGCACTTCCGCCTGGAATTCACGCCGAGCTCCGGCGAAGAGCTGCAGAGCGAATACATCGTGCCGCGCGCGCAGGCCTACGAAGCGCTCAGCGCCCTGAACCGGATTCGCGAACGGATCGCGCCGCTGCTCTACACGTCGGAGATCCGCACGATTGCCGAAGACCGCCTATGGCTGAGCTCCAGCTATAGGCGGCCTTCGGTGGCGATTCATTTTACGTGGAAGCCGGATTGGGAGGCCGTGCGTCAGCTGCTGCCGCTTATCGAGTCACAGCTTGCGCCTTATGACGCGCGTCCTCACTGGGGCAAGCTGTTCACGATGGGGGCAGAAGAGCTTCAGCCGCTCTATGAGAAGCTGCCCGACTTCCGCAAGTTGCTGCTTCAGCTCGATCCGAACGGGAAGTTCCGGAACGAATACATGCGGACTTATATCTTGGCGTAGCGCTCCTGGCGATATTCCGCCGTCGCCGTGAAGAGCACGTCCGACGACGAATTGAGCGCCGTCTCGAACGAATCTTGCAGTACGCCGATGATGAAGCCGATGCTCACGACCTGCATCGCGATATCATTCGAGATGCCGAACAGGCTGCACGCTAGCGGGATTAGCAATAGCGAGCCGCCTGCGACGCCCGAAGCGCCTGCGGCGCACACGGCGGACAGCACGCTGAGGATCAGGGCCGTGCCGAAGTCGACCTCGATGCCGAGCGTGTGGACGGCCGCGAGCGTCAAGACCGAAATCGTGATGGCGGCTCCCGCCATGTTGATCGTGGCCCCCAGCGGGATGGAGACGGCATAAGTATCCTTGTTAAGGCCAAGCTTCTCGCAGAGGCGCATGTTCACGGGGATGTTCGCCGCCGAGCTGCGCGTGAAGAACGCGGTAATGGCGCTCTCGCGGAGACAGCGGAACACGAGCGGATACGGATTGCGCCGAATGTTCACGTAGACGATCAACGGGTTCACGACGAGCGCGATGAACAGCATGCAGCCGATCAGCACGAGCAGCAGCTTGCCGTAATCGAGCAGCGACGCGAGTCCGCTCTCCGTAATGGAGACATAGACGAGACCCAGAATGCCGAACGGCGCCAGCTCGATTACCCATCTTACGATCTGCGAGACGGCGTCGGCGGCATCGGCGATCATGCTCTTCGTACTGTCGCTGGCGCCGCGCAGCGCAATGCCGATCAGCACCGCCCATGCGAGAATGCCAATGTAATTCGCGCGTATCAACGCGTTAACGGGATTGTCGACGATCTGGAACAGCAGCGTGCGCAGCACTTCCACGATGCCAGTCGGTGCCGATAATTGCTCCGGGCTCGTCGCGAGCGTCAATTGCACGGGGAACATGAAGCTTGCTGCGACAGCCGTCGCGCCGGCCAGGAACGTGCTGACGGCGTAGAGCAGGATGACCGTCCGCATATTCGTCGCGTGTCCGCGCCGATGCTGGGAGATGGCCGAGAGGACGAGGAATAGGACGAGAACCGGCGCAGCCGCCTTCAGGGCGGATACGAATAAGGTGCCGAGAATGCCGACGCCTTCCGCCGCCTCAGGTAACGTTAAGGCCAATATGACCCCTACAATAATGCCCAGGATAATCCGTTTGACGAGACTGATCCGACTCCACTTGCTTAGTAAGCTTCGCATGTCTATTCCTCCAGATCCTTCGTTCGATAATCTTCCGCCCCTAACAACCTCAGTGTGCCGTAAGTCATCCCAACTTATGCCATCGCCGTCTGCTGGTTAGCGCAGGAGAGCAGCCTAAGAACGTAGAATCCTACCACTAAATCAGCTTGAATTGGCAAAATCTCACGAATAGATGACTTTCCTCCCACTAATTTTCAAGTTTCCGCCGAAATGGCGAATTCTCGCACGATTAGCTGTATTTTTCTACGCTAATGGCAGTGTACAAGATTTCGGCCTCGATTAGCTGTACAAAATCCCACTATTGTTCGTTCACGAGCATGCGCCTGCCGACGGGCGTAACGAGACCGGACGATCCGATCATCGGCAAAACGCAGGCATTTTTCGCTCCTATCGTATATACTGAGAAAGCCAAAATACTTACTAGGAGCTGCCGAGCCGAATATGAACAAAAAAGAAATCGCGCACATTCGCAAGCAATTCAAGCTGGACCACGAGATGCTCAAGCTATTCGAAATTTTGACCGTATACATCATGAAGGACAGCAACGAAGTGTACCATTACGAGTGTCAAGCGTTCGCCCTGCTGGATCGGGAGAAGCAGGAGCTGTACATGGGCAGCTTCAAGAAGCTGCTGACCGGCGAGCTCGATCAGAAGCTGTTCGAGCTGCGCTTCCAGGACGAGGCGGACGAGCCCTCGAAGGTCCTGCTTCATCAAGGGCTGGTGACCGGCGACGCGGAGGAATGGATGAACCTGATGCTCACGCTGGTGGACAAGATGCTGGTGGACAAAAAGTACGAGCGGGACACGGTCATAACGTTCGTTCGCGGGGAATATTTTCGCCCGACCAGGGCGCGCAGCGAAGAATCGGAGGAGAGCGACAAGGACGAGATGTTCGCGCATCCGTTCATTCTATGTGCGGTCAACATTACGGAACAGCCGCGCAACACGCTCTTGTTCGACTACGTCGAGCGTCAGTTCAAATACAATGTCATCGTCGATCCGATCATCAAGCTGAGCGCGCCGGAGCAGGGCTTCTTCTACCCGAGCGTGACGGACAACGCGTCCGATATTAATCGTGTCCTCTACTGTTCAGGCAAGGCCAATGAACCGAATCGCCTCTTCATCGAGAACGTGCTGAACGCGGAGAAGACGGTAACGGCGCAGGAGGAGCGGTACATCTTTGAAGAGATCGTGAAGGAAGTGGCAGGCGAGCAACTTGACGCGGGGACGCTGGCACAGGTGTACGAGGAGATCCATCAAGTGATCGAGAACAACGAAGAGGACGATGTGCCTTGGCTGGATCATAAGGACGTCGAACGCGTGCTGAAGGTGAGCGGCGTGGACAATATTACGACGGACAAAGTGGAGCGCGCATTCGAGACGGTCGTCGACAATAAGAACTACGAGCTGAAGGCGAGCAGCGTCATTCCGAAGTTCACGTCGAAGTCGATCAAGATCGATACGAAGGTCGCGACGATCTCGGTCAGCCCGCAGGATCTCAAGTACGTGAAGCAGGTGAACTATCGCGGCAAGCGCTGCATCCTGATCGAGGTCGACGAGGATGCCGTCATCGAGGGGTTCACGCTGACGACGGAAGATTTGTAGGCAAATACACCCTATCTATGTCAAGAAGACCGCATGCTGCCTGTTCATCAGGCTGCGTGCGGTCTTCTTCGTTGTGCGCGAGTAACCATTTCCTTACTTTTGTTAACGATCCGCTTACTTTTGTTTATGTCTATGGCAGAAGCCCTCCTCTACAATGAAGAAGCAGTCCAAAGTCAAGGAGGGTATAGGTCATGAGGAATAGGAAAGCGCTATCCGCCATGCTGCTGGTACTTGTGCTGATGCTCGCGGCATGCAGCAGCCCAGGCGGCAACAACAACAACAACGCTAATGCCGGCAGCAATGGCAAGAGCAGCGAAGCGCCGGCTCAGGCGGCCGAGAACAAGGAGCCGGAGCAAGAGCCGGCCAAGACGGTCGAATTGCGGATGGCATGGTGGGGGTCGGACGCAAGACACGAGAAGACGCTCAAGGTCATCGAGCTGTTCGAAGAGAAGAATCCGGGCATCAAGATTACGGCGGAGTATTCCGGCTTCGACGGCTACTTCGACAAGCTGAATACGCAGATTGCCGCAGGCAACGCGCCGGATCTCATTCAGATGGGCGGCAATATTAAGGAGTACGTCGATCGGAATGCACTGCTCGATCTGAAGCCGTATGTCGGCTCGATCATCCAGCAGGAAGACTTCAGCGAAGGACTCATTAAGAAGGCGACCTTCGATGGCAAGTTCTACGGCGTGACGCTAGGCGTCAGCTCGTTCGGCTTGATCTACAACCAGACGATGTTCGAGAAGGCCGGCGTACCGCTGCCGAGCGAGGATTGGACGTACGACGACTTCAAGAACACGATCAAGCAGCTCTCCGAGAAGCTTGGCGAAGGCTTCTACGGCGCCTACGACCTGTCCAGCGCCAACGATTCCGCGGCATTGTCCACGTACCTGGGCAGCATGGGCAAGGAACTGTATCGCGGCGGCGAACGCCACTTCGACAAGCAGGATATGATCGACTGGTACACGATGTGGGACGAGCTGCGCGAGGCGAACGCCATTACGCCGCCTGACGTACAGGCTGCGAACCCGCCGAGCGCGATCGACAAGTCGCTCCTGGTCAAGGGGCAGGTCGCCATCCAGACGGCAGCGGCATCCCAGATTTACGGCTTCCAAGAGCTGACGGAAGATAAGCTCGGCCTGGCCGTGTTCCCGAAGGGCTCCGTGAATCAAGGTCTCGTCTCGCCGGTTCCCGGCCAGTTCATGACAGGCTACGCGAAGACAGAGCATCCCGAGGAAGTCGCGAAGTTCATGAACTTCATGGTGAACGATCCCGACGCCGCGCTCATTCTGGGCAGCGACCGAGGCGTTCCGGCTTCAAGCAAGATTCGCGACATGCTGGCCGCGCAATCGACGCCGACAGATAAGGTGCTCTACGACTTCGTCTCGACGGTCAGCCGCCTGGCGCCGGACGTGGACTACGAGCAATTCCCGCTGGATAACGAACTGCTGAAGCTGATCCAGCTGACCGGCGAGAAGATCGCCTTCGACCAGCAGTCGATCGAAGCCGCAGTCGATGAATACATGACGGAGATCGACAAGCTGCTCGAGAAGGCCAAAGCGCAATAATCAGGAGTGAGCAAGCGGCATGACAACGGAACAACGGGAGCCGGATCGGCTCCCGTTGTCCTTAAGATAGGAGTGCAGGCAAGGTGCAGAAATATAAAAATTATGCTGCCGGATACGCGTTTTTGCTCCCGTGGCTGGTCGGGTTCTTCCTTCTCTACTTAAGCCCGATCGTCGCATCGTTATACCTGTCTTTCACGGATTACGATCTGCTCACCCCGCCGAAGTGGGTGGGACTCGCCAACTATCGCACGATGTTCACGGACGACTACCGGCTCAGCGATTCAATCGCGGTGACGTTCCAGTACGTGTTCTGGTCCGTACCGCTCCGAATTGCATTCGCGCTCGGCCTGGCTGTCTTGCTCAATCGAGGCATGAAGTTACTCGGCGTATATCGCACGATTTACTATATTCCGTCGCTTCTTGGCGGCAGCGTGGCCATCTCGGTGCTGTGGAAGCAGGTGTTCGATAAGGAAGGCTTGTTCAACCAAGGCCTCAGCCTCATCGGCATCGACGGCCCGAGCTGGATTGCCGATCCGGATACGGCCGTGTTCTCGCTGGTCGGCTTGTCGGTCTGGCAGTTCGGCGCAGTGATGATCATCTTCCTGGCGGGCTTGAAGCAGATTCCGCAGGAGCTGTACGAGGCCGCGACGATTGACGGAGCGGGCATTGTCCGCAAGTTCGCGCGAATCACGATCCCGCTGCTTACACCCGTCATTTTCTTCAACTTGACCATCACGCTGATCCAATCGTTCCAGACGTTCACCAAGGCGTTCATTATCAGCGGCGGAACGGGAGGGCCGGTCAACTCCACGCTGCTCTATTCCTTGTACCTGTATATCAAGGGGTTCTCGTTCCTGGAAATGGGCTACGCTTCCGCGATGGCCTGGCTGCTGCTCGTGATCGTGGCCGTCGTCACCGGCATCATGTTCCTCACTTCCCGCTACTGGGTATTCTATTCGGATGGGGGGGAATAGACGATGGCAGCGCAGCGACAGATTGGGACGATCGTCTTCCATGTACTGGTGCTCGGCTTCGGGCTCCTGATGCTGTACCCGGTATTCTGGCTGATTAGCGCCTCCTTGAAGCCGACAACCGATATTTTCACCGATACGAGCTTGTGGCCGAAGACGATCACGTTCGAGCACTATTCGAACGGCTGGTACGGCCTCCGCAACGTGCAGTTCGGCCGCTTCTTCATCAACTCGATGCTATTATGCATCGTGGCCGTCGTCGGCGTTGTGCTTAGCTCTTCCATGGCGGCATTCGCGTTCGCCCGCATCAGCTTCCCGCTTCGCGGACTGTTCTTCGCGCTGATGCTGGGGACGATCATGCTGCCCGGCCATGTCACGCTCATTCCGCAATATATCATGTTCCATCAGCTGAGCTGGGTCGACACGTACCTGCCGCTGACGGTGCCGAAGTTCGTCGGGGAGGCATTCTACATTTTCCTGATGGTGCAGTTCATCCGGGGCATCCCTCGCGAGCTCGATGAGAGCGCGAAGATCGACGGCTGCGGCTGGTTGATGCTGTACACGCGCATCATTCTGCCGTTGTCCCTGCCGGCCATGATGACGGCGGCGATCTTCACGTTCCTCGGCACGTGGGACGACTTCTTCAGCCAGTTGATCTATCTGAGCGATATTAAGAAGTTCACGGTGTCGCTCGGCCTGCGGCTGTTCCTCGACTCGAGCGGCAGTTCCAACTGGGGCGCGGTGTTCGCCATGTCGGTGCTATCGATCATCCCGAGCCTGATCATCTTCTTCATCGGGCAGAAGTATTTTACGCAGGGGATCGCAACGACAGGGTTGAAGGGTTAGCGTGATGGTATACACAATGGAGATCCTGAGGGATCTCCTATTTATTTGTGGTTATTTTTCGATAGCTACAATATGCCTTCTAATTATACAATACTAGTAATCGGGAATGGTTCAGGGCGATATAGGAATGGATAACGAACGTGGGGGACATGCATCATGAGCGTGGTCGGATTAATCAACGGACCTGGCGGCGGCGATCGCAATCATAAGAGACGGGCCCAACTGGCAGTGCTGGCCATGCTGCTGGTTGCGACTGTCGCCATGTTCATCTCGCCGCTCGGCATGTCCCCCGGAGCGAGTGCGCCTCGGGTAGAGGCCGGCGTCCTTGACTTAAGGAATTGGAGCTTGGAGCGAGACGGCGCCGTTCCATTGAACGGAAGCTGGACGATGCAATGGCAGCGTCTGCTAGAGGACGGCGAGGACCAACCGGGCCTGGTGCAGCCGGAACGGTACGCGGAGGTGCCTGGCGTATGGACACGCTACGGCGGAGAGGGCCAAGGGTATGCAACGTACCGGCTGAAGATTATGACGGGCAGCAATACCGGTCCGCTCGGCTTGAAGATCCCGGCTATTGCGCCGGCTTACCGCGTCATTGCAGGCGGAGACATCATTGCGGAGGCGGGGGCCGTCTCGATAGAACGGTCTGAAGTACAGGCCGCATATCGACCGCAGACCGTGCGGTTCGATCCTCCTTCCGAGGCATTCGAGCTAACCATTCAGATCGCCAATAGCCTCTACCCGCAAGGCGGCATCTGGTACAGCCTGACGCTCGGCAGCGAGCATCAGATACTGGACAGCGTCGAACGCGATACCATGATCGATATGGCGGTGTTCGGCGGGTGCGCGCTGCTCGGGTTGTATCAGATCGCCGTGTATTTGCTGCGTCATGAGGAACGGTCGACGCTATACTTCGGCATATGCTGCTTACTCGGGGCGATTCGCCAGTGGGTCGTGGGAGGCATGTACCTGGTTGAGATTTTCCCGCAGACGAACATTCGGGTGGTCATCTTCCTGGAATACTTGACCTATTACGGCGGCGTAACGATGGCATTGCTGTTCGTGCGCCAGTTGTATCCGAAGGAGTTCGCGGGCATGCCGGGCAAGCTTCTCTTCTGGGTCGGAAGCGCCTTTGTCACGACGGTCATCGTATTGCCGGCCGAGATCTATACGAGCCTGGTCGATTACTTCAAGATCGTGTCGCTGCTCAGCCTGCTGTACATTCTTGGCGGTTTCTCGCTGGCTCTATGGAGGTGGCGCGTGGGGGCGCTGCTTCAGTTATCCGGGTGGATCATCTTCACCGCAACGGCCATACACGATATCGCCTACAGCAACGGCTATTATATGTGGACCGACCTGCAGCTCGTTCCGTACGGGTTCATTCTGCTCGTCTTCGTCGAGGCGATGGAGCTGGCTCGCCGGTTCACGCGTGCCTACCGAACCATTGGAACGATGTCGAAGGAATTGGTCGTCATGAATCGCATGAAGGATGAATTCCTCGCCAATACGTCGCACGAGCTGAAGACGCCCCTGCATGGCATCATGAACCTGTCCATGGCACTGTCCGAAGGGAAAGCGGGTCCGCTCAGCGGCGAACAGCGGGAACTGCTTGAAGTCGTCATCTCGGTGGCTCGCCGCATGTCCAATCTCATTAACGACATACTGGACCTGTCGTTATTGAAGAACAGGGGCATCGAGCTTCGGCTGAAGCCTGTCGATATTCGCGCTGCGGTATCGGCGCAGCAGGAGGTATTCCGCCACTACATCGGAGAGAAGCCGGTCACGCTGCGGCTGGAGTGGCCGGAATCGATGCCGCATGCCATGGCGGACGAGAGCCGCCTGCTGCAGATTGTCTATAACCTTGTCGGCAATGCCATCAAGTTCACGCCTGCAGGCGAAGTCGTCGTCTCCGCTATCCGCGAGGGTAACATGCTGCGCATGACCGTAACGGATAACGGCATCGGAATTCCGGCGGACAAGCTGAATCTAATATTCGAAGCATTCGAACAAGCCGGCACGCCGGTAGCGAAGGAGTACGGCGGAGTAGGGCTGGGACTTGGAATCGCCAAGCGGCTGGTCGAGCTGCACGGCGGTCAGATCGACGTGCAGTCGGAGGTCGGCAGAGGCTCTGCCTTTACGTTCACGATACCGATTGCTTCAATCGGCGACGAAGCAGGCGCTGTAGTCCTTGAGGCGGAGAATCCGAAATTTCGAATGCCGGCGGATGTCACGGCGGCCCGGGCGGAGATCGGCGCAGCCGCCGTGGGGGCAGCGGCCGAAGCGTCAGGCGGGAATGACGGCAAGCACAGGATGACGATTCTGGCGGTCGACGACGATCCGGTGAATCTGCGGGTCGTGAAGGCTGCGCTGGCGGACGAGCCTTACGAGATCGTGACCGCGAAGAGCGGCCAAGAGGCGTTAGACCTGCTGGAGAGAGGCAGCTCCAAGATCGGGCTCGTCATATTGGACGTGATGATGCCGGGTCTGACAGGGTACGAGACGTGCCTGGCCATGCGCAGGAAGTTCGCGCTGTCCGAGCTCCCCGTACTGTTGACGACCGTACGAAGAGAGCCGGAAGACCTCATGCTGGGGTTCGAAGCCGGGGCGAACGACTTCCTGCCGAAGCCGTTCCACCCGCATGAGCTCCGGGCAAGAGCACGTTCTCTGTTGGAGATGAAGCGCTCCGCGGAGGTCGCGGTCCAATCGGAGCTGGCATTCCTGCAAGCGCAGATCAAGCCCCACTTCCTCTATAACGCGCTGAATACGATCGTCTCGCTCGCGCTGGACGAGCCGCGGACGGCGCATGATCTCCTGCTGCATCTAAGCCGGTACTTGCGCGGCAGCTTCGACTTCAAGAACAGGGAAAGGCTGGTCCCGTTCCGCCAGGAATTGGAGTTGACGGAGGCCTACTTGCAGATCGAGCGCGCGCGATTCGGCGATCGCCTGCGGGTTCGGTATGAGATGGAAGAGCTGACAGGATTCCGGCTGCCGCCGACGATGCTGCAGCCGCTGGTGGAGAATGCGGTGAGGCACGGCGTGACTCGGAACGAAGAAGGTGGTACCGTGACGGTATCCGTCCGGGTGCAAGACGGCGATGCCCTCATCGCGGTACGGGACGATGGGCCGGGGATGTCCCTGACGCCCGATGCCATCCTGTTGACTGAACGCGAGGAAGCGGGCGGTGTCGGTCTGCGCAATATCAATCAGCGCCTGCTGCGGCTGTATGGACGCGGACTCGATATCGAGAGCGAGATCGGAATCGGGACCGTCGTGACATTCCGTATACCGATTCCATCGGAAGAAGGAGGGGGAAGAGGATGATTCGAGCAATCGCCGTAGATGACGAAATGCCTGCTCTGAGGCGAGTGGGGAAGCTGCTGCAAGCGTTCGACGAAGTGGAGATTCTCGGTCTGTTCGACAGTGCCAAGAAAGTGTTGGAATTCGTGCTGACGTCGCAAGAGTCGTTCCAATTGGTTCTGCTCGACATGGAGATGCCCGGCATGCACGGCCTGGAGCTGGCCCGCCGCTTGAAGGCGGTACGTCCGGAGATTCATATCGTCTTCGTGACCGCGTACGAGGAATTCGCCAGGGACGCATTTGACGTAGAGGCGCTGGATTACCTCTTGAAGCCGATCACCGAAGAGCATGTAGCGAGAATGTTGAGCCGCTGCGACACGCGGATGAGGAGCTTCGATGCGGCGAATGCCGCGGAACCCGGCCTATCCGTTCGCAGCTTCGGTCCATTCGCCGTGCTGACGGATAAGGAGGAGCCGATCCGGCTCCGCAATTCGAAGAGCAGGGAGCTGCTGGCCCTTCTGCACCACTATAGAGGCAGGCCGGTCGGCAAGGCGCAGATCATGGAGGAACTGTGGCCTGGCGGCGATCCGGAGCGATCCCAGGTTACGCTTCATTCTACAGTCTATCAGCTGAGGAAGGACCTTGAAGTGCATGGGCTTCACCGCGTGATCGATCAAGCCAAGACAGCGGGCGGCAGTTACAGCGTTCGGTGGCCGGAACCGATCGGCGACGACGTGAGCGCGTTCGAGCAAGCTTATGGCGAATACAAGCGGACGTCCTCGTTAACGCCCGTCTTGCGGGCCATACAGCTCTATGGCGACGGGTATTTGTCCGGCAGCGGCTACAGTTGGGCAGCGCCCCGTCAGGCAGAACTAGAGATGAACTATGCGGAGCTGCTCGAGACCATGATCGACGCTTACGTCAGGCAAGGACGTTACGATATCGCGTTCGGACCGTTGCAGAAAGGGATCCATCTGCTGCCGCTGGATGAACGGCTTCATGCGAAGATGATCGCGCTCATGCTGCTCATGAACCAGGCGGAAGATGCCAAGCGTTATCATGCGCTCATGCTGGACCTGCTTGATGAGCCCGAGCAACTGTACGAATTGGATTTCGCGCGGATCGCCGCCAACCCTGCCTCTTATTTTTAATTCCGCATGCCATACCTTACATGAAGCGCTTTCTTTTCAGTCTGTAACAAGATTCCTCCTGTAGACTTGTAGAGTCGAAGGAGGTCGAAAAAATGCTTCTCAAGGCCATATTGACATCGATTCGCACATCTCCGGTCTTATTCACGCTTATCGCGATCGGCGTGTTATTCGAGCTCGTATCCCACTATATGTCCGCCCTCAGCTACAAATATCTCATCGATTCCGCGCTCCTCCCCCGCGACGCTTCCATGCTGGCGATGATCGTAGGCGCGCTGCTGGTGCTGGGCTGCCTAAGCTTGCTTGCGGGAATTGCCGCGGACTATGCCAAGGCGAAGCTCGGCAGCAAGCTGGTGTTCGACTACCGCATGCGACTGTTCACTCACATGCAGTCGCAGTCGCACCGATTCTACGAGCGGTTCCGGGCCGGCGACCTGATGGCCCGTTATACGGAGGACGTCCCCAATATTCAAACGGCTGTCGTTATGGCTTTATCGTCCGGGCTAATCTCATGCCTCAGCGTTCCTGTAGGACTGGCGATCATGTTCTCGCTGGAGTGGAGATTAACCTTGGTCGCCGTCATCGGGTCCGCGCTTATTTTCCTGCCCTACCGCCTGCTCAAGGCTAGATCCTTACGGCTTAACAAGGCCTATACCGGCCGTCTGGACGGATTCATCGGCACGATCGACGAGAACATCAAGGGGCATGCCGTCATTCGCGGCTTCGATCTGCGCGCGTCGATGCAGGCCCGCGTAGCGAATAGTCTGCGATCCATGCTGGCGATCGGCGTGCGAAGGAGCTTCGTGAACGCCAATCTGAGCCGCCTCCCCTTGCTAGCCGTGTCCGTGTTGACCACGCTTATTTTTGCGCTCGGCAGCTACCTTGCGTTCAACGAAGCGATCTCGATCGGCAGCTTCATTACCTTCAACTCCATCTATATCACGGTCGGCCAGTCGCTGTTCGGCGTCGCGGCGCTGCTGCCGCATGCGTTGACGGCCAGAACGAGTCTGAGCCGCTTCCAGGAGGTGCTGGATTGGCAGCCGGACGTGAAGGAGGACGGGGAGCGCGAGATTGCCGATGTCCGAGAGCTTGCGCTGCGCGACGTATCATTCGCCTATAAGCCCGGAGAGCCGGTACTGGAACATCTCGATCTCGTCATTCTCGCCGCGGGTTATACGTCCATCGTCGGCGCCAGCGGTTCGGGCAAAAGCACGGTGCTGCAACTGCTGCTTCGGTTCGCGGACCCGTCCGGCGGAGCGGTGCTCTACGACGGGCTCGACATCCGAAGTGCCGACTACGCTTCGCTGCTCCGGCAAGTCGGCGTCGTCTTCCAGGATTCGATGCTGTTCAACGGAACGATCCGCGACAATATTCGGTTGGGCAATCCGGAAGCCGACGATCGAGAAGTCGAGGAAGCGGCTCGAGCAGCCGGCATCCATGAGACGATTATCGGCCTTGTGGACGGGTATGAGACGGTCATTCATCAGCAGGGCGACAATCTGTCCGGCGGGCAGCGCCAGCGGATCGGGCTTGCACGGGCGATCATTCGAAGACCGGCGATCCTGTTCCTGGATGAAGCCACGTCCGCGCTGGACCCGGAGACGGAGAGAACAGTCAACGAGACGATTCAATCGCTTGCCCGCGACAGGGCCGTAATCTCCGTCACGCACCGGCTCGCGTACGCGGCCATGTCTGACCGCATCGTCGTGCTCGACGGAGGAAGGGTGGCGGAGTCCGGATCGCACGAGGAACTGTTGAACGCTGACGGCATCTATCGGCGGATGTGGGACAAGCAGCAAGGCTTCGTGATGACCAAGAACGGTGGCAGCGTGCGCGTGGAAGCGAGCCGTCTGGGGCGACTGTCCTTCTTCCGGGGGCTTCATCCCGAGGCGCTGGAGGAGATTACCGGCTTGTTCGTCATGGAAAAATTCGAAGCAGGCACACGCGCGGTCGAGCAAGGAGGAGCGGGCGACAAGTTCTATATTATCGTTCGGGGCAAGGTTGAGGTCGTCGTGAATAAGGACGACGGGGCAAGCAGGCGGGTAGCCGTTCTGGAAGACGGCGATCACTTCGGCGAGATCGCGCTGCTGCGCAGCGTTCCGCGAACGGCCAGCATCGTCGCGCTGACGCCTTGCGTATGTCTGGCGCTGTCCCGGGAGGACTTCGATCCGTTATTGAACCGTTACCCGTCGATACGCCATTCCCTTGAGACATCCTTGCAAATTCGTACCGAGAGGAGCGCTGTTCAATGATCGAGTGGTCGCTTGCCGTCAGCGAGACGGACAAGGAACAGGGGGTCAGGCTGCTGATGCAGCATGTGGGGGAGCTTGGCGTTCCCTATAGCTGGGTGACCGTCATGTCCTCACTGATCTATCCGATGGAGGATAACGGGTTCATGATCGGCAGGGATGCGGACGGACGCGTAGCGGCGGTGCTGGCTTATACGCTCGGCACGACGGAGGACAAGTACGCGGACCGATCGAGAGTCGAGATCCATCTGTTGTTCTTCGAAGAGCGGCTGCGTCATGGCAGGCCGCTGCTGAAGGCGATGCGCGAGCTTACCGAGCATCTGCTGGAACTGCCGGCAGGCGTCCGGGAGGTCGTGTTCTATGCATCGAATTCCGAAGCGAACAGACGGTTATTCAGTAAGATCGCAGCCTTGCAATATACGTCGCAGCAGCCGTGCGGTCCGCTGGATTTCTATGCGGTAACGCTGGAGAGCCTGTCGGAGCATGCAGACCGTTACCGGTCGTGAAGTGCCGGCATAGACGCCGAACGGCCGGCAATATGCCGGCCGCTCTGATCAACGGAAATACGGATTCATTCCGTTACACTTTGGCCTCATCCCGTTGGATCGTTCCAGCCATTGGCGCATTGCATTCCGGTTTACCCATGGATATTCACCTCCTGTTAATGGATTAAATAGAAATATAATCTAATTATTTCAATAATGCAATATGAAATATTGATATTTTTATAGAAAGCAGGTGAGTAGTAATGGTGCAATTCACGATCTGTACGGATAATCAAGTATGGTCCCGGTTCACGGAGTTTTATCTGACGCATCGCGATCGCATTATTCCGGGGTATCCGGTAATCAAGGCGCTGATCGACGTCAAGCATAACGCCTTGCACGGGAGAGGCGCGATTCTGACGGATCCGGCGGGGCGCGTGATCGGGATCGGAGGATTCGTGCTCGGACTGTCCGAAGATCAATTCAGCCATAAAGAAATCGCGGTCCTTACCAACTCTTATTTTCTGGAGGAATATCAGGGCAACCGGACGTTCATGAGAGGTCTGCAGGTGCTGGCGGAGCAGATGGGGGAGGCCGAGCCGAATGTGCAGGAGGTGCGGATTCCGACGGCAGCGAACAATCCGTACACGAACCGTCTGTACGGGAAGATCGCGGACCGCATCCAGGTGCAAGATACGCCCTATGGACCGATCAACGTCTACGCAACAAGTTATGAAGCTTTTGCCGGCTATTGCAGCCGATTCCAATAACGCCTAGCGGCAGAGAGAAGAAGATCCGATGAAGGCTTATCTGATAGCGAGTCAGATTCTATATGTACTGTGCCTTGCCCCATGGTTCTTGATATGGGGAATCACGTTCATGGGATTCGCGAACGGCATCAACTGGTTCAGCGTCATGCTCACGGGAGGCATCGGCCTGTATCCGATCGCGCTAATCGTCTGTACGATCCTTGCTTGGAAGTTCAGAGTCAGGCGCAAGCGCGCCTCCATCATCGTCAATCTGATTCCGATGCTCTGGATCTTGGTCGTTATCGTGCCCGTAGTCGTAATCAATCTGTGAATGAAAGAATGACCATACAGCAAGCCCCCGATCCGCTATAGGATCGGGGGCTTGCCTATGTCCGTCTATACGACTTCCATCTTCTGCGCCGTGTACAGCCTGTGATACAGCCCGCGCTTCGCGATCAGCTCATCATGCGAGCCGGACTCCGCGATGCCCTTGTCCGAGACGTACATGATACGGTCGCAGTTGCGGACGGTCGACAGCCTGTGCGCGATGATGAACGACGTGCGGCCCTTGAGCAGCTCGTTCAAGCCTTGCTGGAGCAGCCGCTCGGTCTTCGCGTCGATCGACGAGGTCGCCTCGTCCAGGATCAGGATGCGCGGATTGGCGAGCAGCGTCCGGGCGAACGAGATGAGCTGCCGCTGGCCTTGGGACAGCTTCGAGCCGCGCTCGTTGACCTCGGTCTGGTAGCCGTGCTCGAACTCGCGTATGAAGTCGTCGGCGCGTACCGTGCGCGCGGCGGCGATGATCTCTTCCTCCGTCGCGTCCAGCCGGCCGTAGCGGATGTTGTCCATGATCGTCCCCGAGAAAATAAAGCTGTCCTGCAGCATGATGCCCATCTGACTCCGCAGCGACTGAAGCGTCACTTCCGCAATGTCTTCGCCGTCCACCAGAATGCGGCCGCCCGTTACGTCGTAGAAGCGGGAGATCAAGTTGACGATCGTCGTCTTGCCCGCGCCCGTCGGTCCGACCAGCGCGATGCTCTCGCCGGGCTTCACGTCGAACGACAGCCGCTCCAGAATGTTCACGCCGGTATCGTACCCGAACGTGACGTTGTCGAACGTCACGCCGCCGGCCACTTGCGGCAGCTGACGCGCGCCCGGCGCGTCCTTCACCGTCACCGGCTCGTCCAGCGTCTCGAAGATCCGCTCCAGATACGCGACCGAGTTAATGAACTGGTTGTACAGGTTCGACAGGTTCAAGATCGGCTGCCAGAACCGCCATACGTATGCGCCCATCGCGAGGATGACGCCGAATGACACTTCCTCCGGTCCGAGCGCGAGCAAGCCGACGACGTAGACCAGGGTCGAGACGACCGTCGCCAGATTGTCGACCGTGAACGGGATCAAGCCGTTGAGCGTGACCGCTCGCATCCATTCCTTGCGGAAGTTGAAGGCGAGGCGCTGGTAGATCTGCTCGTTATGCGGCTCCCGGGTGAAAATCTGCGTCACCCCGATGCCGCTGATGCTCTCCTGCAAGTAAGCGTTCAGGTTGGAGCTCTTGTTGGACACGGCCTGCCAAGCGCGGCGCTGCCGCGTCTTGATGAGCAGCATGACGCCGACGAAGACCGGCAGCCCCGCCAGCGTGAGGAGCGAGAGCCGCACGTCGAGCGCGAACATGAACGCGGCGATGAAGAGCAGGTTCAAGATTTCCAGAATGAAGTTGATGATGCCGTTGGATAGCACGTCCGATACCGAGTTGACGTAGTTGACGACGCGGACCATGATTTTGCCCTGCGGGCGGTCGTCGTAGTACTTGAACGGCAGCGACTGCAGATGCTTGAACAAGTCCGACCGAATCTCGTAGATGATGTCCTGGCCGACCCGCGTCATGATCCGGCCGCGAATGGCCGCGAGGACGACGCTGACGACGATCGTCGCGAGCGTCATCCCCGACCAGAACCATAGGCCCCCCACGTCCTTATCGGGAATGGTAACGTCGATGACGTGCCGCATGATGAGCGGTGCCGTCAGGCCGATGCCTGCCGATAGAATGCTCAGCACGAGCGCGATAATCATCGGCTTCTGCTGCCGCTTGATGTAGACCATCGCACGGCGGAAGTGCGTAATGTCGAACGGCGATTCCAGATCCTCGTCGACGTCGAATCGATTCCTAGCCACTGCTGCCCACCTGCCTCTCGATGCCTTCGTTCTGCAGCATGAATACTTCGTAATAGTAGCCCCGCTTCGCCAGCAGCTCGGCGTGCGTGCCCTGCTCGACGACGCGGCCGCCGTCCATGATCAGGATGCGGTCGGCCTTCGCGGTCGTGGAGACGCGCTGGGCGATGATGATCTTGGTGCAAGCGTGATCCAGCGTCTCCAGACTCCGCTGAATGTGCTCCTCGGTCTCGAGGTCGACGGCCGACGTCGTATCGTCGAGGATCAGGATCGGGCGACGCACCGCCATCGCGCGCGCCAGCGCAATGCGCTGCTTCTGCCCGCCGGACAGACCGACGCCGCGCTCTCCGATAATCGTCTCATAGCCATCAGGCATTTTCCGTATAAAATCGTCCGCCGCCGCCAGCCGCGCATACTTCACCGTCTCGTCTTCGGGGAGCTCGGGGTTGCCGAACGCGACGTTGCCGTCGATCGTATCGGAGAAGAGCAGCACGTCCTGCGTCGCGATGCCGATATTGCTGCGGAGCTCGTCGATCTTCAGGTTCCGAACGTCGACGCCATCAATTAACACGCGCCCGCGCAGGGTGTCGTAGAACCGCGGAATGAGGTTGACGATCGTTGTTTTGCCGGAGCCGGTAGGACCCATGATCGCCAGCGTCTCGCCGGGGTTCACCGTGAAGCTCACGTCCTGCAGCACGGTTGCGTTATCGAACTTGAACGTCACGTTATCGAACTGGATGCGGCCCGCGTACCGCTTCTTGTCCGCATCCGCCCGCCATTCGTTCACGATATGCGGCTTCGCGTAGTACACCTCGGTCACCTTGACCAGGCTTGCGAAGAAGCGCTGAATGTCGTTGATGATCATGCCGATGCTGCGCAGCGGATTGGATACGGCCCAGATGAGCGCCGTGAATGCCGCCAGCTCGCCGAACGTGATTCGGCCTTCCATGACGAAGTAGCCGCCGATAATCATCAGGATGACGTTGAACGCTTGCGCTAACGTCTCTAGATAAGGGAAATAATCGAGCCAGACCATCGCGGCGTCCTTGCTCGCCTGCTGGTAGCTCGCGTTCTTCTCCTCGAACTTCTTGATCTCGAAGTCTTCCCGGGCGAACGCCTTGACGACGCGGTTAGCGGCGATATTCTCCTGGGTGACCGTATTGAGCTGGGACAGCCGCTCCCTGAGGCTCACATACATCGGACGGACCCGCCGGGCGAACAGGAAGGCCACGACGAACACGGGCGGAGCCAGGATGAGCAGCCACATCGTCAGGACGGCGTCGATATAGAAGAAATACCCGACTGCGGCGACGAATATCGTAAGCGACTCGATAATCGTCTTCACGATCCAGGACAGCGAGTGGCGCACCATATCCAAGTCGCCCATCATCCGGGTCATCAGGTCGCCGGTGCGATGCTGGTCGAAGTATTCCTTGTCTTGCTCTTGGATCTTGCTGTACATATACGTCCGTACCTTGTACATCATGTTCTGCGAGGCCCACTCGTACTGCATCATCGTCAGGTAGCCGAGACCTGTCCGCAGCAAGGCGAAGCCGATCATTCCAAGGCAGAGCATGATGAACAGTCCCCGCTCATCGGTGAGCTTCGCAGCCGCATCCTCGCCGGTAATGAACGTATCGATTATCCGCTGGCTAATGTACGGATTGACGATCGTCAGCGAGGAGCCGATGACCGAGAGGAGCAGCGCGGCGGCGTAACGCAGGCGGTTCCCTTCGAGGTTGTTCCACAGCCATTTCAATTCGAACACTACTGATCACCTGTTTCTGTTCATTCTGTAAATCTAGTTGTGCAACAGTCAGAAAACGCAAGCAACGTGATTATACACCCGTTGCTCACGAGATGATAGATAGAATATGAACGTGTTCTTATACAAATATGACTATCGTTTTCCATAATGTGACTTAAGTAAATATGCGGCGCCGATTCGCAGCGGTATAATGAGCGCAAATAGGAATTACGGAGGTGCAAGGATGCCGGGCATTATCGAAGTTGAAGGATTAGTGAAGCGATACGGCGACTATGCAGCAGTGGATGGCGTATCGTTCGAGGTGGCGGAATCGTCGCTGTTCGCCTTTCTCGGACCGAATGGCGCGGGGAAATCGACGACGATCAATATGCTGTGCACGCTGCTCGGCAAGACGTCAGGCAGCGTCCGGGTCGACGGGTATGAACTCGGGAAGGGCGACGCAGCCATTCGGGAGCGGATCGGCGTCGTGTTCCAGGAGTCGCTGCTGGATGAACTGCTTACGGTGCGGGAAAATCTGCAGGCGCGCGCGAGCTTCTATCGCATGTCGACAGCCGATTTCCGCAGACGTCTGACGGAGGTAGCGGACGTGCTGGGGCTGGGCGAATTTCTGGACCGCCGGTACGGGAAGCTGTCCGGCGGGCAGCGGCGCCGTTCGGACATTGCGAGGGCGCTGATCAACGATCCGAGAATTCTATTCTTGGATGAGCCGACGACCGGTCTGGATCCGCAGGCCAGGATGCATGCCTGGGACACGATCCGGCAGCTGCAGCAGGACAAGAAGATGACGGTGTTCCTGACGACGCATTATATGGAAGAAGCCGCGATGGCCGACGATGTCGCGATTATCGACCACGGCAAGATCGTGGCGCAGGGCACGCCGGCGCAGCTGCGCGTCGAGCACAGCAGCGACCACTTGAAGGTCATGCCGAAGGATGGCGAACGCGAAGCCGTGCTGCGGGCCGTGAACGCGGCTGGGAACGAATATGCCGAGGGCGCAGGGGTGCTGGACATTGCCGTTGCGGACAGTATGCAGGGGCTAGCGATGCTGAAGGCGATCGAGCCGCATATCGATCACTTCGAGATGATCCGAGGGTCGATGGACGATGTGTTCTTGAACATTACGGGACGTTCCTTGAGGGAGAGTGGAGAATAGATGGGCGCAGTGGGACATTTGGTGAAGCGCAATTTGTTGGTGTTTTTTCGGGATCGGGCAGCGGTATTCTTCTCGTTCTTATCCGTTCTTATCATTATCGGGCTGTACGCCCTCTTCCTGGCCGAGATGCAAGTCAGCGGGATTCAAGAACTCGCAGGCGATGTCCCAGGCATCCGGTTCCTGGTCGATTCTTGGATTATGGCCGGCCTGCTTGCGATTAATACGGTCACGGTCAGCCTCGGCGCACTGGCCGTCATGGTCCGCGATCAAGACAAGAAGGTGCTGCGCGACTTCATGGTCGCGCCGCTCAAGCGGTCTGCGATCGTCGTCAGCTATATTCTGTCGTCGCTTGTGATCGGCTGCGTCATCAGCATCGCGGGCTTGGTGCTGATGGAGGTCTATATCGTCGTCTCCGGGGGCGAATTGCTGCCATGGGTCAACCTGCTCAAGGTGCTGGGCGTGACGCTGCTGAGCAGCTTGTCGGCCACAGCGTTAATGTTCCTCATCACGACGTTCGTGCGTTCGATGTCCGCCTTCTCGACGATCAGCAGCATCATCGGCACGCTGATCGGATTCGTTGCCGGCGTCTACGTGCCGATGAGCATGATGCCGCAAGCGGTGCAGAGCGCCGTGCTGTTCTTCCCGACCACGTACTCGGCGGCGCTGCTCAGGCAGATCTTCATGGAGAAGCCGCTGGGGGAAGTGTTCGCGCATGCGCCGTCGAGCGCGCTGGAGGATTACCAGGCTGCCTTCGGCGTCACCTACAAGCTGGGCGGCGAGACGATGAGCCCAGAGTTGATGCTGGCCATTCTAGGCGGAATGACGCTGCTCATGATCGTACTGAGCATTGTGCGGGTGCGCTACTGGCGCCTGGGATAGGGTGAAGTGGGTGCGGAAGTTGAAGTAAGAATGCGGGAATCGGTGCGTCCCGTGCGAGAAAGGGTGTAGGGCCCAGCGGGCGGGCACGTACACACTCCTCAAATACCTGCAAAAATACATGTATTTTTATGGAATAGACGTCCCATTGGAGAAAAGCCTGCACTTTTTGCAGGCTTTTTTCAATGTGCGAGAATGAGCTAGCCGAAACCTGCACTTATGCAGGGACTTCCCTGTCGTGCTCGGGCCATTTGATTCGTAGGAATAGTGGCGCGATTGGACCGATCGTGATCACGACGTCCGCCGCGCACCGACCGCCAACCGCCAACCGCCAACCGCCAACCGCCGAGCACCGGACTATGGGCAAATAGCGAAGTAAGTGCGCTGTTAAGGGATATGCGAGCGTTATTACGGGACTATATCGCTCTTCCTACCCTATTAAGGGATAGAATTCGCTAAATAGCGCATGCCGGTTCGCAAATTAGCGAAATCAAGTCATATCGGGCATCTAGATGGAGCGAAGCCCCCTGAATTAGTTAAGATGAACGAAAAGGCCAGCTCACATTGCGAGACGTAGGTTAAAATGGAAGTGTCTAAGCAACCATTTCAGAGCTACAAGCAAAGGAGCTGGTTAACATGAATTATACTACAAAATACATCGGACTGGATGTATCCAAAGAAACAATCGCTGTTGCAATCGCCGAGACCGGGCGAGAGAAGGCACGCTACTGGGGGAGCATCCCCCACGAGGCTGCTGCGATCCGCAAACTGCTGAAACAACTCGGTAAAAAGGAAGAATTGGAAATCTGCTACGAGGCTGGACCAACGGGCTACGGTCTGCATCGTTTGCTGCAATCCATGGGAGTACGCTGCATGGTGGTTGCCCCTTCCCTCATTCCCGTCCGCCCTGGCGAGCAAGTGAAGACAGATCGGCGGGATTCCATTCGGCTGGCGGAGTTGCTTCGCGCCGGCGAATTGACAGGTGTCTATGTGCCCACTCCGGAAGACGAAGCACTACGCGATTTGGTTCGTGCTCGTGAAGATGCCAGAGAAGACCTACACCGCTGTAAACAGAGAGTACTCAAGTTCTTGCTTCGGTACAGCATTGAACCACCCGTTACCATCAAAAGAAGATGGACCCAAAAGTACCGCGAGTGGCTTGGAAAGCTAGCCTTCTCATACGGCGCACAGGAGGCGACATTCCGAGAGTATCTTCATACCATCCGTGAGGCAGAAGAACGCCTGAAGCGGATTGAGGAGAGTCTCCTTGAGCAGGCCGCGCAAGGCTCCCACGCTACCGTTATTCAAGCAATCAAGGGCCTGCGTGGTATCGCGTTTATTACAGCTGTCTCGTTGGCCGCAGAGATCGGCAGTTTCAGTCGGTTTCGTTCTCCCATGCAGTTAATGGCCTACCTAGGCTTGGTTCCCCGCGAGTACTCCTCTGGCCAACTTGTCCGAAGAGGACGTCTGACCAAGGCTGGGAACGCGCACGCACGTCGACTGCTAGTGGAGGCCGCGTGGAGTTACCGATACCGACCCGCGATCAAGGGAGAGCTGGCTGAAAGAATCGCAGAAACAGATGCAGAGGTTCAATCCATCTCATGGAAGGCGCAGAATCGATTGCACAACAAGTACAGAAAGCTTGTCTCAAGAGGAAAAAATAAAAACGTCGCGATTGCCGCCGTGGCCAGAGAGTTAGCCGGCTTTGTTTGGGCAGTTGCCTGTCACGTAGAAAAGAACACTAGCCATACGACGGCATAAGTACCCTTCGTTAGAGTTGTTGTCCAACCACCATCTCTTAGCAATGACAAGATAATATAGATCTCTGGATTACTGTGCCCGGAGGCAAAAGAATGGTTGGAGAGAATCCACGTCATGCGCTTGCACTAGGCTTACTTAGCTGAACGTGCGTTATTAGTTTGCGGGAATCTCTCCTGACGAAAGCATAAAATGTGGTAACCAACCCACGTATAGCAGTGTGCTAGCCGTCGACTTGCATTTTTGCCTCCGTGCCCAGTAATTCAGGGAAGAAGATATAGCTTGTTTTACTATGGAGTTGACAATTTCGTTCATAGCAGCGCATATGTGTACGCTAACAGCGAAGATGCTTCGCTATTGCATACAAGCTGTTTGCCTGCACGCCTGCACACGTTCCCATCATTATTCGACAGCCTCCCACTGTGAGTTAAGTTAGGAGCTATAGCAGGGGAAGAATGTCGAATGTAGAAGATAAAGGGAGTGAAGAACAACAAAACGACATAACCGGGAGGCAATTATGAATCAAGTATGGCAACGCAAGCTTCAAGCATGGGGCATGTATGCACTCGCGGCTATGCTGCTATTGAGCTGTCCGGCGTTATCGGACGCCGCGGCAAGTTCGAACGAGGCGAATCAAGCGCAGGTCGTGCAAGTCGCTACAGGGGTAACGCACGCCATGGCGCTGACCGAAGACGGGCGCGTGTGGACATGGGGGCATAATGCCATCGGTGCATTAGGGCAGGGCAATAAGCTGCAGATAGCTAAGCCAGCGACCGTTGCGTCGCTGCCGCCGATGCAAGCGATCGCCGCCGGTCACAATCACAGCATGGCATTGGACCTTGACGGCCAAGTGTGGGTATGGGGAGACAATCTGAGGGGGCAATTGGGCAACGGGAAGCATTCCAAGCTGGGATCTCCGCAGAGCGACGGCGGCCGCGCGGTTGCGGAGGACAACGGTTCCAGTGTTCCACTGAAGGTGAACGGATTGCCGAAGATTGCGGCCGTTGCGGCAAGCGATCGAGCCTCATACGCGGTGGACGAGCAAGGCCAAGTCTGGCAGTGGGGCGAAGCGCAGCTGGATGTTCCCTCCATGCCGGTGGAATTCACGGAGCAAGAGAAGGCGAAGCTGCTGCCGACCATCGTTCCCGGACTGTCCGACATTCGCGAAGTGGCGCCGAGCCACTATTTGAATTACGCCTTGACGAACACAGGAGAAGTGTTCGAGTGGGGAACGGAGCGGCTGGCCGACGGCAGCCTGCGGCGGTTGGAAACGCCGCGGCTAGTAAGCGGGCTGGGCACCGTGAAGAAGCTGCGCACGAATGCGCCCACTGCGTGGGTATTCGAGCAAGGCGGCAAGGTGAAACAATGGGGCCTGGAATTAATGGACGAATCCGGACGCAATTATACGGACCCGAAGGCGGCAGGACAAATACCACGTCATGCCGTTCCTACGGCATCGTCCGCTCTACAGGGCTATGCGGATATCCAGAGCTCGACCTACCAGATCGCCCGGCCTTCGTTGGTTGCTCTCAAAGCGGACGGCACAGTGTGGGGTTGGGGTAGCAACGCGCAAGGTCAACTAGGGGCGAAGACGCCTTCGACAAGCTCGCAATGGGTGATGGTTCCCGGGTTGCAATCCATTGTCGGCATTCATGCCGCATATGGAACCGTATTCGCATTCGATGCGGAGGGGCGGCTCTACGCCTGGGGAATCAATGTAGGCGGCAAGCTGGGCGACGGCAGCACGGCCGATTCGCGCGCAGCGGCGAGCGCCATTGCGGGCTTCGGACCTGCTAAGGGCGGTGCTTCCGGGTCTGGGAAGCCTGCGAATGCCGGAGGGCAATCGCCAACTGAGGCTAAGAAGCCGCAACCGGAACCGCAACCGCAGCCGGCAAGCAAGCAGCCTGCCGCTGACGCCGGCATCGCGTTGTACGTCAATGGGGAGAAGCTGGCGCTTGCTGCGGAGGGATCGCCGTCCGGGACGACAATGGTGCCGTTCCGCGGGATATTCCAAGCGTTCACCATGAACGTCGATTGGAATCAGCAGACCCGTTCCGTCACGGCTGTTAAGGACGGTCTGACCATTACGATGACGCTGGACTCGCGGACCGCTTACGTAAACGGTGATGCCGTCGAGCTGACCGAGGCGCCTAGGGTCAACGGTGACGGCCTGCTGCTCGTCAACCTGCGCTTCATCTCCGAGACATTGGGCGCGAAGGTCGACTACGCCAAGCTGCCTGAGGGAGGCGCTAGCATATCCATTCGCTTCAACTAGCAGGGGCAGCTAACGCTGCTCAGTCATCCTCAGCTGCTAAGGTTCATACTGTTCGAAGGGGCCTTCGGCGACATTGTGCATGATGTGCTCCGGATCGTGTCGTCGATCGGTTACTACGGCATGTTGATCTCCAGCATCCTGCTGATTGTCGAAGCGCTGCAGACGCTGAGGAGGCTGTATAGAAGGTAGTCCTGTAAGGCTAGATGCTTGCCGATTCAGCAAGCATCTAGCCTTTTCCTTATGACTGTAATCCCACTTATTTGCAAATCTACATAACTATTCATAGACACCCTATTACTTTTGTACTATATTATTCTCTGGAATTAATTAAGGAAATTTACACCATCCGATAGGAGGAAGAAGATTTGACCCCATGGAATCGTAAGAAACTAGTCGTATTACTCGTGTCTGCGCTGCTTGTGTTCACGAATATTTTCGCGGCAGCGGCAGCACCATTCGAAGCAACCGTAACCTCTAAGGTTGTCACGGGGGATGGCAAGACAACGGCAACCGTAAACACGGTGATCGAGGCCGTGTACGGGGATTGGGAGAAGATGACGGACATTACGTTCGCCATGCTCGACCAGAGCGGCAACGCCGTCGGAACTCCGATTGTGAAGCCGAGGCCGTCAGATGCAGATATTACCGTAACCAATGAAGTGTACAGCATTCGGTTCGATGACCTGGCATTTGCCGGTCTGACACCTGGCAATAGCTACACGCTGAAGGCATCGTACAACGGTGCATCCGGCCTGCTGACGCAACAGAAGACCATCAATCTGCTGCCGGCTGGCATGCAATTCGCAATCGAGCGGACAGCGGCAGGCGGATCGACGCCTGTAGCGGCACAGGACAATACGATTCAGTCGAGCGACCAATCGGTTGTCGTGACGCTCAAGGACGAATACGGCAATCCGATTCCGAACAAGAGCGTCCTATTCTACTATACGGAATACAGCAGCATCTCGCTGACGACAGATGCGGACGGGAAGATCAAGCTGATCGAGAACGGCGCAACAACATTCGGCCAGCCGATCAGTCCTGTCATGTTCCTGCAAGTGAATACGGACCAGGAGTCCTACTACGTCGACGCGATCTATGTCGATGACTTGGTGAAGCAGAAGTTCCCGAACAGTTATATCGTGGAAGCCCGCTACCTGGATAAGGACGGGAACTATTTTAGAGCGAACACAGGTACTAATCGATTCGTGGATGGCTGGAATGAGGTCGACTCCCGTCCGGGCATCGACGTCGTGTTCATGAAGCAGAGCACCAGCGGCTTCACGAAGCAAGTGAAGCAGAGCAATGATTCGTCCGAATACCTCTTCTACCTGAGCGCGCAAGATTTAATGCCTGCGGAAGGGAAGCGGAAGCAGCTTGTATTGGACGGCAGAGAACTGAGCAAGGTGTCGTTCAACTACCAATGGGCCGGGAGTCCGATAACGGTAGACAAGCTCTCGCTGCACATGAATGATCAATATAAGCAGGTGTTCCATTACTCGCAGACAGAGCTCCAATCGAACGCGCTGTACGTCCAGCAGGGGATTCCTTACCAGGTGACGGCAGTGGGCAGCATTAGCGCAGACGCTAAAGTGATCGTGCGCGATGAGATTAAGGCTAAGGCTGAAACATCCGTAATGGAAGCGGGCAAATCCCTTGCGGCTGCCGACTATATGCCAGTCAAGATCAATGCCGGGTATCTGAGCCATGATCAGGCATCAATCCGCGTGGGATACATCAATGAGAAGTTCAATTACAGCGAAGTCCTGCTCAATAACGCGAATGGCGGCACGGTATACGTAGCCAAGGGCGTTCCGATTCATAAGATCGGCGTCCGTGTAGACGAGATCAATTCGGAAGCGATCGTCGCGTCGAACTTCACGCCTTCGCAGAGCGAATATACGTTCCAAGCAGGCATACAGACGCAAGCAACCGTCAAAAAATACAAGAAAACGAACTATGGAGCGGACCTGACGAAGCCTCGGGAACAATTCGTGCTCGGAGAGACGATCCACTTCGAGATGACAGCCGTCGACGAGAATAACGTCCCGATTGACTATGAGAACGGGATCCGGGCCGACGTGAAGAAGGGCGGGCAGGTCATCGCCAAGGATCAACATGTTCGTTACATCTGGCCGAACGAAGACGAGGCATGGTTGCGCGGCCTTGAGCTTGACTGGAAGCCGACGGACGCCGGCAGTTACACCGTGAGCTTCAAGCGGGGCTACAACGCGAATGAATCGGTCGTAGCTGAGACTACGTTCGATGTGCTCCCGAAGAAAGAGCTCGAGCTGGAGCTGAAGGACAAGAACGGCAGCCTGATCGATCTGGTCAAGCGGCCATACCTGACCGAGGAGGAAGCGGCCGGTCTAACGGTAACGGTTCGTGAACATCTGACAGGCAAAATTGGACTGCCCGTGGCCGGTGTAGAGGTCAAATGGTACGATCAAGTGGTAGGCAAGACGAATGAGAACGGCGTCGTGGAGTTCCAGGACGGCTATAGTGCCGGTTATGAAGGTAACTATACACTTTCCAAGGCTGGCTACCTGGATCGTATATTCCCGCTCGCGATCATTGATCCGGCAACAGAGGCCGTCGTACGCGTATCCGGGCTGGACAAGCCGGAGACGATGCCTAATCATACAGGCGGCGTCCAGATGGATGAGGCAACCGTGTATGCGACGATTCAGGCCGGAGGCCAGATCATGAAGCAACAGCAGCAGATCGCTGCAGGCGCGACGGAGACGCTGCTCGTCGTTCCGTCTCCTTCCGTGGTGGGCGTGGACATGGTACGCGCTTCCCGCATCCATAACCAAGTCGATTCCCCATACGGCTACTACATGGTTGGTTCCATCAAGACGGAACCGGGCAAAGAGTATAGCATGGTGATTGACGCCCGACAGTCGAACCAGCTCGTATCGAAGGTCAACCTGTCGGCAGAGATGGACGAGTTGTGGATTGTGCGGAAGGATGCAGCTGGACTCGAGTATCTGCCGTACATGACCGATAACAACATGTTCTTCTACGCGACGCAAGGGAAGTACAGCGTATTGGCGAACGTGAACGGAAGCACGCTGCTCTACCTGAACGAAGTCGATTTCAATCAAGGCGAGAATACCTTGTCGTTGAACGCGGATCTCGCGCAGCTGGCGCGGCTGCAGATTCAAGACGGCACGCTGGAGAGCGTCACTTATCTGACCGATAAGCAGTCCGAGCTGCGTGCATGGGCGCGGAATAGCAAGCTGGTCTACTTGACGCCTGGCAATGTGGAAGTCGGCGTGAACAAGTTCGACGGTAAGCGCGAGTATGTCTATAACGTACGGTTTACCGGCGAGCAATTGAAGGCAGGTCAGACGACGACGGTGGAGACCGGTTCGATTGCGGGTCTAGATGTTTTCGGTCTTGACGCGAACAATGCGATTGCGCGCCCTGCGAATGTATCGTACGTGCGAATCGGGCTAGAGGACTCGGCCGGTCAAGCGATCGAACGCATAAGCACGCCTAAGCTGTGGGTGTATCTCGGCGGTTCGATGAGCGGCTCCCATAGCAGCCAGCCTGAAGTGGCGAAGTATACCATTAAGGACCAGCAAGGCGAAGTCGTGCGCACGGGTTCAAGCACCTACTACCCGATCAGCGCCTATGTGCCGAATGACGGCACCTATACGGTAGAAGCTGAGCTGACCGTCGACGGCAAGGCCTATACCCTGAACAAGACGTTCACGGTTAGTACGCTGACGGAGTCGATCGATGGACCGGAAGTCGGCGACGGCGGCGAGGAGATTGGCGGCGACAATCCGTCTAACGGTGACGATAACGACGACAGCGCGCCGACGGGACCGTCTGCTCCAGGCACCGACACCGTGAGCAAGGATGTGGACACCGACAACAAGAAACTTGATGATTTGCTGAAGAACGGCGATGCTTCCGATGCGGAGAAGGCGAAGCAAGCAGCGGATCTCCTCTCGAGCATTGCGACATCGATCAAGAAAGTTAACAGCGAGAAGGATGCCGTACAGACCGTGCAGAACGTGTCGCAGACGCTGGCGAACGCGACGAAGCTGCTGGAATCGATGAAGAGCGCGGAAGAGAAAGCGAAGGTAGTCGATACGATCTCTACACTGGTAAGCAATTCCGCCTATGCCTTCAATAAGGTGGAGAACGGGCAGCAGGCGGTCGAGCTCACCAAGAATCTGATCAAGGATGTATCCGGCGTTTTGGGTAAGCTGGACGGTACAGGTGCCGCGAAGCAAGAGGCGTTGAAGCAATCCGTGCTGCAAGTATCCAAACAAGCGGTTGACAAGGCTGCAACAGTGAAGCTGGATGCGAACAGCCTGAAGGTAGAAGGCAACGCCGTCAATGCGCAGCTAGACGCGAAGCTTGTCGAGAAGCAGATCCAAGAAGCGAAGAACGCGATTGCCCTGCTCTCCAAGGATCTGAGCGATCTTGTCGGAGAAGATCGAGTGAGCAAGCTGAAGCCTGCGATCACGATCAGCATTCCGAAGCAAGCCGACGGCGTGAACAAGCTGGCAGCCGAATTCCCGTCTGACATTGTCAATACGGTGAAGAACAGCGGCATGGAAGGCTTGAAGCTCGAGATGGGCAATATCGGCTTCACGGTCGAGCCGGATACGTTCGGGGAAGTGGAGGACGGCAAGTCGATCTCCCTGGCAGCTGAGGTCGTACAGAATGTTGCGTTGTCAACGCCGACTTCCGTCGAGAAGATTGCCGAGATTCCGGTCATGGAATTCAGCGCGTCGATCGGCGAGGAGAAGGTGAAGAAGTTCAATAAACCGATGCCGGTCGCATTCGACGTGTCGAGCATCGATACTTCCAAGTATACGGCCGAGGACCTCGAGAACTTGACCGTGTACCTGCTGAACGAGAATACGTTGACATGGGAAGCCGTGGGCGGCGTGTATAACCCGATCACGCAGTCGGTGGAAGTGCTCAGAAGCCACTTCAGTAAATACACGGTCATGTTGCCGTCCCTGAAGTATTCCGATGTCGATGCGAAGCACTGGGCGAATAAAGAAATCAACCAGCTGCTAGGCAAAGGCATTCTGGATGAAACGGCGGCATTCAGCCCGGACGCGAAGGTAACGCGCGAGCAATTCGCGGCTTGGGTTGCGCGAGCATATGGCCTGGACGGCAATGGGCTTGCACATCCTTTCGCGGATGTAACGACTGACAATCCTTATGCAGACGAAATCGCAGCGGCATACGGGGAAGGCCTGATCAACGGCCGTTCCGCATCGGAGTTCGATCCGAAGGGGGCGATCACGCGTCAAGAGATCGCGGCGCTCTTGATCCGCGCCATGAAGAAGTTCGATGGCGTCGATCCTGCGGAGTCCGATGCCGAGCAAGTGCTGGCTTCCTTCACGGACGGCCAAGCCATTGCCAAGTGGGCACGCCAGGAAGTGGCGACGCTCAAGCAGCTCGAGCTGCTGACAGGCTACGAGGACGGTTCGTTCCAGCCTCGCAGATCTACGGATAAGGACGAGGCGGCAGCCTTGATCTACCGCTTGTACAACCGATAATCGTTAGATAAACCGGCATGGTGCTGAACCATGCCGGTTTATTTGTGCTGCGGCAAATGCGAGGCAACCGGCAAAAAATGTATTGACGGCTACCCAATTAGTGGCTATGATCTATTCATGCTTATTAGTAATTGTTACGATTACGATTAAGAGGAGGCCTCTCGATATCCTTCGCGATCGCAAGTGGGCTTTATAACAACATCTATTAGGAGCGTGTGACATGAATCGAAGACTTACCGTATGGCTGGCCGCATGGACGGCCGCAATCTTGCTCTTGGCAGGCTGCAGCGCCGGCAACGGCAATACGCAAGCATCGGAGGGGGCGGCTGCCCCCCGCGAGATTATGTATGCTTCCGCGAAGGACGTTAACGACATGAATCCCCATCTGTATGCAGGTTCGATGCCGGCGCAGGGGATGGTGTACGAATCGCTGGTGGAGAACACGCCGGACGGCATTCAGCCTCACTTGGCGGAGTCGTGGGACATCTCCGAGGACGGAACTGCGTATACGTTCCGTCTCCGTAAGGATGTGACCTTCCACGACGGGGAGCCGTTCGATGCCGAAGCCGTGAAGCGCAACATCGAAGCCGTGCAATCGAACAGCGCCAAGCATGCCTGGATCAAGCTGTCGACGAAAATAACGAGCGTGGAGGCGGTGGATACGCATACGGTGAAGCTTGTGCTGTCTGAGCCTTACTACCCCGCCTTGCTCGAATTGTCGATGACGCGCCCTTTCGTGTTTCTTTCGCCGAAGGATTTTATTAATGGAGAGACGAAGGACGGCGTAAGCGGGTATAGCGGCACGGGACCTTACAAGCTTAAGGAGCATGTCACCGACCGATATGCCGTGTTCGAAGCGAACGAGCAATATTGGGGCGGCGTGCCTAAGATCAAGACAATCCAGTCGAAGGTGCTGCCGGCCGGAGAGACGACGCTGCTGGCCCTGCAGAAGGGCGAGGTTAACTTCATCTTCACGGATGACCGCGGCACGGACAGCCTGGATGTCGAAGCGATGCAGGCGTTGGTGGACTCGGGCGACTACCAGCTGGTCCGAAGCGAGCCGATGAATACGAAAATGATCGTGGCCAATAGCGGCAAGTCGGCGAGTCCCGTGCAAGAGACGGCGGTTCGCGAAGCGATCTGGCACGCGATCGATCGGGAGACGATCAGCAATCAGATCTTCAGCGGAACGGAGATGCCGGCGGAGACGCTGTTCTCGGCCAACGTCAATTACGCGGATGTCGGGCTGGAGGCGCGCGGCTACGACCTGGAGAAGGCGGCGGAGCTGTTGGAAGCCGCAGGCTGGACGCTCGAAGGCGGCAGCGAGATCCGGACGAAGGACGGCAATCCGCTGAAGCTGGCGCTGTACTATGACGTCAATTCCTCGTCGCAGAAGACGCAGGCGGAATATATCCAGAGCAACGTCAAGAAAATCGGGATGCTGCTCGAACTGACCGGCGAGGAATCGACCTCGATCGCCAGCAGAAGGGCCGCGGGGGACTATGACCTGCTGTTCAATCAGACCTGGGGACTGGCTTACGACCCGCAGAGCACGATCGCGGCCTTCACGTCCGAGGCGTCCTACTACCATACGACGCGCGGCCTCGCCCGGTCGGAGGAGCTGTATCAGCTGATCGACGATGTCATGGTCTCCAAGGACGAAGAGTCGCGCAAGTCGCTGTATAAGGACATCCTGACGATCGTCCATGACGAAGCCGTGTTCATACCGCTCACGAACGGCAGCGTCACGGTCCTGGCCGACGCAGACATGCGGGGTATCGGATTCAAGCAGACGCAGTTCGAGCTGCCGTTCGAACGCATGTACTTCGAATAAAGAATAGGGGATGGGTATGCTCGGATACATCGTCCGGAAAATATTGATCGCGATCCCGCTGCTCATCGTGATCTCGCTCCTCGCGTTCGCGCTGAATCAGCTCTCTCCGCATGATCCCGCCGAGGTGGTGCTGCGCGCGCAGGAGGTGCCGGTCATTACGCCGGAGCTGATCGCGAAGACGAGAGAGGAGCTTGGGATGGACCGCCCCTTCCTCGTCCGCTATGCCGATTGGCTCATGCAGAGCCTGCAGCTCGATTACGGCGTCTCGTACGTCACGGGACAGACGGTCTGGTCCATGCTGGGGCCTGCATTCCTCAATACGTTCAAGCTCGCCTTGGTCTCGGTCATCGCGATTATCGTGCTGTCCATAGCATTCGGCGTGCTCTGCGCGCTGCGGGAGGGAAGCAGGACGGACCGGACGGTCCGAGGCGCGTTCTTCGTGCTGACGTCCTTGCCTCCCTACTTACTGGCGACGTTCATGGCGTGGTACTTCGCAGTGAAGCTCGACTGGCTGCCGACGAGCGGCATGGAATCGTACGCCAGCTACGTCCTGCCGGTCGCCGTCATTACGGTCAGCTATGCCGGCATCTACTTCCGGATGATCCGGACCTCGATGATCGGCAATCTGCATGAAGATTACGTGCTGTACGGCCGGGCCAGCGGCTTGCCGGAGCGGATCGTGACGCGGCATCTGCTGCGCAATTCGATGCAGGTCGCTGTATCCGTATTCGGCATGGCGGTCCCGATTATTCTGGGGAGCACGGTCGTCGTGGAAAATCTGTTCGCGTGGCCGGGCCTCGGGACACTGAGCGTGAAGGCCATCCTGGGCAGGGATCTGCCGATCATCCAGGCGTATGTCCTGGTGCTCGCGGCGGCATTCGTGCTGTTCAACACCGTCGCGGATATCGTCAATGCGGCGCTGAACCCGAGATTAAGGGAGGACGCAAGATGATGCTGCTGAAGCGAATCTGGCAGGATAGACTGGCTGTGATCTCGTTATCGATCCTTGCGCTCACACTTGGCGCCGGATTGCTCGCGCCGTACTTCGCGCCGCATGATCCCAATGAAGTCGACATGGCGCTGCGGTTCGCGTCCTATTCGTGGGAGCATCCGCTCGGCAACGATCACTTGGGGCGCGACATACTGTCGAGACTCATCCACGGGATCCGTCCGAGCGTGCTATGGGTGCTGGCCGCGCTGATACTGTCCGTGCTGCTGGGCGCCATCGTCGGCTTCCTGGCCGGTTATTACCGGGGCAGAGCCGACGCGATCCTGATGCGGGTCTGCGACGTCATGCTGTCGTTCCCGGGCTATGTGCTTGCGCTGGCGATCGTCGGCATGCTCGGAGCGGGTCTTACGAATATTCTGATCGCATTCGTCGTGATGAAGTGGGCGTGGTTCGCCCGCATGATCCGGACATCCGTCATGCAGTTCGCAGCAGCCGATTACGTGAAGTTCGCCAAGGTGCTCGGCATAGGCGACATCCGCATCATGGCGAGGCATATCGTTCCGGCAGCGCTGCCGGACATCGCGGTTATGGCCAGCAGCTCCTTCGGATCGATGATCGTGCAGATTTCCGGCCTCTCTTTCTTGGGACTCGGCATCCAGGCGCCGCAAGCGGAGTGGGGGATGATGCTGAACGAGGCGAGGGAAGTGATGTTCTCGAGACCGGAGATGCTGCTGGCGCCCGGTCTGGCTACCGTTATCGTCGTCATGGCGGGCAACTTCGTGTCCGACGCGCTGCAGACGGCACTCGATCCGAAGCTGATGAAGCATGCGGGCGCGAAGCCGCAAGGGGCGGTTGTTGCTTCCGCCGCGAAGCTGCAAGGCAGAGAGGTGGCTTGAATAAGACTTGAACATACTCGAAGTGGACAATTTGCGCATATGGGACAGCCGTACAGGCGAAGTCATGGTTCCGGGCAGCACCTTCCAAGTCAAGCAGGGGAGTTGCCTGGCTATCGTCGGGGAGAGCGGCAGCGGGAAGTCGCTTACCTGTAGAGCCATCATGAGTCTGAACAAGGCCTGGATAAGGCAATCCGGCGACATCCGGCTCGGCGGCGTGAACCTGAGCGAGCTGTCGGAGCGGGAGATGCGGAAGCGGAGAGGCAAGCGGCTGTGCATGATCATGCAGCACGGCATGCGCGCCTTCGACCCTTCCTCCGTGGTCGGGGTTCATCTGAGGGAGACGCTTCGCGAGCATTACGGCTGGAGCAAGAGCGTCATCACGGAGAAGATGAGCGCGGCCATGTCGAGCGTCTTGCTGAAGGACCCGATCGCGGTCATGAACAACTATCCGCATCAGCTGTCGGGCGGGATGCTGCAGCGGGTCATGATCGCGCTGGCGCTCGTGCTCGAACCGGACGTCATCATCGCGGACGAACCGACGACCGCGCTCGATACAGTCTCGCAATTCGAGGCGGTGGAGCAGCTGATCCAGCTGCGTGCCCGAATGGACTGCTCGATGATGCTCGTAACTCACGACATGGGCGTCGTGAGCCGCATTGCCGATGAGGTGCTCGTCATGAAGGACGGGACGATCGTCGAGCGCGGCACGACTGGGGCGATTCTCGCGAACGCGCAGCATGCGCATACCCGGTATCTGCTGGCCGCGAAGCACGCGGTCAGCCGGCATTATCGGAAGATCATGGAGGGGGCAGGTTGAGCATGGCGCTGCTAAGCGTGAACGGCGTAGCGAAGTCCTACCGCAAGGGCGGCATGTTCGCTAGCTCCAGGCAGCAGGTGCTGGAGGACATCAGCTTCGAGCTGCGGCAAGGGGAATGCCTCGGCATCATCGGGGAGAGCGGCAGCGGCAAGTCGACGCTCGGCCGGCTCTTGCTCGGCATCGAGCGGCCGGATGCGGGTTCGGTACTGTTCGGCGGCAAGCCGGTGGCGGACCGCAGCGCAAGAATGGGAGACATCAGCGCCGTGTTCCAAGACTATGCGTCGTCGATCAATCCGTTCCATACCGTAGAGCAAGCGATTAGGGAGCCGCTGAGGCTGAAGCAAATCGAAGGGGCGGATGCGGACGGGAAGATCGATCAGCTCTTGTACCAGACAGGATTGAACGCGTCTTTCCGGCCCAAATATCCCCATGAGCTGTCGGGCGGGGAGGCGCAGCGGGTGTGCATCGCGAGAGCCGTCGCGACGGAGCCCAGGTGCATCGTATTCGACGAAGCGATCAGCTCGCTGGATGGAACGGTCCAAGTACAGGTGCTGGCGCTGCTGAAGAGTTTAAGGGAAATTTACGACATGAGCTCGATCTTCATTACCCATGACATCCAGGCTGCGGCCTATCTCTGTGACCGCGTCATGATCATTCGCGGCGGTCGAGTCGAGGAGACAGTCGATGTCAGCGATCTGCGCAATGTGAAGTCCGCCTATGCCAGGCAGCTGCTGCAGGCGGTGATGGCGTGAAGGGAGCATTGTCTTGGCCCATTATGCAGTTGTACTTGTTAACGTTATTTTATTATAGCGCGAACGCGATCCTGAATGTCGTCATTCCACTGCGGGGCGAATCGCTTGGCGCCTCCAATGCGACGATCGGCATGATCATGGGGTCGTACTTGTTGACCGCGATGCTGCTGCGGCCGTGGGCCGGTCACGTGATTCAGAAGCACGGACCGATCAAGGTGCTGCGCGCGATTCTCGCGGTGAACGCGCTCGCGCTTATCCTGTACGCGTTCACTGGGCTGGGCGGCTATCTGATGGCCCGCATGCTGCAAGGCGCATGCACGGCCTTCTTCTCCATGGCGCTGCAGCTCGGCATCATCAACGCGCTGCCGGACAAGGAACGGTCGCAGGGGATCTCGATGTATTCGCTATGCTCCTATCTGCCGGGCATCCTGGGGCCCCTGCTAGCGGTCGGGATCTGGCAGGCGGGGGAGCTGGATTATATTGCGGTCACGCTGATTGCCATTGCGATCGTAACCGGCGTCATCGGCTATAGCGCCAACATGGAGCCGCAGGCAGCTACGCAGCCTCAGGGGCTGGAGCAGAAGGGGCAGGTCGGAGCGATGCTGCAAGCAATCGGCCGGTATGCCAACAATCCGCAGCTGTTCAGATGCAGCCTGCTGATGCTCGGCGGCTCGATCGTGTTCGGCTCGGTGACGACGTTCATTCCGCTGTATGCGGAGGAAGTGGCTGGCGGGGGCGCTGCTGCCTATCTGATGATTCAGGCGGGAGTTGTCGTTGCGTCGCGTTGTGCGCTTCGCAAGCACATTCCTTCGGACGGCAAGTGGCGCACAGGGTACATGATGGGCATCATGGCCATGCTCACGGCTGCGGCGGCGAGCGTCAGCTATTCGACCCTAGGCGGAGCCGTGTTCTTCTATGCGGGAGCCTTGCTGATGGGACTGGCCCAAGCGCTGCTCTATCCGACGCTCACGACATATCTATCCTTCGTGTCCCCTGCGGCAAGCCGCAACGTATTCATCGGCCTATTCATCGCAACGGCAGATCTTGGCGTATCGCTCGGCAGTATCCTGATGGGGCCCCTCGCGGATCTGTTCTCCTATTCCACGATGTATATGGTCTGCGCGGTACTGGGCGCAATCATGATCGGCGCCGCTTACGGGCGGCGGGAGCCGAAAGTTGAGGTGAGTTAATCGGCACGGGCTGCCGCAAGCTTCCATATGATACGAGAAATATCGTAGAGGAGGTATGCGCGTGAGCAGAAGCCTGTTGCTGCTGTACGGCCTCATCGGATGCTTGGGACTTGTGCTGGCGAGCTTGCCGCAGCTGGCGGGACTCATCCTGTTCGAAGGGGAGTTCGGCGCGCTGGTCGCGGATATTCTGGGCATCGTGTCGTCGATCGGCTATTATGGCATGCTGATCTTCAGCGGCATGCTGATCGCAGAAGCAGCCTATACGCTGCGGAGCATGTATAGAAGGTAAGCACGGGAACCGACCCGGCAAGGCGCAGAGCCGTGCCGGGTTGTTTGTTGCCAATCGCGTCCGACGCATGGCGTACATATGTTGACAGTGTGTGGTGTGACATGATACACTCCGATCATAGTGTATGGTGAGTAATCATACACAACAATCACGGAAAGAAGGTCCTGTATGAACGAATCGACTGCGAACATGCTTCGGCCCGATAAGTTCCGCATCGACCCTTCCCGCCCGCTCTATGAGCAGTACGTCGAGCAGCTCCGTGCACGGATCGCCTGCGGTCAGCTAGAGCCCGGTACGCGGATGCCGTCCGTACGCGATTTTGCGGCGGTCATGCGCATGAATCCGACGACGGCTTCCCGCACCTATCAGGAGCTGGAGCGGGAGAGCCTGCTGGAGACGTTCAGAGGGCAGGGGACGTTCGTTACGCGCGATACGGGCCAGATCGAGTCGGCGCGCCGAGCGATCGCCCGCGCAGCGGTGAAGCAGATGGAAGAGGTGGCGAGCTCGCTTGGACTCGGGGTTCGTGAGCTGCTACAACTAGCGGAATGGGAGGAATCGTAGATGAGTGTCCATGCGATTGAATGTAAGGGAGTCACGCTTCGCGATAAGAAGAAAATCATCCTCAAGGACGTGACCTGCAGCGTGCGGACGGGGCGTCTGACGGGCTTGTTAGGACCGAACGGGGCAGGCAAGTCATCGCTGTTCCGCTTGCTGAGCGGGCTCGTGCGGCCGGATTCCGGCACCGTGTCGATCTTCGGCAAGCCCGCCGGAGCGGAGCAGCTGATCCAGATGGCGCTCTTGCCGGACCGCGGCAGCCTGCCGGGCTGGCTGTCGGCAGACGAATGGATTCGGCTCGCGGAAGGCTTATACCCCGATTGGGATAAGGCAGCGGCCGCAGAGCTTGCGGAGAGCCTCGGCGTGAATCGGGAAGCGCGCATCGCGGCGATGTCCAGAGGAGAGGAGGCGCGGCTGCAGCTTATGACCTGCCTGGCACGCAAGGCCCCGCTCGTCATCCTGGATGAGCCGTTCACCGGCGTCGACCTCTTGTCGCGCGAACGGATCGCGTCGACCGTCGTGGGCGCGATGGCAGACAGCGGCCGGACGTTCCTGATCGCGACGCATGATATTCGGGAGATGGAGAACCTGTTCGATGACCTGCTGCTAATCGAGCAAGGTACGATTATCGGGTCCCGGGACGTCGAACGGCTGCGCGAAGAGGGCCATTCGGTCGAGAGCATCTATCGGGAGGTATTCGAGTGATGAACCGATCGCTGATCGAGCTGGAGTGGTCGCGTTACCGGAGCGCACTGCCGGGGTGGAAGGGCGATGCGCTGGGCAGGCTCGCCTTGTACGGCGCGATGTTCATGGGCGCGGTCATCGCGCTGCTGATGCTGCGGCCGGAGGTCAGCCTCGCGTACGCATGCGCGGCTGCCGTCGTCCTCGCGCTTGTGGTCTATTCGGTGCTCCTCTTCCTGTTAGAAAATATTCGTTCCATCGATCCGGTTCAGCAATGGTGGCTGCAGCTGCCCTATGACCGATTCACCTTGGCATCGGCGCGATTCAGGGGTTATTGCGGCATCGGGGTGACCATAGCCGCGATGTCGATCGCCTTCGGGCTGCTTGGTTATGCGGCCGCAGCTGCGTGGCGGGGCGACGAGACGGCGCTCGAGCCGACTAGTCTGTTCGTGTTGCTAGTGATCGTCGTCATCGGCCTCGCAGGCATACCGGTTCTCGCGGCATGGGGGATGCTGACTAGCGTCTTTTTCCGCAGGCGGTGGAACATGGTGCTGCTCATGATCCTCCACCTATTGCTCACGTTCGGCGTCGGGCCAGGCAGTCTAGGCATACTGCTCGTCCTGGAACCGGAGATGATCGAGTCGGTGCTCAGCATGACGGTGTTGGCCTATGCATTGCTAGGCACCGTCGGGATCGGCTGGCCGCTGGCCTACGGCATGCTGAAGCTGACGGCCCGCGTCGGCTTAGCCAATATGGCAGACCCGCGCAACGTGCAGACGCCGGATAAGCTGCTTGCGAGCAGGCCGGTGAAGCCGCGCGACGTGAGCAGGTCAGTGGAGAAGGGGCGGTCCATGACCCCGTTCCGGGCATTATGCGAGCTGGAGCGCGGCCGTATCGGCGTGTTCGTGGATCGCACTGCCGTCCGCTGGCTGATTCTGGTGTGCATGGTCGGGCTCGTTGTCGGCGGGTACTACGCCTACGGCCATTCCGATGCCATTCTGATGGCGCCGACGATTCTGACGGGCTTCGTGTCCTATATCTTGATTCTCTATCTGCCGATCACGATCGGGCAGGATATTCAGAGCAAGAAGCTGGACTGGTGGCTGAGCTTGCCTCTGCCCAGGTGGATGATGCTGATGGCGAAAATGTACGTCCATTGGCGGTTAGCGCTGCTGTTCGTGATCGGCATGTTCGGAGCGATGTGGCTGGGGCTGTTGGTGCGCGTCATGTTGGACGGGTCAGCGACGCTGGCCGGGCTTGCGGGGGATGCTCAATGGCTCGCATATGAGCTGTTGCTCGGCTGCTGCTTGTTTGTCGGATCGCTTAGCTATTTTATAGGCTCGACTATTATCAATAACGCTTACCCGAAGTCGACGGCACCGGTGGTGGTGCTGATGTTCCTCCCGGTGATCTATAGGGAACGGATCGCGAATTACTACATTGCGGACTTAGGCCGCTTGGCCGAGGTGACGCCGTATTGGGACCGGCTGCTCTGGACGGCGCTGGCGGCGGCCGTGGTCTCGCTCGCCTTCCTGCTTCCCAGCGCGAGGCTCATGAATCGACTCGCCCGCGTGAGGCCGAAGAAGGGGAATTGGCTGTTCGGGACCCAGAAGGCACGTGAATAGGCAGGTATATGAATAGGCCGGCGGGGCTTGAACCTGCCGGCCTATTGGTATTGTCGTGGAACCGTTAGAATTAGCGGCTGGATTAGGGCTAAGACTCCAACTTCACGATAATGGCATTGCTGATCAACCGTCCCGGTTGGGTCAAATATTTGCCGTTGTAGTAGAGGCCGCTCGAAGCTCCTCCATCGAGATTCATGGCCTGGTAAGCGCCGGCTTGCTTCATGATGTCGGCCAACTGCGGAATCGTGGCGCCGCCCGTCGTCAGCAGGATGAGCTTGTGATCCCTCGTGATGCCAAGCGCGCTTCTCGCGCCGCCTCCGGTTAAAATTTTCGGATCTCGGAATCCTTCGTCCTCGACATTCAGCGCGACCTTGCCGTTCTCGATCAGGCGAGGACCCGCTTGCAGGGCCCCATCCATCGTGCCTGTCCGGTACCGCTGCGCGAAGTCCCCGCCGCCGATGATCTCTGCTAGATAATTGGTGTCGTAGGTGAATGTGGCGCGGCGCTCGGAGTTGTTGTACAGCAGGTCGCCGTCATTCGCGAGGAAGCCGTACGGCTTCTTGAAGGCCGATTCGGTATAGGCATCGAAGAACGTGCCGTTAATCGCCAAGACGGCGCCGTTGCGGTCGGCGATCCCCTTCAATTCCTCGACCTTGCCGACCTCATCGCCGGCCAGCGCGATGTCCAGATCGATGCGGGGATCCAGCAAGGAGACGGTGACCATCTGGACGCTAAACGTCTTCTTGCCGACGACGAACGTCTTCTGCTGATTCGTAATCGCGGGCTTGCCGGCGGTGAGAGAGCCTCTCGGAACGGCAGGCAGGGTAATCGACTTGTCCGGCAGCGTGAGCAGCACGGACGATGTATTCGCCTGCCAATCGAGCTGGACGCCGAACGCGGCGCTGAGCAGCTTAAGCGGAACATAGGTCACGCCGTTCTCATTGAATGATGGTGCGGGAAGCGCGATCTGTGAGCCGTCCTTCATCTCGGCGCTAGTCTTGCCGACATCGATCGCGACGCTATTGCCCTGATGCCGGATCTCGATCCGGCCTGTTGCTTGCGACCATTCGACGTTGGCGCCGATGTAGCCGCTGACGAACCGCAGCGGGACGAACGTGGTGCTCGATGCGGCGTCGATGTAGGCGATTTGCTTCTCCTTGGCGAAGCTCGGCTCTGCCAGGACGGTGCCTAGCAGGATGGCCGCTAATGCTGCGGTGATTGCGATTGTCTTCATGATGATTGCGGGACTCCTTCTGTCTCATGTTGGAATATGGGCTCCTCATATGTAGTTATCGGACAAGCATTCCAAGATTTGATATCATACACTGGAGTGCCCGATAGAATGGAATAAGCTGGGATCATGCTGGAGGAAGCGGCATCGGGCATGATCGAACTAAGAGTCTATTACACCAGGAGGTTCAGCTAACATGGTTGAAGCGCACATCAAGTACAATTATCGATCCATTCCCGTGCCCGGAGGCGGCTTCGTAACGGGTTACGTGTTCCACCCGACCGTGCCCGATATTCTGTATTGCAGGACCGATATCGGCGGCGCGTACCGCTATGACTTCGAGAACGATGCATGGATTTCGCTGATCGATCACGCAACGGATCCGGACGCATGGGAGACGTACCCGCTCTCCCTCGCGCTGGACCGGCACAATCCAGGCTATGTCTACGCGATGGTCGGGCGATCCCCCATCCATAAAATCGCGATATCCGACGATTACGGCGCATCGTGGACGTATCGCGATGCCCCGGTGATCGACGATAAGGGCAATACCGCGTCCATTCACGGCAATGCTCCGGGCCGATCCACGGGGGAACGGCTCGTCGTCGATCCGCATGATTCGAATACTCTATATATGGGCACCATGGCGCACGGTATATGGAAGACCGTCGACCGCTGCAGGACGTGGACGCGTCTTGCCGTGGCTGCGCCTGGGCATGGGGCTGAGACGAATATCGCTTTCGTCGCGATCGATCCCGCCAGCGGCAGCTACGGTAACCCGTCAAGGCGGCTGATCGCAGCGACGAACGGACAGCAAGGGTCGCCGGGCGGCAACGTTCGCGGACAGAGCGTATACATTAGCCATGATGCGGGAGCGACTTTCGAGCCGCTCATGGGAGAGCCTTCGCCTGTGATGGGCGGTCCTGCAGATTATCCGGGTTACGTCGGGCAGCGCGCCGCTTTCGCGGGCAGCTACCTCTACATTTCTTATGCGGCCTATAACATCGGCTGGTCGCATTGGCATACCTACGGCTGCGATACGGGCAAGTGCTACGATGGCGCGCTTATTCGCTATGAGTTGGATGATCAAGGGGCTGTCAGGGAGGCGCTCGACATTACGCCGCCGAGCGTCATCGATCCCGGCTTCCGTGATCCGTCCGCGCCGGAGCGGCGCGTAGGCTACGGGATCGGCGGCATCTGCGAAGATCCGCAGCTGCCGGGCACCTTGATCTGCTCGACGATCAACGCGCCTACGGACACGATCTACCGGTCGACCGATTACGGCTTGACATGGAAGCCCATCCTGCATGGGCTCGACATCGGTAAGATCGACTTTAACGTGCCATACCATAAGCCGGAGCATAACGGCAACGGATCGCTTGTCCACTGGATGTCGGATGTGAGGATCAATCCGTTCGACAGCGACATGGCGCTGTTCACTACAGGTGCAGGCATCTTCATGACGAGGAATTTGACGGCTGCCGATCACGGAGAGCCGGTCGTCTGGGCGGGCTGCAACGACGGCGTCGAGGAGACGGTGCATCTTAACATCTATTCGCCGCCTGCGGGGGACGTGCAACTGATCGATATTATCGGCGACTATGGCGGGTTTATTTTCACCGATCTGGATAGGCCTGCCGACAATACGTTCGCCAATGCCGACGGCGACCGCTGGATAACGGCGATGAATGCGGATTATCCGGACAGCGACCCGTGCTTGCTGGTCGTAACGCCTCGCGGGAATTGGACGGGCAAGACCAAGGGCGGGCTGATTCTGTCGCGGGATCAGGGACGCACGTGGGAACAGCTGCCGAGTCCCGTCGGCGTGAGCGCTGCCGTGGATGAGTGGCTTGCGGAGCTCGAGAAGCCGAACGTAACATCGGGCTGGGCAGCGATCAGCGCGGACGGCGGTACGATCGTCTGGACGCTGGGCATTCCGGTCTACGCTGCGCGAACGGTCTGCACGCATGATAAGGGCCAGACGTGGAGCCGGTCGCTCGTCTATGATCGAAGCGGAAAGCCGCTTGACGGAGATAAGCTGCCGTTCAAGGTCATGGCCGACCGGGTGAACCCGGACGTATTCTACGGCTTCAGCGCGAATGTCGACGGCTTGGGCTTCTACGTAAGCTTGGACAAGGGCGCAACGTTCCGTCAGACAGTCGCGCCGGACGGCTTCCCCGAGGTTGATCTTGCCGGGATCGACGGCAGGCAGATCTACGAGATTCGCGTCGAATCCGGGCGCGAAGGCGTCGTCTGGCTGGCGATGCAGCAGCACGGGTTGTGGCGGATCCGCTACGATCGCGAGCGGAACGCTTGGACAGGCGGCAGAGTATCGGCTGACGGCGATACGATCAAGCGGATCGGCCTAGGCAAGCCTGCAGAGGGGAGCGACGTCAAGACGCTCTTCACCAGCGGCACGATCCGGGGCGAATACGGCTTCTATCGGTCGCATGACGGCGGAGGGTCCTGGCTGCGGATCAACGACGACAAGCATCAATACGGCGATATTCGTTCGATCTCCGGCGATCCGCGCGTGTTCGGACGCATCTACGTAGCGACGGGCACGAGAGGGATCGTGTACGGGGACGTGGCGGAGTAGCGGAGGCAAGCATGGGTGGCCGATTGGCCGCCGGCACATGTGCCTCGGCGCAGAAGTACGGCCCTACAGGCCTTACTTCGCGGGTCGGACCCGCAGCAGCGCCGAAAGTACGGCCCAACAGGCCCTACTTTCGGGATCCAGCCGCCCGCACTTGTGCCTCGGCGCAGAAGTACGGCCCGACAGGCCTTACTTCGCGGGTCGGACCCGCAACGGTACCGAAAGTACGGCCCTGCAGGCCTTACTTTCGGGATCCAGCCGTCCGCACATGTGCCTCGGCGTAGAAGTAAGGCCCAACAGGTCCTGCTTTCACCATCTAGTCACCTGCATACGTTCCATGGAGCTGAGGGGCTGTCCGTTAGTCATCGATGAGGATGCTTAGGACGGCCCCACTTCGGTGCTTGTGTCTATGCAGTCTGTGGCGTCTATGCTGTCAAGCGGAAGGGAACGCTAGAAGGAATGGATTGCAACAATTGCAAAACCTGTGTATAATTTTTATATAGTTATTGTACATATTTGTATACATTTTGTGGAGGTATTCATCATTAGGAGGAACCGAGATGGAACAACGAGGATTCGAGCGGTGGGGGAACTATATGGGCGGGCCGAGGTCCAAGTGGGCCGTGATCGGCGCCTGGATCGCGCTGGTGCTGGTCTTGACGTTCATGCTGCCGCAAGTGAACGAGGTCGACAACTATACGGGCGCGGATCTGCCGGAATCGACGATGTCGATGGAAGCGAACGCGATACTCGATGAGCAATTCGCGTCCGATTCGGGTCTGCCGCTGCTCATCGTCTGGTACAATGAGGCGGGCATTCCGATGTCCGAGCTCGCGGACATTCAGGCCCTCTATGCCGAACTGCAGGCAGATCCTATCGCATGGCAGCAATCGGTGCCGCCGCTCCATCAGCTGCCTGCCGAAGCGCTTGCGGGCTCGCTCTCCGAGAACGGCAAGTCGCTCGTCACGCCGGTGTTCTTCGATCCGGGGATCGCGACCGAGACGCTCGAAGGCAACTTCGACCTGATCCGCGAACGTACCGAAGCCATTATGGGAACGAACCCCTACGACACGGTCGGCTTGGACGGCGAAGGGTTGCAGGCCCGCTTCTCCGGTCCCTCCGGCATATCGGTCGACGCGACGCGGCTGTTCGAATCCGCCGACTTCCGGCTCATGATCGCGACGGTCCTGATCATTCTCTTCATCCTGCTGGCGATCTATCGCTCGCCGATTCTCGCGGTCATTCCGCTGCTTGCGGTAGGACTCGCTTACATGGTCGTCAGCCCGCTGCTCGGCTGGATGGTCGATAGCGGCTGGATCGATAAGGACGGCCAGGCCATCTCGATCATGATCGTGCTGCTGTTTGGCGCGGGGACGGACTACTGCTTATTCCTCATTGCGCGTTATCGGGACCTGCTGCAGGTCGAGGAGAATAAATACGAAGCACTGGCATCGGCCGTTCGCGAATCGATCGGCGCGATCGTCATGAGCGGACTGACGGTCGTCGTCGGCTTGGCCGCGCTGGGATTGGCGGACTACGGCGCATTCCAACGGTTCGCCGTTCCGTTCAGCTTAGGCATCCTCATTACCGGTATCGCGGTGATCACGCTGCTGCCGGCCATGCTCTCGGTATTGGGACGCACAGCGTTCTGGCCGTTCGTGCCGCGTACGACAGACATGGCGAAGGCTCACGCGCGCAAGAAGAATAAGCCCTATAAAGAGCCGAAGCCGAGTCACCGGTTCATGCGAGCGGTCGGCGACTTCGCGACGAACAACCCTTGGCGGGTCGTCGCGGTCACGAGCATTATCTTGGTGGGTCTGGCAATCGCCTCGACAGGGATTCGATACAATTACGACCTGCTGTCGGCGTTCCCGGATGAGATGGATTCCTTGGAAGGCTTTGCCCTTATCGAAGAGAACTTCACGGCCGGCGAGCTGGCGCCTGCTAAGCTGATCGTGGATACGGACGGCAAGGACATCGATCTGTCCGCCCAATTAGCCGAGCTTCCGTATGTAGGAGCCGTTGGCGAGGTACAGACCGGCAAGACGAATCCGGATATTCAATTGTATGAGGTTGATCTGAAACGGAACCCCTACTCGAACGAGGCAATGGAAGATGTCGAGCAGATGAAGACGGACGTAACAAGTCTGCTGGCCGAACATGAGTTGTCCGACGAGGCGTTCTGGATCGGCGGGGAGACCAGCAAGCAGATCGACGAACGGAACGTGCAGAAGGCGGACGAGAACCGCATTCAGCCGGTCATCATCCTGGTTATTTTCATGGTGCTGCTGCTGTATCTTCGCGCCGTCGTCACTTCGATTCAGCTCATGGCCACTGTGCTGGTATCCTATCTGGCCGCGCTGGGAGGCGGCTGGCTGGTCATCACAAGCATTCTCGGACATGAAGCGATGTCCGGCACGATTCCGCTGTACAGCTTCGTATTCATTATCGCGCTAGGGAACGATTATAATATTTTCATGATCTCGGATATATGGAAGAATCGCAAAAAGGGGCTGGGCCACCGGGAATCGATCGCTGGCGGCGTCGCCTCCACGGGTGCCGTCATCACGTCGGCAGGCCTAATCCTGGCAGGGACATTCGCCGTCTTGGCTTCCTTGCCGATCCAGGTGCTGGTCCAATTCGGCATCGTGACCGCGATCGGCATCCTGCTGGATACGTTCATCGTCCGTCCGCTGCTCGTGCCGGCGCTGATCACGCTCTTCGGCAAGTGGTCCTACTGGCCGGGCAAGCTGTGGAAGAAACCATTGTAGACTGTATGTGTTGGTGCGATATGCTGCCGCATGCCTTCGGGCGTGCGGCTTCTTCATGTCTCCCCAAGCAGCGAAACTGCAAGTTTTCACTGACGACATCACTAATTACTGGGGCAGAATCCCGAATCTGCATATGCTATGCTAGTGCCACAATGGATGAAAGCGAGGGCAAGCGCCGCATATGAACATCAACATCAACATGAACAAGAACACGAAGACGCTGTTTAACGATGGATGGGAATTCGCCAAGAGCGGCCTGGAGGCTGCGGATGATGCGGGACTCCGGTTCGAGCCGGTCGACCTGCCGCATGATTGGCTGATCTACGATACGCTGAACCTGTACGCGAACAGCATCGGCTGGTACCGCAAGCGCTTCGACGCGACGAAGGCAGACGCAACAAGATGGCTGCTGGCATTCGACGGCGTCTATATGGATTCCACGGTGTACGTCAACGGACAACCCGTCGGGGAATGGAAATACGGGTACTCCGCGTTCGAGCATGATATCACGGATGCGATGGTCGACGGGGGCAACGAGATTCTCGTCAAGGTCGTTCACCAGAGTCCGAACAGCCGCTGGTATTCGGGGGCGGGCATCTACCGGAATGTCTGGCTGAAGACCCGTGCTGAGAGCCATATCGAGACGGACGGGGTGTACATCGCGACCAAGCGGACGGATGCCGGCTGGCAGGTCGAGATCGATACGGAGCTTCGCGCCGCCCAGGACGTTCGACTCGCCCACACGCTGTTCTACAAGGGACAGACAATCGTCGCCACGGCGGAAAATGTACCCGCAAGTCCGAACGCCAGTACATACAGCCGACAATCGCTCGGGATCGAACAGGCACACGTATGGAGCACGGACGAGCCGAACTTGTACCAGCTCGTGACGGAGCTTCATCCAGACGGAGCCGCTGCAGCTGCCGAGCCCATCGAGCCCATCGAGACCGTCACCCATCATGTCGGTTTCCGTACGGTCGTGCTCGATCCGCAGCAGGGTTTCCTCTTGAACGGCAACAAGATGAAGCTGAACGGCGTCTGCGAGCATCATGACTTGGGTGCGCTCGGGGCGGCATTCAACATGGCCGCGCTCCGCAGAAGATTCGAACTGCTGCAGGCGATGGGCGTCAACGCAATTCGTACCGCCCACAACATGCCTGCCGCCGAGCTGATGGGCTTGGCGGACGAGATGGGGATGCTCGTGGTGTCGGAGGCTTTTGACATGTGGGAACGCTCCAAGACGCCGTACGACTACGCTCGATTCTTCCAAGAATGGATGCCGGCCGACGTAAAAAGCTGGGTCAAGCGGGATCGCAATCATCCGAGCCTCATCCTGTGGAGCATCGGCAACGAGATCTATGACACCCATGCGGATGCGCGAGGGCAGGAAGTGACGCGCATGCTCATGGATGAGGTGTACAAGCATGATCCGAAGCGCAATGGGCTAGTCACGATCGGGTCGAACTATATGCCGTGGGAGAACGCCCAGCAATGCGCCGACATCGTGAAGATCGCGGGCTACAACTACGCGGAGAAGTATTATCACAAGCATCATGAGGAGCATCCGGATTGGGTCATCTACGGCAGCGAGACCGCTTCGGTCGTGCAGAGCCGGGGCATCTACCACTTCCCGTTCGAGCAGCCGATTCTAGCCGATGACGACGAGCAGTGCTCGGCGCTCGGCAACAGCACGACGAGCTGGGGCGCGAAGTCTGCGGAAGCGTGCATCATCGCGGAGCGGGATGCGCCGTTCTCCCTCGGGCAGTTCCTGTGGACCGGCTTCGACTACATCGGGGAGCCGACCCCGTATCATACGAAGAACTCGTACTTCGGCCAGCTCGACACGGCAACGTTCCCGAAGGATTCGTATTACATCTACCAGGCCGGATGGACGGATTATAAGACGAAGCCGATGGTGCATATTTTCCCGTACTGGGATTTCAGTCCCGGGCAGATGATCGACGTCCGCGTCGCGTCGAATGCGCCGAAGATCGAGCTGCAATTCAATGGCAGCATGGTCGGCACGTACGATATTGACCACGCGCACGGCAAGCAGCTGGTCGGCTGGTGGAAGCTGCCGTATGCGCCGGGCGAGCTCAAGGCCATCGCCTACGACGAGGCGGGGCAGGTCATCGCGACGGATACGGTACGCTCGTTCGGCGATGCGGCGAAGCTTCGCTTGCAGCCGGATAAGACGGTTCTGACGGCGAACGGCACCGACGTGATCTACGTCGAGATCGGCATGGAGGATGCGGACGGCAATCCGGTCGCGAACGCGAACAACCGCGTGCTGGTCGAGGTGTCGGGAGCAGGCCGGCTGATCGGGCTGGATAACGGCGACAGCACGGACTACGACCCGTACAAGGGGCTGAGCCGAAGGCTGTTCAGCGGCAAGCTGATGGCGATCATCGGCGCGACGCTTGAGCCGGGCGAGATTCGCGTGGACGTCTCCTCCCGCGGGATAGCGAGCGGATCGGTGACGCTGCAAGCAGCGGCGGTCGAAGGCGGCCCTGTCCAAGGCGTGACGGCACGCACGGTGAATCGTGAACTGCCGGTCGTGATGGGAAGCGCGGACGAGCTGCCCCTGCGGAAGATTGCGATCGTCAGCGAGAACGGCCAGCTGTTCGACGAGTCCAGGCAAGAGATGATCGTCCGCGCGGAGCTATTCCCGGCGGATACCTCCTATCGCGATGTGGAATGGCGCGTCGTGAATGCGGCCGGCATCGAATCGAACATCGCGCGCGTGGAGGCTTCCGGTCAGGAAGCGAAGGTCACTGCGCTGGGTGACGGCGAGTTCCTCGTCCGCTGCATGAGCAAGAACGGCACGGACAAGACGAAGATGATCGCGCAGCTGGAGTTCAAGGCAACCGGACTCGGCACGGCGTACAAGGATGCATACGGCTTCATCTCGGGCGGTCTCTACGACTATACGAAGGGCGAGGTCGGCAACGGCAACGAACGCGGCGTTGCGACGAGCCGAGACGGCGAGACGCATGTCGGCTACCGCGCCATCGACTTCGGGCCTTACGGTTCGGACACGATCACGATTCCGATCTTCGCGTTGTCGAGCGAGCCGTACGCGATACAGATCTGGGAAGGGATGCCGAACGAAGCGGGCAGCGAGCTGCTGGCGGATGTCGTCTACCAGAAGGAATCCCGCTGGAACGTGTACCAAGAGGAGACGTACAAGCTGTCTAAGCGACTCTCCGGCATAAGCGCGATTTGCTTCGTCACGCAGCAGAAGATCCATATCAAGGGCTTCTCGTTCGAGCGGCAGAACCGCGCGTTCGAGCAGAATCAAGCCTTGGACTGCGACCAGCTCTACGGCGATACGTTCACGCGGACGGAGCGCGGCGTGGAGGGCATCGGCAACAACGTGTCGCTGTCGTATGCGGAGATGGATTACGCGGCGGGAGGCGCTTCGAGGATCGTGATCTTCGGCCGTTCCCCGATCGATAAGAACACGATTCAGATTCGGTTCGAAGGCGCAGATGGCGAGAGCAGCCAGCTCGTCGAATTCATCCATTCCGACGGCTATGTGGAGCGGGCGTTCGAGCTGGAGCGCGTGACAGGCGTGCAGAAGGTGACGTTCATCTTCCTGCCGGGCAGCAACTTCGACTTCGGCTGGTTCCGGTTCGAAGCGTAAGCGCCGCACAACAGAAGCCGCACGTCCCTGCGAGGGGGCGTGCGGTTTCTGCCGTTCCGATAGCGCGTCAGTTCTGCTTCAGCTGCATCTTGACATCCGAGATGATCCGCCCGAGCTCTTGCGAGCATTCGGCGTACAAGCGTTTCTCTTGCGGGTTCTGGGCGGAGCGGCGGAGCAGTTCCAGATCCGCTTCGCACTTGAACAGCACGGAGAGCGGAGACCCCTCCTTCTTCTGCGGCTTAGGGAGCGGGCGCTTATCGTCGTATAGATCGACATGCAGTTGGCCGTTGCTGTCGGCTTGGGCCAGATAGACGTCGTCGACCGTTACGCCAAGCTTGTTCAGTTCGGCATCTAACCACTTCTTGTCTTTTCCTATCATGCTCAAGGGTTCGTCCATGATCGAGCCGTCCATAATGACGATCTGGGGCTCATGCTCGTCGCTCGTTAGCATCCCTACGTCACGGGGCGTTACGGGCCGATTCTCCTTGGTTAACAATACATTGATGCCCCCGCTTTGCTCCATGACCGCGAATTCGACGTCCGCTACGCGAAAAACATTTCTCGCTCGCAGATTTTCCATCAGCTCATCGGCGGTGAGGCGCTCCTTATGGAGGTTCTTCTCCAGAATTTTGCCTCTCTCGATCAGCACGGTCGCCTTGTTGTCGATGAAGTTCCTGGCCGCTCTGCTCTTCAGCGTGATCAATTCGATACCAAGCGCCACGAGCACCCACACGGCTATTGAGAGAATGCCAAGATACCAATCCTTGCCCTTATCCAGCGAGATGTGAGCGGCCATATTGCCGATCGTGATTCCTGTAATGTATTCGAATAACGACAATTGCGAGATCTGGCGCTTGCCCAGCAGCTTCGTCATCGCGAATAAGACGACGACCGCGAGCAGGGTTTGCAAGATCGTCATGGTCCAATCGGGCATCGCTTCGTCTCCTTCACGATCAATGGTAATCGATCGTACATTAGGAAGAATTCGCCGGATGGCATGATTTTATGCGAATGGAACGATCACGCCTTGCCGCTGATCCCGTAGAAGAACAAGTGCGCCATGCCGTCCAGGAACTTCTCCATATCGCCGCTCTGCTCCGCCATCTGCAGGATCAGGTCCTGCTGCAGCTGGAAGAGCTGCATGAAGGCGAGGACATGATTCACTTCGATAGCCGCCGAAATTTCGCCGCGATCCTTCCATTCCTGCAGCATGCCGATCAACAGCGGAAGCGACTTCGCGGTATATTCCTGCTCGATGGAGCGGGCCAGCTCAGGATCGTCTTGCAGCAGCTCTTTCATCAGGCGCGGCGGAAAATAGTCGAATGACTCCTTCTCCATCGCGAATATACGCGCGATCATTGCTTTCATTGGAAGCTTCTCCTGCAGCAGCTCCTCATACTCGCGGTGGAACTTGTCCATATACGCCTTAAATACTTCGCGGAACAGCGCCTCCTTGCTCCCGAAGTGATTATAGATCGATACCTGCGAGACGTCGGCGGCCTTGGCGAGATCTGCGATGCGGATCCGCTTCGGCTCCGTTGTCCGTAATAGCTCCAGCGCGGCGGTCATGATTTTCTCCTTGAGCATCGCTGCCCGTTTCTCGAAACCGTTCATCATGGGTACACCTCTTAATTTGTGAAATATAATATTAATAATATTTCATAAGTCATTGACGATTTACTTGTTCGGGTATAGTATAACATATGAAATGATTGGTCGATAATATTTCACCAAATGATATGGGGGTGCTGTCATGCTAACCGTCGAAAGGCTGACGAAGCGGTTCCGCAACGGGAAGGGCATATTCGATGTAACGTTCTCGGTGAGGGAGGGCGAGGTGTTCGGGTTCCTCGGGCCGAACGGGGCAGGGAAGTCGACCACGATCCGCCATATCATGGGCTTCATGAAGCCGGAACAGGGATTCGTGAGGGTCAACGGTTTGGACACCTGGAAGGAGCAGGGCAAGGTACAGGCTTATGTCGGGTATCTGCCCGGCGAGATCGCGTTCATCGAAGGCATGACAGGCAAGACGTTCTTGGACTTCATGGCCGATATGCAGGGCGTGAAAGATCGGACTAGGCAGGCACGTCTCATCGACCGGCTGCAATTCGACGTGCATACGCCGATTCGCAAGATGTCCAAGGGCATGAAGCAGAAGGTCGGCATCGTCGCGGCCTTCATGCATGATCCAGCCGTCATCATACTGGATGAGCCGACGTCCGGCCTTGACCCGCTCATGCAGCGCGTATTCATCGAGCTCGTGCTGGAGGAGAAGGGGCGCGGGAAGACGTTCCTGATGTCGTCGCACAGCTTCCCGGAGATCGAACGGACCTGCGACAGAGCCGCGATCATCAAGGACGGCGTCATCCTGACGATTAGAGACATTCGCGAGCTGCAATCGATGCAGCGCAAGCTGTTCGAGGTCACGTTCGACAGTATCGAGGATGCAGCGGCCTACCGGAACTCGGGATTGACGGTGGAGTCGCATGAAGGGAATCGCGTACGGGTGGCGGTGCAGGGGGATTATGACGATTTTGTCCAGCGGACGGCTCGCTACAAGGTGCATAACATCGACGTGTTCACACAGAATCTCGAGGATGTGTTCATGAATTACTATGATCGTGATCGGGAGGGGGCGGCGGAATGAACGGGACGTTGTATAAGCAGATGATGAAGGTGAACCTGAAAAGCTTCATGAACTATTCGATCGGATCGGCCTTCTATATCTTGCTCATGTTCGGGCTGTATCCGAGCATCGCGAATAAGACCGAGGCAATCGACGAGCTGGTGCAGTCGATGCCGGAAGGCGTAGGGAGAGCGTTCGGCTTAACCAGCTTCAACAGTGCGGAGGCATTCATCTCGGGCGAATACTACGGGCTAATCCTGGTGCTGATCCTCTCGATCGTATGCGTGCAATTGTCGACGCAGTTGATGGCGAAGCTGGTGGACCAGGGCGCTATGGCGTATCTGCTCGCGACGCCGACGACCAGAGGGAAGGTGGCGTTCACGCAAGGCTGCGTGCTCGTGTCCGGCCTTGTCCTGATCATCGCCGTGACGACGATTGCGGGCTTCGTCGGCAATAGCTGGTTCCTCGGCGGGGAGTATCCGTTCGATATGGGGAAGTTCGTGCTGCTCAACGTCTCGGCACTGCTGCTCTTCTTCGCGGTCGGCGGCATTGCGTTCCTCGTGTCGGCGGTGTCGAATGACGAGAAGCGGGCGCTCGGTATAGCAGGCGGCATTACGTTCGGGTTCTTCAGCCTGGATCTGCTCGGGAAGATCAGCGAGTCCGTCGATTGGATGCGCAGCCTCTCGATCTTCGCCTTGTACCGGCCGAGCGAGATCGTCAGCGGGAGCGAGGGTGTGCTGCAGTCCTTTATCGTCCTCTTCGTGATTGGGGCTGCAGCATTCGGGCTCGCGATCGCGCTGTTCCGGCGCCGGGACCTGCCGCTGTAGCTGTATCGTGAGAATCCACTTCGACTCCGAAGTGGATTTTCTGTATAGTAGCAGTATAGGAAAGATTGCTACCAGAGAGGATGAGACCGCGACATGAAGCCTATCGATAGACAGCAAGTCGAAGCAGCGCTTCGCGCTTATACGGGTGCAGATGCCTATGTGCACAGCGAGGCGACTTCCTTCGTCTTCGTCCGCAATTTCAAGATTCAGATTACCGAAGCATTCATAGCAGGGGACGGCCCTTATCGGGTCGCGCTGCGCTTCGACGGCCATGGCTGGCTGCGGACGGAAGCGCTCACGCATTATGAGGTTGATGAGGGTGGCCGCCTCATCCTCGCAGGCTATGATGACAGAGGCCGCATGAACGCAGCTCTGCATCTCGGAAAGGAGCCGTTCCCGGAATGAGCATCGATTATCGGAACAAGAAGCTGCTCGCCGTATTCGCTCATCCGGATGACGAGTCGTTCATCTGCGGCGGCACGTTCGCGAAGTATGCGAGCCTAGGCGTCGACATGACGCTGGTCAGCGCGACGCGCGGCGAGATGGGCAGGCGCATGGGCAATCCGCCGTATCTCAATCGCGAGACGATGGCGGGCGCGCGGGAGTTGGAATTGAAGCAGGCATGCGAGGTATTAGGATTTCGCAAGCTGGCGTTCCTCGATATCCGCGACAAGACGGTCGAGTTCTACGGCGAGGAGCGTTTGACCGCACGGGTAGAAGCGATCATACGCGAGGAGCAGCCGGATGTGGTGCTCACGTTTCACGAGCGCTACGGCGGGCATCCCGACCACTGCGCGATCGGCAAAGCGACGACGGCGGCGTTCAACCGGGCGGGGCTCGCAGGCAGCGCGCTCTACTTCATCTCGTACGGCGATGCGATGGAGCGTCCGGAGCAATTCGGCTATACGAAGCGCGATGTCATCAAGGTGGACGTGAGCGCGCATCTGAAGGCGAAGCTCGCCTCGTTCCGCGCGCACCGCTGCCAGACGGAGATCGACGAGTGGGTATGGCAGCCGGATAAGCAAGCACTGGCGCGGTTCGGGAAGTACGAATACTTCACGAAGGGGAACACGGCAGCGCCGACGCGGGATTACGGGGATCTGTTCTAGCGGTTCGCTATAGGGGCTGCCAGGCACGTCCATGCTCACCTCTAACCCTACCTGCCGCCTCCCCGCCTAAATTCCTGCAAATCTGCAGCCTTTTTCGGATGAGGCGGTACGGTTGAGGATATTCCTGCAAAAATACAGGCTTTCGCACAATCACTGCGACATATCTCCGAGAACGCCGAAAATTCCTGCACTTTTGCAGGAATTTTCGCTTTTCATCGCTATTACGTTGGAAAAACTGCACTTTCGCAGGAATTCCCGCTTTAACCTGGCCTCCCCGATTGCACGCGCGAGCTCAAGCTCGATCTACGCGGATGCGAAGTCCGGGCGGACGTGACGCAGGATGCGCAGTCGGCGCGAGCGTGCCGGACGCACCAAAGCGTCCTAGCACACAATGGTTCCGTATCGGGGCCTGCCCTATGCGTTCGACTCCCCCAGCGCGCTGCTGGCCAGCATCTGGATCACTGTGTTATCCATCGGCGGATTGTGCAGGCCGGCGCGGACGTCGCGGTAATACCGCTCCAGCGGCCGCTTGCGCTCCAAGCTGGCTGCGCCTATGATCCGCATGGCCAGATCGACGACGCGAATCGCGCTGTTCGTGGCAACGTACTTCGCCAAGCCGAGCTCCGGCCGCATCGCAGGCCGGTTGTCCGACTCCCGATCCCATCGATCAGCAGCCGCATAGAGCAGGGAGCGGGCGGTGCGCAGTTCGGCCTCCATCTCGCCGATCGTATGCTGGACGGAAGGGAGCGCCGCGATCGGCTCCTTCATCGTGTTGGGCCGGTACGAGCGGGCGAATGCCAGCGCGTAGTCGCGCGCCGCGAGCGCGATGCCCATGTAGCAGGCCGGGATATGCAGCAGCCAGCCGCCGCCGTCGTCAATGCCCTGGCCGCCGCCTAGCCGCATGCGCGCGTCTACCCGGACACCATCCAGGACAACGTCATGGCTGCCGGTCGCCCGCATGCCGAGCGTATCCCACGTCTCCACAACCGTTACCCCGTCTGTCCGATGCACCAGAAAATCATCCGCGCGATCCTCAGCCGGTATATAGGCCGATACGACGAATCGGTCAAGGATCGGCGAGAGCGTGCTGAACGTCTTGCGCCCCGTGATCCGCCACCCGCCGTTCTCGAAGACTGCCGTCGTCTCGGGCTTACCGCCGCGGCTCGGGCTGCCGGATGCCGCTTCGCTTGCGAACGTATTGATCATCGCGCCGTCCGTCACGACGGCGCGGCAGAGCTCGGCGAACAGCTCCTCCGGCCATTTGCGCGTCGTGCGCAGATGCAGCATCTGCCCGATGTGCCAGCCGAACGCCAGCGCGGTCGATCCGTCGCCGTAGGCCAGACGCTCCTGCAACTGGACAAGCTCATACAAGCTTGCTTCATCGCCGCCGTAAGTGCGGGGCGTCGTAAGCTTGAGATAACCTGCTTCCCGCAGGTCAGCGAAATTTTCGAAGGGAAATGACGCCTCTGAGTCATGCTGGGCTGCACGCTCCGCGAATCGTGCGGCCAGCTCCTCTGCTTGGAGGACGCGAGCCCGTTCTTCCTCATTGCGGATATAAGTATCGATGTATCGTGCCATCCGTGACCGACTCCTCTCTCCTGCCATTATAGCAGTTGATCGCCGGCCTTCCCAACCTCAACGCTTGCTGCGCTTCATTTATAGTAAGAGGTCGTCAGCGGTACGAAAATGCTGCCGCCGTCCCGGATCTTGGCATGTACATACAGGGTGTCGATGCCGCTGATATCGATCTCGAACGTCTTCAGGCCTTCGCTGATCGAGACCGAATCGATCTCGAGCTTCACGTCCGAATCCGAATCTTGGACGAAGAACTCCTCGATATCCTGACCGATGGCAGCAACTTGAAGGTACAGCTTCTGGTACTTCCCTTCCGGATAGAGCATGAACGAAGCGGAGCGATTGCCCGATAGATTGTTGAGGAACACATCCTTATAGTCCTTGCCGTTGTAGCCGGTTAAGTCCGGATCCTTGGTCCGCAGATGATCTCTGAAGCCGCCGGCGATCGAGACGCCTTCCGTCTTCTCGCCGAGAATAACCGTGTGGGTTGCAGAGTCGTAGGAGACTGCAACGCCGAGCGCATTCGAGATTGCGCGAACCGGGAGATATGTGCTGTTGTTGTACGAAATAGGCGCCATGACTGCACCTTTATCGTTCACAGGCTGGAACGGCTTGCCGTCCATCTGGAACTTCATGCCGGAATCGAGGTAAGCTTTGATCTCCTTCAGCTGCGCTCCGGCATATACGCCGGCACTGCTGCTCACGAGGAAAATCGCTGCTGCACCGGTTAACATCCATTTTTTCTTCATTCGAAAATCCCTCCTGTATGATGTGGGTTACGGACTCTACCAAGTAGCATAGCGATTCGTCCTGCACGATTCTATAGTCTATTAGGCGGTATTGGCAGCCGATTCTTAGGGATTAAGACTGATTATTGTAGAGGTTTGTCGTATGGCAGTTGTGCACGGTTAGGCCGGGGTTCATCAGTCAATCACACCTTAAGAATATTAAGAATTAAAAGATTGACAATGTATCGCTGGATAATTACAATAAGAACAACAAGAATGGCAAGAATATAAAGATTAACAAGGAGCGGGTGACATTGAAAGAGACAATATCCTATCATTACATCAGCTTGAAGCTGAAGAGCCCGAATGAACTTGCACGGGAATCGTCATTGGCGGATTATCGCAGCGACGTGCAGGAGGCTGAAGCCGAATTCAATAAGTCTTTCAAGGGTGTCAAAGGTCTTATTACTTTATATGTAACGGAAGGTTCGATCCAAGGCTTGCTGGTGTACGCGCATACACTGACCTCGAAGGTGACGGCTAAGGCCCTGACCGTATTCAGCCGGTATCTGTATCGCGATAAGGACTGGGGGCGGTTCTCGAAAGAGGACGGGAAGTTGTTCGTCCTAGCGGAGCCTGTGAAGGAACTCATGCATTATGAAGCAGACGAGCTGCTGTCCGCTTTCGGTGTAGATCCGGGCGATTACACGTTCTACCCGGATTACGACACGTCGGAGGATGAAGATGAGCATAGGGA
>JAEWJS010000037.1 GCA_023386495.1 Bacillota bacterium | reverse complement strand
TCATCCGCCACCCCGCCACCTGCCTCCTGCCACCGCAACCGATTGCCGCCATCAACTCCACTTGCCACGACCTCCGCAGCATTCCAGTCACTATCCCGCCAACTCAGGAACGCCTGCCCTATCCGGTCCTGATGGAAGGGGATAGTGGCCAAAAGCCCGCGCACCCTCCGCCATAGTCCCATGAGCCCATACTCCCATTGCCATCGTCCCCTTCGATCCAACGGAACACATCTGGACTTCTCTCCGGATCGATACTCGATCGCGCGATGCCTTCAGACATTTGTCTCCCGACAATCGATGAATCACGCTTCGATATTTGCTTTTCGCCCTTGATTTGACAAGTCTTTTTCCGCCTATCGTCATAAAATGCCCCGCCATTGGGAATATTTAAGTCGTACCGTATCCCCAAAATCTAGCATTCGACGAAACGGGAGGACTCATGATTCTAAATAACGAGCAGCTCCGGCAGCAAGCGCGGGAGCTCGCTTTGACCCATACACCGACCCGCGGTTCTCGCGGAGCGGCTGCTGCCTTGATCGCAAAATTCGAAGAGCAATGCAAGTTTTTGCGCCGCTATGCCGGCGAGCTTCAGGAGACGCATGAAGAAGGTCTTCGTCCGGCGGAGGAATGGCTGCTGGACCACGCCGATTATATGGCCGAGCAGGCCATTCTGATTCGCCGGGCGCTGCGCAAAAGCCAAGCGCATCGGCTGCATGTCATCAGGGAGACACGCGAGCTGCGCGTTGCGGCGATCTGTACGGATTACTTGTCCCATGTGGACGGGCTGCTGAATATCGATTCCTTCTTGGACTACGTCAACGCGTACCAGGAGATCGCCGTTCTGACGATCGCGGAAGCCTCGATTCTGCCGCTGTTCCTGCGGATCACGCTGATCGGCCGCTTAGCCGATGTCATGCAGCGCGTCCAGGAGCGCCGCGGGGCGGGGCGGGAGGTCGACCGGCTATTGGCTCCGCTGGAGAATGATCCGCTCAGCGCAGCCAAAGTGCGCGAGGCGCTGGATCGCTCCGGCGAGTCCATGCCGCTCTCCGGACCGGTCGTCGTGCAGTTGGCCAGGCGGCTCGGCGAGGTTGCGGACCATGCCGGTGAAGTGCGGGAATGGCTGCAGTGCCGGCTCGATAACGAAAGCGAGAGCTTGGAGCGTATCGTTGCCTACGAGCATCGGCTGCAGGCTTCCTTCGAGGTTGCGGCAGGCCATGCGATCGGTTCGCTCAGGCAGACCGAGCGGATCGAGTGGAGCGACAGCTTCGAGAAGCTGTGTCTAGCCGACCGGATTCTGCGCGAGGAGGAGTCCGGCAGCTATCCGCTGATGGACGCGGTTAGCCGCAGCGTGCTGCTGGGACGGGTAGAGACGTTGGCCAAACGGATGAACGTGCCGGAGACGCTTGCGGCCAGACAAGCCGTAGAGCTGGCGGACCGGTACGGACAGCAGTCGGAGGAAGCGGCGGAGCCCGCAGTAGACGAGGCTTCCGCCGTTAGAGCCGGTCAGCGGGATGACGCTGCGCCGCCCCGCAAGTCGCTGGCTGCCTACTATCTGCTCGATCCAAGCGGCAACCGCGCGCTGTGGCGCGCACTGAAGGAATGCTCGGACCCGAGATCCATGCCGCGCGCGGCGATCAAGCGGGAGCGCAGGGCCGTCTACTTCGGGGCGCTTACGCTCTCCTGTGCAGCTGCCCTCCTCATCGCTGTGTGGGCTGCAGCTCCTGCGGGCGGTTACGATGCATTGCCGCTGGCAGGCATAGCGGCCATTATTCTGCTGCTCACGGTGCCTGCCAGCGAATGGGCGGTACAAGGGCTGCACTGGGCCATATGCCGCTATTGCGATTCGCGTCCGCTTCTGCGTTACGATTATGCAGCAGGCGTGCCGGTGGAGGCTGCGACGATCGTCGTCATCCCGGTCATCTGGTCGCGGCCCGAGCAAGTGCGCGAGATGGCGGACCGGCTGGAGCTTCACTACCTGGCCAACCGCGATGCGAACATTCATTACGCGCTGCTCGGCGATTACCGGGATGCCCCTTCGGAGAAGCTCCCCGAGGATCGTGCCGTGCTGGACGCGATGCGAGCTGCGGTAGAGGCTCTGAATGCGGCATACGGGAGCGGGCAGGGCGGAACAAGGTTCCTCGCCTTGCAGCGCCGCAGGCAATGGAACGAGGTCGAAGGCATCTGGATGGGATGGGAGCGCAAGCGGGGCAAGCTCGTGGAATTCACGGAGCTGCTCCGCGGCAGTGCGGCGACCAGCTACGCGCATCAATACGGCGATACGTCCATCCTGTCGAGCATCCGTTACGTCATTACGCTTGACGCGGACACGCAGCTGCCGATCGGCACGGCGCAGCGCATGATCGGCACGCTGCATCATCCATACAACCGGCCGCGGCTGAATGAAGCGGGGACGCGGGTAGCGGAAGGCTACGGCGTGCTCCAGCCGCGCATCGGCATCAGTCATGAATCGGCGATGCGCTCGCGCTTTGCCCGTCTGTGGTCGGGCGAGCCCGGCATCGACCCCTACGCGTTCGCTGTATCTGACCCGTATCAGGACGGCATGGACGAGGGGATTTTCACGGGAAAAGGAATCTTCGACGCAGACATCTTCTACCGCGTGCTCGGCACACGTATTCCGGACAACCGCGTGCTCAGCCATGATCTGCTGGAAGGCGGGTTTCTGCGCAGCGGCTTGCTGCCCGACATCGAGCTCGTCGACGGACATCCCGCGACGTTCAGTGCCTATCAGCATCGTCTGCACCGCTGGGTGCGGGGCGATTGGCAGCTGCTAGGCTGGCTCAGGAAGCGGGCGAAGGATCGCGAAGGGCGGTCGTTGCCGGTGGACCTTACGCCGCTGACGCGCTGGCAGATCGTCGACAACCTCCGGCGCAGCTTGCTGCAGCCGGCATTGTTCGCCTTATTGGCAGCTAGCCTGCTCGTGCCTTGGGAGTCCGGTCTGGGCTTGCTCGTCGTCGTGCTCGCCACGCTCGGCATTCCGATCCTGCGCGCGCTGCTCGCGCCGACTCGGGTGCTGCGCCGTCCGCAGTCGCTCGTTGCCGCGGCCGCGCAAACCGGCTTGACGCTTCTAACGCTGCCGTACCAAACGGCGCTGCTCCTCGATGCGATTCTGCGTACGCTATACAGGCTGACCGTCTCGAAGCGCAAGATGCTGGAGTGGGTGACCTCGGACGAGATTGACCGGAGCAATCCGCGCAGGCTGCTCGGCCTTGCGACCGGATTGGCGCTGACGGTGGTTATCGCAGCATTAGCCGCCGTCGCGGATTCGCTGCTCCAGCAGGCTGCAGGCATCGCGCTGGCAGCGGTCTGGGCAGCCGCACCGGCAGCGGTTCGTTACCTGGACCGTTCGCCTGCGCAAGAGGATGACAAGCTTACGGAAGCCCAGCAGCAGGAGCTGCGGGCATTGGCGTCGCAGATCTGGCAGTACTACGAGGATTATGCGACCGAAGGGGAGAATTGGCTGCCGCCGGATAACGTACAGTTCGATCCGAATGTCGGCGTGGCGCATCGGACCTCTCCGACGAATATCGGGCTGTTGCTCGCTTGTACGGTCGCGGCGCGCGATTTTGGATTCATCGACACGCCCGGCATGATCGAACGGCTCGAACGGACCATCGACACGATCGAGCGGATGGACAAGTGGTCGGGCCACCTGTACAACTGGTACGATACCGAGTCGCTGCGCCCGCTGCCTCCCTTGTACGTATCGACGGTCGACTCGGGGAATCTCGTGGGCTATTATATCGCGGCCAAGGAAGGCGTCGCGGAATGGCTGCGGAGGGAATACGAAGAGCGTGCCAGCGCCCCGCTCGCTGCAGGCAGCAAGCGGCCGGCTAGCGATCGGGCGGGCAAGCATGTCGCCGCATCGTCTACCGCGGGTCCCGGCAAGCTGCGTCCCGTAACGGTCGATCTGGAAGCGTCGGCCGAGCTTGCGGAAGGGCGGCAGGACGGCCGCGGCTCGCGTGGAGGCGGCAGGTGGCGAGAACGGGGCAGGGCGGTTATCGAACGGCTCGAGCGACTGACCGCCGAGACGGACTTCCGGCCGTTGTTCGATCCCGGGACGAAGCTGTTCAGCTTAGGCTACCATGCCGGCACTGGGGTCAAGGAGGGCATTCTATACGATCTGCTCGCATCCGAAGCCAGACAAGCCAGCTTCATCGCGATCGCGATGGGACAAGTGCCGGCTTCGCATTGGTTCAAGCTCGGGCGCGCCATGACGAAGGTCGGCAAGGATACCGCCCTCGTGTCGTGGTCCGGCACGATGTTCGAATACCTCATGCCTCCGCTCATCATGCGCACCTACAGCGGCACGCTCTGGGACAGCACGTATCGTGCCGTCGTCGCCAGGCAGACGGAATATGCCCGCATGCGCGGCGTGCCGATGGGCATATCGGAGTCGGGGTATTACGCGTTCGATTATCAGATGAATTATCAATACCGGGCGTTCGGCGTGCCCGGCTTGGGCTTCAAGCGCGGGCTGGAGCAGGACCTGGTCCTGGCGCCTTATGCCACGTTGATGACGCTGCCGTATGCGCCGGGCGTCGCCCTTCGCGAACTGCGTCGCATGGAGGAGATGGGGGCCAGGGGCAAGTACGGTTATTATGAAGCGATCGACTGCACGCGCGAGAGGCTGCCGGATAAGCAGGCCTCAGCCGTCATCAAGAGCTTCATGGCCCATCACCAAGGGATGAGCCTGCTGACGCTGGGCAATGTGCTGCTCCCGCACAAGATGTATGACCGATTCCATGCGGACAAGCGCGTGAAGTCGGCGGAGCTGCTCCTGCAGGAGCGCATTCCGGAGCGTCCCGCGCTCGTGCTGCACGCGGCTTCCGCGCCGATGAGGATGCAGGATCCGTCTATTCGGACGGATGCGCCGCTGCGCGAGTTCGATACGCCGCATACGGATTTCCCCGAGACCTGCGTGCTGTCGAACGGGGCGTTCACGACAGTGCTGGACGCGGCCGGCGCCGGCTTCTCCCGCTGGGAGGACCGTGCCGTTACGCGTTGGAGAGAGGACCCGGTAGCCGATCCATGGGGAAGCGGGATCTATATCCGGGATGTCGAACGAGGCGATGTCTGGTCGGCGGCCTATTATCCTGCGGGGCAAGAGGCTGACGAATATGCCGCGCAGTTCTCCCTGGATCGCGTGCGGTACGTTCGCCGCGACGGCGAGCTGCAGACGACGATGGACGTATGCGTCTCGACCGAGGCGAACGCGGAGCTGCGCCGCCTGTCGATCTCGAATCAAGGAGCTGCGGCACGCGTGCTGGAGATTACGACTTATCTGGAGATCGTGCTGGCGCCGCCTGCAGCCGACGATGCCCACCAGGCCTTCAGCAAGCTGTTCGTCCAGACCGAATACGACAGTGAGCGCGAGGTGCTGCTGGCACGCAGGAGACCGCGTACGCCGGACGAAGACCCGATCTGGGCGGTCCATGCGCTGGCGCCGTGCTGCGAGACGCTCGGACCGCTTGAGTATGAGACGGACCGCGCCTGTTTCGTAGGCCGCGGACATTCGTATCGCGATCCGCAGGCGCTCGCAACGCGGCTGTCCGGCACGGACGGCGCGGTGCTCGACCCGATTTTTGCGGCTAGGCGAAGACTGACGCTGCAGCCGGGCCAGACCGCGGCATTCATCGTGGTGACGGGTGTTGCGGGGACGCGGGAAGAAGCGGTCGAGCTTCCGAGCCGCTTCTGTTCGGATCAGCAGGTCGAACGTGCATTCCAGCTCGCCTGGACGCGCAGCCGGATCGAGCTGCAGCATATGCATCTGCAGACGACGGACGCCTCCGCATACCATATGCTGGCAAGCCGCGTGCTGTATACGCCGCCGATTCAGTCCGCCCGTGCCGAAGGCATCCGGAAGAATCGGCTGGGCCAGTCCGGCCTATGGCCGCTCGGCATCTCGGGCGACCTGCCGATCGTCCTGGTGCTGGTGCGCGATGCCGCTGAGCTGCCTTCGGCCGCCGTGCTGATCCGCGGGCATGAATATTTGAAGCGCAAGGGCATCGCGTTCGACTTGGTTCTGCTGAACGAGACGCCGGGAGGCTATCAGCAGGATCTGCGCGATTCGCTTCAGCGGACGATCGAGCAGACCGTACAGCAGATGCACGGCAATCGCGCCGGACGGATCTATACGGTGAACTCGGATCAGCTGGAGGAGGAGCAAGGCGCGCTGCTGCATGCGTCCGCCCGCCTGACGCTTCGCGCAGACGGACGGAATCTGAAGGCGCAGCTTCGCGCAGCCGGAAGCGGGCAAGCCGCGGGGGCCGCAGCGCTGCCGCTGATACCGTCGACGCCGGCAATGCAGGCGGAACAAGCCGCCCCGCCGGAGCAATCGGCTGCCGGCCTGCCGAATCAAGAGCTGGAGCCGCCGCGCGATCTCGTGCTCTGGAACGGTTGGGGAGGGTTCACGCCGGACGGCAAGGAATACCGGATCCGGCTTCATGCAGGCAAGCATCTGCCGGGTCCGTGGTCGAACGTCATGGCGAATCCACGCTTCGGCTGCATGGTGACTGAACTGGGCACGGGATACACGTGGTTCCGCAACAGCCGGGAGTTCAAGCTGACGCCATGGTCGAATGATCCGGTGATGGATCCCCCAGGCGAAGCATGCTACATCCGTGACGATACGACCGGGGAGTGGTGGTCGCCGACGCCGTCTCCTTCGAGTGCGAAGGCTGCAGGGGGCGAAGGAAGCGTGAATGTCTCGCACGGCCATGGCTACTCCCGCTTCGAACGAAGCGTGAGCGGAATCGCGCAGCGGATGACGATTTACGTGGCCCAGGAGGATCCGGTGAAGCTGATCGAGCTGACCGTTCGCAACGACTCCGGCCGTACGCGGAGTCTGTCGGTCACGTATTACGCGGAGTGGGTGCTCGGCGTACGGCGCGATCAGAATGCGCCGTACGTCGTGACCGAATGGGATGCGCAGGCAGGCTGTCTCCTCGCCAGCAACGCGCATCAAGAGACATTCCGTTCGGAGACTGCGTTCTTGCGCTTGCAAGGCGGCGATGGCACGGTCGCCTGGACGGCGGATCGCGGCGAGTTCATCGGCCGCAACGGCAACGCGTCGGAACCGGCGGCGATGAAGCGTCGCTCGCTGTCCGGTACGGCAGGCGTTCAGGCGAACTCGTGCGGGGCTCTCCAAGGCTGGCTGACGCTGGCGCCTGGGGAGGAGCGGACGCTCTACGTTGCCTTGGGGTGCGGTACCAGCCAAGCCGAGGCGAGGGAGCTGGCGGAGCGCTACGGCGATCCGTCGCGCTGCGCGGAAGCGTACAAGGAGACGGAACGATTCTGGTCGTCGCTGCTCGGCCATATTCAGGTCACGACGCCAAGCATCGAGACGAACGTGATGCTGAACGGCTGGCTGCTCTATCAGGCACTGTCCTGCCGGATGTGGGCGCGTTCCGCGTTCTACCAAGCCGGGGGAGCTTATGGCTACCGCGATCAGCTGCAGGATTCGCTCGCGCTGCTCCATGTAAGACCGGACCTGACGCGAGCGCAGATTCTGCTCCACTGCCAGCATCAATACCGCGAAGGCGACGTGCAGCACTGGTGGCATGCCGAGACCGATCGGGGCATCCGCACCAAATACTCGGATGACCTGCTGTGGCTGCCTTATGCCGTAGCCCGCTATGTGACCCATACGGGCGACGCCTCGGTGCTGCTGGAGAAGCGGCCTTACCTGATCAGCGAGCCGCTCACCGAGGAGGAACATGAACGTTATGAAGCGACGGTCGTCTCGGACGACGTCGGCACGACGTACGACCATTGCCTGCGCGCCATCGATCGCGCCCTTCGGCTCGGCAAGCACGGGCTGCCGTTGATGGGCATCGGCGATTGGAATGACGGCATGAACAGCGTAGGGGACGAAGGGCGAGGCGAGAGCGTGTGGCTCGGCTGGTTCCTGATCACGGTCATGGACAATTTCGCGCCGATCTGCGAGCGGCAGGGCGATGCCGCAAGAGCGGACGACCTGCGGCAGAAGAGCCGGGAGCTGGCTGCGGCAATTAACGAGCACGCGTGGGACGGCGAATGGTACCGGCGCGCCTCGACCGATCACGGCACATGGCTCGGCACGACAAGTGCGGCGGAATGCCGGATCGATGCGATCGCGCAATCGTGGTCCGTCATCTCGGGCGGCGCCCCGCAGGACCGCGCCATGCGCGCCATGCAATCCTTCGACCGCGAGCTGGTCGATCGCGGCCATGCGCTGGCGCAGCTCTTGACCCCGCCCTTCGACAAGACGGAGCCGACGCCGGGATACATCCAGGGCTATCCGCCCGGCCTTCGCGAGAACGGCGGACAGTACACGCATGGCGTCATCTGGAGCATCGTCGCATGGGCACTGCTGGGGCAGGGCGATCAAGCGTTCGAGCTGTTCGACATGCTGAATCCGGTGACGCATACCGCATCGCCGGGCGACATTCGCACCTATGTCGGCGAGCCCTACGTCATGGCGGCGGACGTCTATATGTCCGATCCTTATAAGGGACGCGCAGGCTGGACTTGGTATACCGGGGCATCCGGCTGGATGTACCAAGCCGGCATCGAATGGATTATCGGCCTGCGGCGGGACGGCGAGAAGCTGCTGCTGCGTCCGAGCATTCCGGCCGACTGGCCGGGCTTCACGGCAGAGTACCGATTCGGCCGCAGCGTATACGCGATTACGGTATCGCGCGGCGCGAAGGCGGACGGCGCATCCCAGGTCACCGTCGACGGCAGGCCGCCGAAGGCGAAGGATGCCGATCCGAGCGCGATGCCTTACGTGAAGCTAGTCGACGACGGCAAGCGGCATGAGGTGCTGCTGACGCTGTAGTCGATCAGCAATGCAATTGAGCTTGCGATTAGAAGGGCCGTTGCCTGGTGCATATGCATCGGGGGAACGGCCCTTCGGCATGGCTGTGCGGCAGGGGAATCGACACCGCTCCCGCCCACTTGCCGTATAATAGAGTGCCAAAACATGCCATACTACGACCAGTAGAGGAGCAGCAACACTACTAGCCCTATAATGGACGGTGAATCGATAATGGAAGAGCTGGGCGGTTACGAAATCTATTTACTGGCCGGTGTCGCGACGCGGCCGGGGTTCTTCGCGGATTGCGAAGGACAGTTGACGGAACTCTGCTCCATGCAGGGCTGGAAAGGCTCGAACATTCACGTCTTGTACCCGTATGGGGATTACAGGCGGAGTCTCGTTCGGCAGATTCTGGATGTGCGCCGCGATCTGTTCCGCTCTCGCAAGCGATATATCGGGGGAGCGGCAGCCGCGGATGAAGTGCGCACGGCCGCTTCGGGAAGACAGGTCGTGTTGATCGGCCACAGCGGAGGCGGCGTAGCCGCCTACCATGCGGGCAGAATGCTGCTAGAAGAAGGCGTCGTGCCGGATTGTAGAATCGTGCAGATCGGGGCGCCCCGCGTTCGAATCGCCGACGAGCATAAGGATAAGGTGTGCTATTTCTATGCCGTGAACGGCGAAGGGAAGAAGATCGATCAGGTGACGCGTCTTGGCAGCTGGGGCGGATTTCGCCGGTCTGCTGCGGGCGTCCCGGTATGGGACGCGAACCGCTACGCGCCGGGCCATATCGATGCGATACCTGTCGTGGGGGGACATGCGGATTATTTTCGCGGATGCGCGCCGTTCGTGCATGAAGACGTCACGAATCTGCAGCGGACGATCTCCTCGGTCTGGCAATGGCTGTCCGGCAGCCAGAGCGGAGTCGATCGTCGGCATGCAGCAACTAGCGGACTCTAGCCGGGCGAGATGCCCTCAAGGCTAGTAGCCGGTGTCATAATCGACGAGATTGAGCATCTTGCCGGCTCCTTCATCCAGATAGCGGCTGAGGTTATCGGCGAATAGCGCGGCGACACGCGCCTTCAGCTGATCCGTCTGGCCGGCGGTATGCGGCGTCAGGATGACGTTATCGAGCTTCCAGAGCGGGTGGTCCGACGGCAGCGGCTCCACTTCGAACACGTCAAGTCCTGCTCCGGCAATGACGCCAGATTGAAGGGCTGCGATCAGTACATCGGTATCGACGCTGCTGCCTCGGCCTACGTTGATGAACAGGGCTTCGGGCTTCATGTTGGCAAAACGATCCGCGTTGAACAAATGGTGCGTGGCAGCGGTGCCGGGCAGGACGTTAATGACATAATCGCTCTCGGCGAGCGCTTCATCGAGCCGATCCAGCTTGTACATGACGTCGATACCCGCTGCTGTCCCCTCCGAGCGCCGTACGCCGAGCGTCCGCATGCCGAATGCTTGGGCGAGCTCGCCGATTCGTGCGCCGATCGAGCCCGCGCCGACGATGACGGCAGTCTTGCCGTACATCTCCGGAAGCGCCGGCGGCGGGTTCCACGCACCGGTTGCTTGGTCGCGAACGGCACGGTGGATGCCGCGCGTCAGGCCGAGCATGAGTGCCAGCGTCGTCTCCGCCACGGGCGCCGGGTGCACGCCTCCTGCATCCGTCAGCAGAATCCCTCTGCGGCGGAATTCATCGAGCGGCAGCTTGTCGACGCCGGCCGACCAGGTCTGCACCCAGTGCAGCTTAGCATCAGGCTTCAGGCACTCGCGCGCGGCATCCCCGTTCCAGCCGCACACGATCTCGGCTCTCCGGTATATTTCAGGGTCGATATCCGCTGTCCTTCCATAATGGATCTCCCAATCGGGGGCAATCCGATTGATTGCTTCTTGCTGCTCCGAAGTGAAGCCGTGCAAGCAGATCATGGTTCTCGTACTCATTCGCAGGAGTTCCTCCTTCTTGTGCTGTCTAAGCCATTCGGCTTTCATGCGTCCCGTCCATTATAACGTATCCGCTGCCGGATATGCGACGGACCGATGGACGTGGGCGATTAGACGTCTCCGAGTAAGGTGCTGTATAATGGACAACGGACTAACACGTGTTCAACTTCAGGAGGAATGAGTCATAATGAGCAAGATCGCGCTTGATACGCCGCTTGCATGCAAGGGGCTTACGTTGAAGAATCGCATCGTCATGCCGCCGATGTGTCAATATGCCGTGGAGGCAGAGGACGGAACGCCGACGGAATGGCATTACGTGCATTATGTATCGCGCGCTGTCGGCGGCACGGGGCTGATCATCATCGAGATGACGAATATCGAGCCGCGCGGACGAATCACCAATCGCTGTCTCGGACTCTGGTCGGCGGACCAAGTGCCGGCCTATCGGCGCATTATCCGGGAGTGCCAGCGTTACGGCGCGAAGGTCGCGATCCAGATCGCGCATGCCGGCCGGAAGGCGGAGAATGCCCCTGACCTTGTCGGCCCCATGGCAGAAGCGTTCGACGCCAGCTATAAGACCCCGCATGAGCTGACGACGAGCGAAGTGCGGGAGCTGGTTGCCCGCTATGCCGAGTCTGCCAAGCTGGCCGTTGAAGCCGGCGTAGACAGCATCGAGCTGCACGGCGCGCACGGCTACTTGATCCACCAGTTCCATTCGCCGTATTCCAATCGGCGCAGCGATGCATACGGGCAGGACCTTGCGTTGTTCGGCACCGAGATCATCCGCGCCGTGAAGGCCGTAATTCCGGCCGATATGCCGCTCATGATGCGTCTATCCGCCATCGAATACGCGGACGGCGGCTACGACCTCGAGCATGCGCTCGAGCTGGGCAGACGCTATAAGGAAGCAGGGGTAGACATCTTCCACATCTCGACCGGCGGGGAAGGGATGCCCGGCCAGCGCAAGCCAGGCAATTATCCGGGCTTCCAAGTGCCGTATGCCCGCGCGTTCAAGGAGCGGTTCCCGGATTGCCCGGTCATTGCGGTCGGCATGCTGGAGGATCCGAAGGTCGCGCTCGGCGCGCTCGAGGACGGTTCAGCCGATCTGGTAGCCGTAGCGCGGGGCATGCTTCGCAATCCGTACTGGGCGCTTACGGCGATTCAAGCGACATCCGGACGCCACCGCGATGCCGCGCCCGGTCCGTACGTACCGGGATTCTGGCCGTGAAATTATGAGATGCGTGAACAGGTGACAATGTGGTAAACTAGCTGTATATCGCATATTAGGCGGGGTGAATCACATGACAGACCAATCGGAACCGAAGAAAATTTCGCTGGCAGACGCCGTTAAGCAGAAGCTCGCCCAGAAGAAACAGCAGCAAGCCGGCGGCGGCAAGCAGCAATCGTTCACGCCAGGCGGCGGCAAGCAGCTGAAGGATCAGAACAACTCGAAGAAAACCATGACGACGCGTAAGAAACTGGGCGGTTAAGCCCTCTTGATGCCTGCCCGGCCACGGGCAGGCATCTCGCTTATAGGAACCACGGAACGGAGGTCGATCATATGGCGGATACGCATACGTACAGCCGGAAGGAAGAGGTCGCGAACGCGATCACCCACGGCTTTGGCGCGCTTCTGAGCGTGGCGGCGCTCGTGCTTCTGATTGTATTCGCGGCGCTCAAGGGAACCGCCTCGCATGTCGTGAGCTTCACCATCTACGGAAGCGCCATGCTGCTCCTCTACGTCGCTTCAACGCTCGTGCATAGCTTCCCTGAAGGTAAGCTGAAGAAGCTGTTCGAAATTATGGACCATTCCTGCATCTACGTCTTCATCGCAGGCACCTATACGCCGATCCTGTTCCATATCGTGCAGGGGGCGCTGGGCTGGACGCTGTTCGGCATCGTGTGGGGCATCGCGGCACTCGGCATCGTATTCAAGTCGTTCTTCGTGTCGAAGTTCCTGTTCACGTCGACGCTGCTCTATATCGCGATGGGATGGATCATCGTCTTCGCATGGGGACCGCTGGTCGACAGGCTTGCGCCGGGGGGACTTGCGCTGCTCATCATCGGAGGCGTCCTGTACACGGCGGGCACGGTCTTCTACGTCTGGCGCAGCTTCCCGTACCATCACGCCGTCTGGCATCTTTTCGTGCTGGCGGGGTCGGTGCTTCATTTCTTCGCGATCCTCTTCTATGTCCTTCCATAATTCGATCATTCGATAATTCGATAGCGGCAGCAAAAAGGGCTTCTCGCGCAGCGTGCCTTCCGATCACGGACGGCAGCTGGCGAGAAGCCCTTATTCATTCCTTATCCGGCTTGGGAGCCAGTCCGCGCGCCTTCCATTTGCGGTACAGCTCCAAGCTGTCTTGCAAGTATTCCAATTCATCTACGCTGAGACGCTCCCTCAGGAGCGGGGACTGTTCTTGCTCGTTAGCAGGCAGCGGGTACAATTCGCGGCCCAGCATATGGTCCAGCGTGACGCCGTACCAGTCAGCCAGCTTGACGATCGTCTCGATGTCGGGTTCGTTAATATTGTTCTCGTATTGCGAGATCGTCGACTTCGCAACGTTCAAATATGAGGCCACCTGCTCCTGCGTCAGGCTGTTGGCCTTGCGCAGCTTGCGCAGCCGTTCCCCGATCATTGGCAACCCTACCCATCTGAAGTAATCATGATCATTGTACACGGAAACAGCGGGGGAATAGGCTTGAACAGGCGGTTGTTCACGAATCATGCATGTTCGGTTGTAATCTCCGTCATTATTCCCTATAATAGGAAATAAAATTCATGATACATGAATGTTGAATGGGGGTGAGTAACGAACATGCTGTATTATAATGCTCCGGCATGGCTGATTGTCGTCTCGCTTGCCGTCCTTGCCGGCCTCATCCTGTACCAATTCATGAACCGCAAGGTCAAGCTGTCGACGCGGCAGGAGGACGGCAATCGCAAGGATACGCAGCCTTAATATGCTAGAATGGTCGTATACGAGCATATCGCATAAGAAAGGCGGATCGAGCATGGTCGAATCTTGCATTGCCTACAGCCGATCATTGAAGGGAGCGACCGATGATTACCCGTTCGGGCCTTCGCCGCTCGTCATGAAGATCGGCGGGAAGATGTTCGTGCTGTTCGGCGGGGAGGGAAACGAGGCGACGGTATCGCTGAAATGCGATCCGATCATCGCGGAGAATCTCCGTCAGCAGCATGCCGGGGTCCGGCCAGGCTACCACCTGAACAAGAAACACTGGAATACGGTGGACTTGGACGGTTCGTTGTCCGTCGAAGAGGTCTGCGACATGATCGAGCATTCTTACCGGCTCGTCCTGAATAGCCTGCCGAAGCGCCAGCGGGAGCAGTATGCATAATGCTTGCTAGAAGGTCACGCCGGTGATCTCGAGGATATAATTCGCCAGCGCATGATTGGCGCTGACGGAGTCCAGCTTGTAGGATAACTTCTGCTTGCCCTTCACATGCAAGTAGAGGTACCAGCTCTTGGTGAGCGGTGACCGATAGAGGATCGGGGGCACATGCGTGACCAAGTCATAGGCGTTCTGCCAGCGATAGGCTTCAGGAATCAGCTTATTGAAGAGCAGCATGAAGCGCCAATTGCCGACGCGCGGCGCGCCGTATGTGTAGACGGAAGGCACGATCCCAGCGTTGGCGGCGAGATCGGGCGCAGCCAGCACGGCTAAGGCGCCGCCGAGACTATGCCCCGTGAGATAGAGCGGCTTATCCGTCGGAAGGGACCATACGGCCGCGAACAGACGGGTCCGCAGCGAGGCATAGATATCCGTCATGCCTTGATGCGTGCGGCCGCCTCCTTCTACGAAGCGGTAATCGACCTGGCGTGCCATCGCGTTGGTCATCCAATCGAGAGCCGAAGCCGTGCCGCGGAACGCGATTACGGAACGCTCAGCGGATTCGAGCACGAAGCCGAACGGCTCGCGGACGCCGCCGGCTACGCGGCCTTCGAGCACCGTCTTCAGCTTGAACCCCGGCGGGAGCAGGAAGGCGCCGGTCGCTGCGTTCTTGAATTGGATATACGTCTGCTCGCAGATTGTGCCAAGCAGCAGTGCGAGCTGCTCGAGCTGCTCTTGTGCGGTTCCGCTGTTCTCCATGGCTTCTCCTCCGATCCGAAGCGCGAATGGCCTGGATATAGGCGATAGCCGCCTGTTTGCTATCCTATGCACGCTGGCGACCAATGGTTCGCTCGCGCAGCAAGATGCAATAGATTTTGAACACAATCGGAGAATTGGATTGGCAGCCGATTTCTTTTACAATTTATGAGATACTTAAGAAGCGCTATTCTATGAACGCGCTTCTACACCGATCGTGCGGGATCGACCACTATCCATTCAAAGGAGCGATTAGTTTTGGCTATTGTGCAATTTCCGAAGGGCTTCGTATGGGGGGCCGCAACGGCAGCATTTCAAGTTGAAGGCGCTTATCAGGAGGACGGCCGCGGCCTGTCGATCTGGGATACGTTCTGCCGCGTGCCGGGCAAAGTATTCGAAGGGGATAACGGCGACGAGGCTTGCGATATGTATCATCTCTATCCCGAAGACGTGAAGCGCATGAAGGAGATGGGCATTACGTCTTACCGCTTCTCGATTGCATGGCCGCGCATCATTCCGGACGGCTCCGGCGCAGTGAACGAGAAGGGCTTGCAATTCTACCACAACCTGATCGACGAGCTGCTGATGAACGGCATCGAGCCGATGGTTACGCTGTACCACTGGGACCTGCCGCAGACGCTTCAGGACCAAGGCGGCTGGGGCAACCGCGCGACGATCGACCATTTTGTCCGCTATGCGGAGACGGTATTCCAATCGCTTAACGGCAAGGTGAAGCTGTGGGCAACCTTCAATGAGCCTTGGTGCATCTCGTTCTTGTCGAACTATATCGGCGCGCACGCACCAGGCCTTCGCGATCTGCAGACGGCGATCGATGTCGCGCATAACGTCATGGTGGCGCACGGCAAGACGGTCCGCAAGTTCCGCGAGCTCGGCATCCAAGGCGGCATCGGCATGGCGCCGAACACGGAATGGGCAGAGCCGTTCAGCCAGAGCGAAGCGGATATCGAAGCGGCATGGCGGAGAAGGGGTTACCTGAACGAGTGGTTCCTCCGTCCGGTCATGACCGGCAAGTATCCCGAGCGGCTGGTCGAATGGTTCAAGAAGATCGGCGGCGCGGAGCCGAAGATCGAGCCGGGCGATATGGAGCTGATCGGTTCGAAGATCGATTTTCTCGGCATCAATTACTATACGGGCAGCATCGGCCGCTACAACCCGGACGGCGGAGACGAATTCCATTACGAGGAAGTGCCGATGGGCTGGGACAAGACCGATATCGGCTGGAACATCTACCCGCAGGGCTTGTACAACGTGCTCACCTACATTAAGGAAGAGTATGGCGACATCCCGATCTATATTACGGAGAACGGCGCCTGCTACAACGACGTTCCCGGCACGGACGGTCAGGTTCATGACGCGGGACGTGTCGAGTATCTGAAGAAGCACGTGCTGCAAGTGAATCGCGCGATCGAATCCGGCGTTAACGTCCAAGGCTATTATTGCTGGTCGCTGATGGACAACTTCGAGTGGGCATTCGGGTATTCGATGCGCTTCGGCATGATCTACGTGGATTACGAGACGCAGGAGCGGATTCCGAAGGACAGCTACCGCTGGTACCGCAAGCTTGCGCGCAACAATTATATCGAGGTCTAATCGAAGAAGCTCCGGCCGTTATTGGCTGGAGCTTCTCTTGCTACTGATTCATGACGCAGCCGAGGGGGTAACTAGCTAACAGTGCCTATACCGGCCATCAGCGGTTGACAGCGCCGCGTCGATTGGACGATGATTAACGGGTAGGAACAAGCTTCAAGATCGGCTTCGCGACTACGCGGGCTGCTAGGAGATGAAACATGCGTATTCTAATCGTAGACGACAACCCGATGAACGTAACGGTCGTCCAGGAGATGCTGAAGCGAGCCGGTTACTGGGACGTGCGGGCGGCGTCGTCGGGAACCGAGCTGTTCCGCCTGCTCGGATTGACGGATGAAGGACTAGAGGAAGGCTGCGGATCCAAGCCGGAGCCGGATTGCGATCTGATCCTGCTGGACATGATGATGCCCCGGGTCGACGGCATATCGGCCTGCATGGCCATTCAGCAGTCGGACAGACTTCGGGATATTCCGATCATTATGGTGACGGCGATCGGGGATTCGAAGAAGCTCGCCGAAGCGCTGGATGCCGGCGCGATCGACTATGTAACGAAGCCGATCAACAAGATTGAGCTGTTGGCACGCATTCGCGTCGCGCTTCGGCTCAAGGAGGAGAAGGACTGGCATAAGGAAAGGGATCGCAGGCTGAGCGAAGAGCTGCAGCTCGCCAGGGGCGTGCAGGCGGCAGCGATGCCGAATCCGATTAACGAGGCGAACGTGTCGATCGGTTCGATCTATTGCCCTTCGGAGGTGCTGGCCGGGGATCTGTATGCCTGGCATCGGATCGACGAAGACCGATACGGCGTTGCGGTCATCGATGCGATGGGACATGGCATCTCTTCTTCGCTCGTATGCATGTTTATCGCGTCGGTGCTGAAGGAAGCGATGGTGCAGCTGGTCGATCCGAAACGGGTCATGGAGGAATTGAATCGCAGGGCGCTGTCGCTGCAATTCGCGGATCAGCTGATTCAATATTATTACACGGGAATCTATCTCGTCGTGGATGTGAAGCGCGGGTTGCTCGAATATGTCAATGCCGGGCATCCGCCCGGGCTCGTGATGCGAAAGGGCGGCAGCACGGAAAGGCTGGCCGGCGGCTGCGCCGCCATCGGGATGTTCGACCAGCTGCAGATCGAGAAGCACCGGATCGAACTGTCGGAGGGAGACCGCGTCGTGCTCGTAACGGACGGATTCGTCGACGCGATGGACGCGCCGGAGGGCGAGCGTCTGGAACGACTATTCGATAAGCTGACCGAACTGAGCCGCAGCAGGCCGCCTCAGGAATGGACGGCCCCCCTCACCGAGCTGGCCGAACAGTCCGAACGTATGGACGACCAGTGCTTGGTGTGGGTAGACATCCACGCGTCTGCGGGACCTTCGGCTACGTAGAAGGACGGCGAGACGTCCTGCTCCTGCTCGGAAGCGCAGCTTGATGAGTCTGGGTCGACTGCGGCGGCTCGCTGATTGCGGCGATCTCCCGCTTCTTGCGAGGCGGCATGGCTGTCCGCGCGCGTGCTTCCCGCTCGCCCGCCTCCGGCGCGAGCAGGCTGCGTCTGCGCTTGCGGGCGTGAACGATGTCGCCGGTCCAACCTTTGCGCCATAGCCATAAGTAGATGAGGAGCGTGACGATGACGACGAAGCCGCATAACGAGGCGAAGCCCCAAGGCTCCCTTGCCCATGGCAGCGGCGTAAGATTCATGCCCCATAGCGCGCCGATCACGGTAGCCGGCATGAACAGCACCGTCCAGATCGTCAGCGTCTTCATAATATCGTTGCCCCGAAACGTCGTGATCGCTTCATCCATCGAGATGAGCGTGTCGATCTCCCCCGCGTAATGCTCGAGCACGTCCGAGACTCTCTCCATCCGATAGGCAAGCTTGCGGTAGCCCTCGCTGTCCGTCAAGGTATCCATGAACGCTTCCTTAAGCGAGCCTTCGAGCTCCTTAATCGCGATATAATGATGGCTCCAGTGGAGCAGTTCGTACCGGCGATCGACGATAATGTTCAGGAGGTCGGACCGGTTCCGATAGCGCATCGTGTGCTCGAGCTCGCTTAATCGCAGCTCGAACGCGTCTAGGCCGTTATGCAGCGGCTCCATTGCCCCGCTGAGCATGACCGCGAATGCTTCCAGCGCGTTCCGGCAGCGCCCCAGCTTGTCCTCCCACGGCGAGCGCTGCAGCCGCAGCGTGAAGCGCAGGTCTCGCTGCAGCGTGACAACGCGCTTGGCGGTGACCCAATAATGCAGCGGCTCCACGTCATGGTCATCCTCAGACAGCTGGATCAGCAGGGTGCCGTACACCGCGTCTTCGCCCTCTGCCAGCTCCGCGATCGTGACATGGCCTTCCGCTCTCGACAGGCTCGCATCGAGCCACTCCGCGCAGCCCGGAAGCTGTCTCTTCAGCGACGTCAACTCGTCGGCATCCATTGCGCCCAGGTCTGCTCCGGTCAGCATATGCCATTCCCAATCAGCCGGATAGCGCAGCATGCGATGATTCATCGGCACCCTCCCTTCGCTCAGCGTGAACATTGTGTCCGTTCCTGCTCCCATAATACGTCCATCATACTCTGAAAAGGCCTGCGCGCACAACCGTCGCGAGGCCTTATTCAGGTTCGTTCAGCGCATCGTCCGCAAGCAGATGCTTCAGCTTATCGATCGCCCGCTTCTGGATGCGCGAGATGCTCATCTGCGATACGCCGAGCAGGTCGGCGATCGTGCGCTGCGGCAGGCCGCGGTCGAATACGAGCTCCAGCACTTGGCGCTCCTCCGCCTTCAGTCTCGCCATGGCGGACTGCAGGTCGAGCTTGTTGTCGATCGAATCGTATTCATCCGCCCTGGAGCCGATTAATTCGCCTAACGTGGTCGAATTGTCTTCTTCGGATATCGGCGTGTCGAGGGATACGTAGTGGTACAGGTCTCTGCCGGCTAAGATCTCAAGCGTCTCCTCGTAGGTAAGCTCGAGATGGCTCGCGATCTCGTGGACGTTCGGCGATTTCTCGTGCTTGACCGTAAGCTCGTCGATCGCCTGCTGCACGATGATGCCCTTCTCCTTGATCCGGCGCGGGACCTGTACATACCAAGATTTATCGCGCAAATAATTTTTCATGTGACCGATGATGCTCTTCATGGCATAGGGCTCGAATTGTACGCCGACTTCGGCATCGTATTGCGCGAACAATCGCAGCAAGGCCATCTGGCCGACTTGATACAGGTCCTCGTATAAATCGGGTCGGTTCCTGGAAATTTTGCCCGCTGCCATGCGCACCATCGGTTCGTATTGCTCGATGAGTCGGGTCGCCAGGTCGTTCGTCGGATTGGCCTGATAAGCCATGATCAGCGACGTCGGCTCCTTGGACGGTTGATTCGCGGGCTGCGTGCTCATACGGTCTCTTCACCTCGGCCCAATCTTTTGGTCAAGATGACTTCGGTGCCGGAACCGCTGTGCACCTCCACATGGTCCATTAACGCTTGCATGAGATAGAGGCCTAATCCGCCTACATGCAGCTCGTCTATGGATTGGCCGCTCTCCAGCGGAGAGGGCTGCTTGGCCTGGCCGCGCGCGTCAAAGCTCTGCCCGTTGTCCTTGACGACAATCGAGAGCGCATCCTGCCGCTTGATGAAGCGAACCTCCACGAGGAGGGGACGATCAGGCGCTTGGGCGGTATGGCCGGCAGGCGGACTGCCGTAAGCGTGAAGCACCGCGTTGTTGCAAGCCTCCGAGACTGCGACCTTCATATCTTCGATTTCTTCATAAGAGAATCCCATCTTAGCGGCAATGCCATAGAGGGTTACCCGAACGAGATCTACGTATTCTGCGGATGCCGGAACGCGAAGCGTTACTATTTCGTCGGTTACTTCCATTGCATGTCATCCTCGATCCTTTCTAGTTCGTATCAGCCGGTCGCTTCCTGGAGCAGGAGCGGGAACGGCCGGCTTTCCATGGTCATTCGTGCGCTTGCTTCGTGATGTAAGGGGTAATGCCGGTCATATCGAACAGCTTCCGAATGCCCGGGGGGATGGCTTCGACGTAGAACGGCATCTGTCTGGCATGCCTGGCCTTCAGCACGGAGACGAGAATGCCGATGCCGGTGCTGTCTATGTATTGGAGATCCCGGAGATTCAGTACCAGCGCTCTGTCCGTGCTCTCAACCAGCGGGGCCATGGCAGCGCGCATCTGCGAGGCGACCTCCAGATCAAGCTCGCCGCTGACATAGACCGTGTACGTCGTATCTGTCTGCTCCGTCCGTAATTGAATTTTTTCAGGCTGCTTCATGGTTTCCTCTCCCGACATGTGTGACTCCCTCGGCAGCTGTGAGGTCGTGCGCCTGCCGCAGGTATATGCTTGCTCATTGCTCATTGTACTGAATCTTTCTCTTCTTAACCAGACTGCTTGCGAATGAATCACGGCATGACATCGTTCGACACTTGTCCGTGGTTAATGGAGCGGATGCCGCGTACGGGAACGGGTGAAAGAGCAGCGAGACGGGCATAATGACGGTAGAGCAGATAAGGGAGGAATGAAAATGCCGCGAATAATCGGAATATTCGATACGCAGGAGCAAGCCATCGAAGCGGTGCAGAAGCTGGAGCAGGCAGGTTTCCGCCGCGAGCAATTGCACGTGCTGGCTAAGGATTACGAGTCTTCGAGAAGAATAGAGAACGAGACGGACGTCCATGTCGATGAGCTCAATGATCTGGTCGAGACGCGCAAGGACGAGGGACCGCTCGATACGTTCCCGGGCGGCTATATCGGGGGAGCGAGCGCATCGCCTGGCGTCGGCGCGGCCGGCGTGACGACTTACACGGCTTCGACGATTTTCCCGGCAGGGGCGTTCGCTTGGAACTGGAATCGAGAGGGGCAGGAGATGTCGAGTGCGCTCCATGCGCTTGGGGTAGGGGATCATGCGGGGGCCATCTGCACGGAGGCGCTGAACGAAGGTCGGTACCTCGTCGCGGCGGAGCACGAGCAAGGCGCAGACGCGCGGCAGTCGGCAGCGGAAGAAGTGATGCACGGCTGCGGGGCGAGGGAATTGGTGTAATCGGTCTAGGCGGCTAGAGCAGCCGAGCGCATGCATGCGCTCGGTCTATTCGCCATGGAGCCGACGAAGGAGAGGCCTGCATAATGCGTCTATCGCAACAAGCGATGCTGATTCCCGGCACACTCGAATAGACTAGAGTGATTCGACGTTGGGTTCGCTTCCCGATAAGTTTCGTGATCATTCGGTAAAAGGTGGGTGACGGAATGGGAATTGAGCGGGAGGAAGCAAGAAGGGCGGCTGTGCGTCCAAAGGGCGAGCAATTGGCTGTCAGCACGCGAGGAGAATGGGCGGAATATGTGCATGCCGGCCATGCGGCCGTCGTCAATTCCGACGGGCGGCTGATTGCCTGGGCGGGCGATCCCGGCTGGATGACGCTGCTGCGCGCGATGGCGATGCCGGTTCAAGCGGTTCATGTGCTGCTGGCCGGTCTTCGGGAGAGCGACGCATACGATGAACGGACGGTGGCGGCGCTGGCAGGGATGCTGAACGACGATGACCGGGCGGCTGTCGCGGCGCAGCTATCGGCGAGTACAGGTGTTCCCGAGGAAGCGATCAATCCGCATGTCCGGCAGGACCGGGAGCATGCGCATCCGTGCGTTGCCATACACATCGGGCTCCTCGCCATATGCAAGCAGTATAATCTGCCGCTCGCCGGTTACACGAAGCCGGACCATCCCGTGCAGCGGGAACTGCTGCGGCGGATGGCCGAGTTCGCGGGCATCGGCGAAGGCGCGGTGGGCCGAGTGCGAGACGGCTGCGGGCTGCCCGGCTACGCGATGCCGCTGTGGCGTCTCGCGCTCGTGTATGCGCGCTTGGCCGCGCCGCCCGAGGATTGGGCGGATGCTTCCGCGCGCCGGGCGGCGGGGCGCGTTGCCGGCGCAGCCGCGGCGGCAGGCGTCGCTGCCGCTTCAGGGCCC
>JAEWJS010000027.1 GCA_023386495.1 Bacillota bacterium | reverse complement strand
TTCGCCACACATTTGAAACTGCTTGTCAAGACTTTTCTCAATTTCACGCAAAAAAGAACAGGCTATCTTTTCGATAACCTGCTCTTGGTCTTGATTTTTGGACTTGGGCCTTATCTTAATGACATTGTGCATCGGCAGGCTCTTTTTCGTCGAATCGAACCATCCCATGCGCTTTGAATGGCCGAATGCTAGTCGCTATCTCTGTGTGAATGGACGAATAGAGAAGCAATTGCGCTATTAAGGGATGTCCGTGCGCTATTTAGTGGCCCTATCCCTCTTTCTAACCCCTTAAGGTATAGAATGCGCTAAATAGCGCACGACGGTTCGCAAATTAGCGAACTCAAGCCATATAGGGGGTCTACATGGCACGAAGCTCCTTGAATTAGCGCATGAGTGTGCGTTAACAGCGAAAATGCTTCGCTATTGTTTCCGGAAGCTTCTAATAAGGAAGAAGCCCAATACGGCAACGCCCGCAACCACCGCGATCATGCCCCAGCTGCCGAACTTCGAGGCCGGTGCCGCAGGCGCAGCGGCCTTCACCGGCTCCTCGTCCGCTTGTTCCGCATCAGCCGCCGGTTCGGTCTCATCCGCGGCAGGCGTCTCTTCGACTGCAGGCTGCTCCGGCACTGCCGGCTGTGCGAGTTCCGCAGGCTGCTCATCAACGGCTTCGGGCAGCTTCACGCTGAAGGAATATTGACCTTCTACCGTGTGTCCATCCGCACCGAGCAGCTTCCAATTCACGGTGTAAGCGCCGCTCGGCAGCGGCTCCTCGAATCGCATGCCCATCGACCTCTCCCCTTGGATCAGTTCCGCGTACGGAACCTCCTCGCCGGCTTCATTCAATAGCGTCGCCTTGCTTAGCGCCTTCTCGTAGGTGGTCGTGAACGTCATCTCCACCAGCGTAAGCTCGTCCGCGATGACGTCCCCGTCGGCAGGATTGGATACCGTTATGCCGGTATGTGCCGAGACGGCGGCTGGAGCAGCGCTCCATACCAATAGAATAATCAAGCCTGCTAACCATCGGTGCACGTTTGTTCCTCCTCTATCCTAGACTGATCTGTGCTGATTATAACAGAACGATCATTCCGGGGACGAGGCTGCTCTTGACGATTCCTTGACGGTCGACCACCGATGCCGATATTGCGCCAGCCGCGGATGCAGTTCGCTTGGTTCGCTTAACAGCAGCAGCCGAAGCTTTACGATCCACTCCTCGAACGAGGAGAAGGACGCCCAGAGCGTCGCCATCTCCGGCGATAGCAGCACAAAGTGCGGCGCTGCATACTTCTCCGTAACATGACGAAGAGCCGAGTCGGTCGGCGTATACTTCTTACGCTTCCCTTCCCAGCCTTCGATCGCGATATTCGAGCGATGCTGCTCGCGTCTCCACGCATGCAGCCGGTCTTCCCGCTTATGATAGGGACTCACCGGATCCTTCATCATCCGCTTCACGGTCTGCTCATGCAGCGGATAGAGCACCAGCTTCGCGAATGCGAGCTGCTCTGCGCACGATGCCGCGCGCTCCAGCTCGCCATCCGTAATGCCCTCGAACGTATCGTAGTAGATTAAAGTCCCTTTCGTGCTCGCCTGCGGCTCTTCGTACCCGAACGGTACGATCCGCGGCTCCCGATCCTGGTCCATAGATGCAATCTCCCCTCACTTACAAGACATTGCACCTATTATACCCGATGACGATTGGTTATACGACGCCTTGCGCGATCATCGCGTCGGCTACCTTCTTGAAGCCTGCGATGTTGGCACCTACGACAAGGTTGCCTGCATAGCCATGCTCTTCGGCTGCCTTCACGCTGCTGGCGAAGATGTTCTTCATGATCTGATGCAGCTTCGCGTCGACTTCTTCGAACGTCCAGGACAGACGCATGCTGTTCTGAGCCATTTCGAGCGCGGACACGGCCACGCCGCCCGCATTCGCTGCCTTAGCCGGTCCGAACAGGACGCCGGCATTCAGGAACACTTCGATGGCGTCGAGCGTCGAAGGCATGTTCGCGCCTTCGCCTACGGCAATGACGCCGTTCGATACAAGCAGCTTCGCGGATGCTTCGTTGATCTCGTTCTGGGTTGCGCATGGCAGCGCCAGTTCACACTTGATCGACCAGATGCCTTCGCAGCCTTCCGTATACGTCGCGCTCGCATGCTCTTTGACATACTCGCTGATCCGCTTGCGCTCGACTTCCTTCAGACGCTTCACCGTCGCAAGGTCGATGCCGTTCGGGTCGTACACGTAACCGTTGGAGTCGCTGCAAGCGACGACCTTCGCGCCGAGCTCTTGGAGCTTCTGGATCGCGTAGATCGATACGTTGCCGGAACCCGATACGACGGCCGTCTTGCCTTCGAAGCTCAGCCCTTTGGACTCCAGCATCTCGCCTACGAAGTACACGCAGCCGTAGCCGGTTGCTTCGGTACGCGTCAAGCTGCCGCCGTAGCCGATGCCTTTGCCCGTCAGAACGCCGGCTTCGTTGCCGCCGCGGATGCGCTTGTACTGGCCGAACATGTAGCCGATTTCGCGGCCGCCTACGCCGATGTCGCCAGCAGGAACGTCGGTGTCTGGCCCGATGTACTTATACAGCTCGGTCATGAAGCTTTGCGTGAAGCGCATGATCTCGTTGTCCGACTTGCCCTTCGGGTCGAAGTCGGAGCCGCCTTTGCCGCCGCCGATCGGCTGGCCGGTCAAGGCGTTCTTGAAGATCTGCTCGAAGCCGAGGAACTTGATGATGCTGGCATTCACGGACGGATGGAACCGAATGCCGCCTTTATACGGACCGAGCGCGCTGTTGAACTGGACGCGGAATCCGCGGTTCACTTGCACCTTGCCTTTGTCGTCGACCCATGGCACGCGGAAGTAGATGACGCGCTCCGGCTCCGTGATTCTCTCCAGGATGGCATGATCGATATAGTGCGGCTGTTTGGCGAATACGGGCGTCAGGGAATCCAAGATTTCCTTCACCGCTTGATGGAACTCGCTCTCGTAGGGGTTGCGGGCAACCACCGAATCGTACACCTTCTGCACATATTGCTTGGCAGCCGTTTGGTTCGCTTCAGAGATCATAACAGACATTGGAATAATCGCTCCTTCATATCATTCTTTGCACGATCTGTACGATAGTTTGCACTAATCGTATTTGGCATGTTGTAAGCATAATGCACCTGTCGAAGTTTGCGCAAATAAATCCTTTTTTTCACTACGATTAAATTGCTCTATGACCGTCCCCAATACACGTCAAAAGGCCTTGTCCAAAGACAAGGCCCTTAGAGCGGCAGCGCCGCAATTACAGCAATTCCTTGCGGAGCTCCTCAGCAGATTTAGGCGACAGCAAGCCGAACGGAATATCGAAGACCGTCTTCGCGCCTGTCATGCCTTCATTCTTCATTCGGACCGCGGCCCGCGCGTAGGCGACCAATACGCTCGCCGTAAACTCCGGGTTGCTGCCCAGGTTCAAGCCGAACTCGACGATCTGCTTCGTGCCTTGGCCCGTAATGCCGCTGCGGATCACGAAGCCGCCATGCGGCATGCCCTGATGATCGCGCTTTAGCTCTTCCTCCGTAATGAAGGTCACAGTCGTATCGTAATCGGCAAAATAGTTCGGCATCGATACGATCGTCTCGCGGATGACCTCCTGATCGGCTCCGTCCTCCGCTACGACGAAGCATTGACGAAGATGCTTCTCGCGCGTCGCGAGCTCAGGCGTCTCACCGGAGCGGATGCGTTCGATCACTTCTTGAACGGGTACGGTGTACTGCACGCCGGCCTTCACGCCAGCTACGCGGCGAATGGCGTCCGAGTGGCCTTGGCTGACACCTTTGCCCCAGAACGTATAATCCTTGCCTTCCGGCAAAATCGCTTCCGTCAGCAGCCGGTTAAGCGAGAATAGGCCCGGATCCCACCCGGTCGAGATCACGCTGAGCGTTCCCGCTTGCTTCGCTGCCGCATTGACCGCGTTGAAGAACTCCGGTATTTTGGCATGCGTGTCGAAGCTGTCTACTGTATTGAACATGGAAGCCATGACGGGCGTCTGTTCCGGAAGATCGGTCGCGGAACCGCCGCATAGGATCATGACGTCAATCTTGCCCTTGTACTGCTCCGCAGCGGAGATATGCTCGAATCGCGCGCCTGCTTCGCTGCTCATCTGTGCCGGTTCGCGGCGGGTGAAGATCGCGACCAGTTCCATATCCGGATTCTGAGCCAAGGCGCTCAGCACGCCGCGACCGAGGTTACCGTATCCGACGATACCGACCTTGATGCGTTGAGTCATCGATTAATTCCTCCAATTACAACAAGAATTATTACTTAGTCTAGTATAAAGATGTTACATGGAATGTAAACTGCTTCCCTGACAAAATTTTTCTATCAACGGCAATGCTATTTCTTATCACAACGGCACGAATAACCGCTACCAGTCTATGATGAGCGGTTATTCATGCCGTACCTATTTAATTGCATCAACGCTATTTAGCCGTTCTTCACCATCTGCGCGATCTGGATCATGCGCTTCACTTGGTGCGCGATCGCCGGCTTGACATCGACCGTCATATTGCCGCTCTGATCGACGGTCACGCTGGTACCGTACGGATTGCCGCCCGTCGTGAACAAGACCGGATCGGTGTAGCCCGGCGCCGCGATAATCGCTCCCCAGTGATACATGGTCGTGTATAGGGAGAGTATCGTCATCTCTTGCCCGCCATGATCGTTCTGTGCCGAAGTCATGCCGCTTACGACCTTGTTGACGAGCTTGCCCTGGAACCATAATCCGCCGGTCGTGTCGAGGAATTGCTTCATCTGCGAAGGCAGATTGCCGAAGCGGGTCGGCATGCTGAACAGTACGGCATCCGACTGTTCCAAGTCATCGAGCGTCACGACCGGGACATGCTTGGCCTCTTCGACATGGGCTTTCCACGCCGGATTCCCTTCAATGGCCGATTCCGGCGCAAGCTCCTGCACCTTCATGATCTTCACGTCCGCACCGTTCGCCTTACCTGCTTCCTCCGCCATCAGCGCCATCTTGTAGTTCGTGCCGGTCATGCTGTAATACACGACCGCTAACTTCACGTTCGCCACTATTCCCACTCCTTCATTCGATCGGATCGGCCGGCAACGCCTCGTTATTTTGCCTGAAATAGGTTGTGTCGTTTCCTGCCTGCTTATACAGCTGCGAATCGATGCGTTACGGCTTCAGCACGACCTTGATGCAGTTATCCTTCTTCGCATCGAAAATTTCGTAGCCGTGCTTCGCCTCGTCAAGCGGCAGCACATGCGTTATGATATCGCCGGGATCGACGCGCCCGGATTCGACTAGCTCATACATCTTCGGCATCAGATGGACGACCGGCGCTTGCCCCATCCGAAGATTGATATTGCGCGAGAAGAAGTCGCCGAGCGGAAAAGCGTTGTAACGCAAGCCGTATACGCCGGTCAGCTGTACCATGCCGCCCTTGCGCACCGCTTGCGCCGCGATCTCGATCGCGCCCATCGCCCCGCCGTGAAGCATCAGCGTCGTCGCGATCGTCTCGAGCACCGTCTTCTTCCCGTCCAAGCCTACGCAATCGATGACGACATCCGCCCCGCCCCCCGTTATTTCTTTCAGATGATTGCCGATATTCGGCTCGTCCTCGAAATTCACGATCTCGACGTGATTCGTCCGCTTCGCATGCTCGAGCCGATAGCCGATGTAATCGACCGCGATCACGCGTTTGGCCCCCTTCAGCCAGCAAAATTTCTGCGTCATGAGCCCGATCGGACCGCATCCCAGCACGACCACCGTATCGCCTGCCTTGACGCCCGCATTCTCGACGCTCCAGTAAGACGTCGGCATGACGTCCGCGATCAGGCAGAGCTTCTCGTCCTCGGTCTCGCAGCGGTCCGGCAGCTTGAACGAAGAGAAATTGGCATAAGGCACGCGCAAATATTCCGCCTGACCGCCGGCATAGCCGCCGAACGTCTCGGAATACCCCAAGAAGCCTCCCGCATCGCCGTGCGGATTCGAACGGTCGCATTGACTCTCGAGCTGCTCCCTGCAATAACGGCATTCGCCGCAGCTCACATTGAACGGGATGACGACGCGATCGCCTTTCTTCAGCTTCGTAACGCCATGACCGACCTCCTCCACGATGCCCATCGGTTCATGTCCGATGATGTAATCCGACGGCATGTTCGGAATCAATCCGTGCACGAGATGAAGATCGGACCCGCATATGGCGGTTGTAGTCAGCTTCACGATCATGTCATCCGGCGCTTCCAGTTTCGGATCCTGCACTTCCTTAACCTTCACATTGCGAATGCCTTGGTACGTAACGGCTTTCATGCAGCTGCTCCATCCCTTCTCTATGTGCCTACCGCTAGCTTCTCCTGTCTTAGGCTGTCCATATGCACGAAAAAATCGCGAATCCCGATCATCGGGACTCGCGCTAAGCGAATAGATATGCCGGTCAACTGCCAGCTGATAGTTGTTGGGAATCCGTTCCTGTTCCTGTTCCTCTTCCTCTTCCCGAACCACGCATGAATGCGCTGCCGTACGTGCCGGCCCGCCATAACCACTCGAACGGCCCCATTCGGAATCGCTTCAGCCACAGGCGGCTCCACGCAAGCTGTGCCGCGAACAGCAAGCACGCATACGCGAATGCCGCCCACATCGGCCAATCGGAAGCATCGATCAGCACTTGGAACAGCAGTACGGTAATGATCGTCTGCATGAGATAGTTGGTGAACGCCATCCTTCCAAC
>JAEWJS010000173.1 GCA_023386495.1 Bacillota bacterium | reverse complement strand
GTCTACGACTACGCCCACATAGTATTCCTTCTTGATGTCGCAGCCTTGCTCGATCAAGAGGCGCTTCACTTCCTTGCCCTCCGGGCCGGTCTGATGCGTGACGAGAACCTTGCCAAGAATTTCGCTGGCATACTGACGAACCTCGTCCAAATTTTTGGCGACCTTAACGCCGCCTGCCTTGCCGCGTCCGCCAGCATGGATCTGCGCCTTCACGACAACGACCTGCGTACCCAGCGATTGCGCAGCTTCTACAGCCTCGTCAACCGTGAACGCCACCTTGCCTTCCGGTACCGCGACCCCGTATTGCTTCAGGACCTCTTTGCCTTGATACTCATGGATATTCATAACGAAAATCCTCCTATCCGCAGCTTCAGTCTCGTTATGTACACAAACATTTCCTATTGTAGCACGTTTCGCGTAACCTTTCCTGCCTTTTTGACAGAAATACCGACAACTATTTGATATGAGTTTCATCGCAAATTGCGAACGGTAATGGTCCGTCGCAGGCAGAGCCTCCCCTAATATGCCCGATTTTTCCATTAACTATCGGCAACGGATATTGCCGTAACCATCGCAACGTGTTATTTTGTGGACTGTAGGACTAATTCGCATCAATCGACAAGATGAGATGGCAGAGGAGAACGCCAACATGAAGCGTACATGGGGAAAAGGTTTTGCGCTTGGGCTCGCCATAACAATCGCCCTTCAGATCGTGCTGCCGCTTCGTCAGGCGGATGCGGCGATACCGCGGTCATTCTGGGAGAAGCAGCTCTTCGTGCTGCCGCAAGAGGCCAGCTACGACCAGCAGGCCGCGAGGCTGATGATGGACCGCATTCTGCGAATCGAACCGGATGTGCTGGAATCGCTGGTCTACGAAGGCGTGCGGATCAAGCTCGTTGACGGTCCGATCACGGACGAGCCCGAGATGGCTGCGCTGAAGGGCGTCGTGCCTCGCGGGTGGGAGTCTACCGGCAAGACCTGGTCCGATATTCCCGGCGTCGGAGGCAACCCGGTCATCGTAAGGATCGGCTACAGCGATGAAGGGATGGGCCACGGCTCTTACAATCTCGAGCTTCACGAAACGTTCCATGCGATAGACGATTATGTCTTCTATGGCGCATCCTCGAGTCCGGCGTTCATGGCCGTGTTTCACGAGGAGGCGGACATCTTGTTCGGCGGCAACCAATACGAGGAGCTGTATCCGGAGGAATATTTTGCGGAGACGGCCTCCATGCTCTATTATTCCGACGAGACGCGCGAGTTGGTTCGAACTTCGCTGCCCAAAACGTATGCTTGGATGACAGGCATGCTGGCCGGCCACGAAGCCGACCCTCCCGCGTATGCCGCGCTTGAAGGTCATTGGGCCGGCGACGCGCTCAACCGGCTTGCCGCGCTTCGCATCGTGCAAGGCTTCCCGGACGGCACGATGCGCCCGAGCCAGCCCGTCACGCGCGAGCAATACGCGAAGCTGCTCGCGGAGACGCTCGGCCTGCCGATCACTGCCGGCAGCCGCCCGGCCGAATTCAAGGACGTTCGCGCCGGCAGTTGGTCGGCGCCTTACATCGATGCGATCATGCGTGCGGCGATCGTCGATGACGCTAGCATGGCTAGCGGGAGCTTCCGCCCGCTCGAGCCGATCACAAGGGCCGACATGGCCGTATGGACGGCGCGTGCACTGGCGCTTCCGTCTGACGCATCCGGCTTGACCTTTGCCGACATCGATGCGATTGCGGCCGAGAAGCGCGGCCAAGTCGGCGCCATGGTCTCGCTTGGCTTGATGAACGGCGTGCCGGGGAACCGATTCGCGCCTGAGGCAAGCGTAACGCGAGCGGAGTCGGCGCTGCTGCTGCACCGCGTACTTGATCTGCCTGCCGATCTCGCCGGCGAATTCGCCGCCAGCATTGACAGTTCGCAGGAAGTTCAGCTACACTAACCTCATTCAGGTTGTGAGGAAGCACCTTCATCCGCTATTTTGCGATGGAGGTGTTTTTTGCATGTATACGAGAATGTTCTGCGCTTCCGTACAAGGCGTCGAGGCCCATTGGATCGACGTAGAGACGGACATTTCGTCGGGCTTGCCCCAAGTGAATATCGTCGGGCTTCCCGACCCGGCTGTGCGCGAATCGGTCGAGCGCGTACGCGCCGCCATGAAGAACTGCGGCTTCCAGTTTCCGCTGCAGCGCATCACCGTCAACCTGGCCCCTGCCGACCTGCGCAAGGAGGGCACGGCGTTCGACCTTGCGATCGCCGCCGGCATTCTAGTAGGCAGCGGGCAGCTTCCCGGACCGCCGTTCCTCGAGACGCTGGTCATCGGCGAGCTCGCGTTAAGCGGCGAAGTACGACCCGTCCCCGGCGTGCTGCCGATGGTCGAGCAGGCGAAGCGCCGCGGGTTCTCGCGCGTGCTGCTGCCGCTCGGCAACGCGGCCGAAGCCGATCTGATCGCCGGCATGGAGCTGTTCGCGCTGCAGCATGTCGACCAGTTGGCCGGCGAGCATGGCGGCGGGGCAGATTGGGAGACGCTGCGTTATCGGGGCAGCTCGAGCGCGGCACACGACAGAGAAGGCGCATTCGGAAGCATCGCGGGCGGCGGCAAGGATCCCGACTTCGGCGACGTGATCGGACAAGAGACGGCCAAGCGAGCCGTGCTGACCGCGGCTGCTGGGCGGCATAACCTGCTCCTATCAGGACCTCCGGGCACCGGCAAGACGATGCTGGCCAAGCGGCTGCCCGGCATTCTCCCCGAGCTCGAAGAACAAGCTGCGCTGCATGTGACGAAAATTTACAGTGCGGCAGGCAAGCTCGGGACGGGCAGCGTAACGCTGATGCGCAGCCGGCCGTTCCGTTCGCCGCATCATACGATATCTGCAGGCGGCTTGATCGGCGGCGGCTCCATTCCGAAGCCGGGCGAGGTGACGCTGGCGCATGAGGGCATCCTCTTCCTGGACGAGCTGCCGGAATTCCCGCGTCAAGTGCTCGAGGTGCTTCGGCAGCCGCTAGAGGATCGGGAAGTGACGATCGCGAGGTCACGCGCCGTGTTCCGCTTCCCGGCCCACTTCATGCTGGCAGCTTCGATGAATCCGTGTCCGTGCGGCTACTACGGCCATGAGACCAAGGAACGCCGTTGCACGTGCACCGCCGGACGGATCGCTGCCTATCGGGCCAAAATATCGGGACCGCTCCTGGACCGCATCGACCTGCAGGTCGATGTCCCGCGTCCAGCAACGCTGCAAGCTGAGACGCGAGGCATGACTACGTCCGAGATGCGCGAGCGGGTATACGCCGCCCAGCAGCGTCAACTCGCCCGCTTGCCTGCGACAGGCGCGCTGTGGAACAGCGATCTGTCCGGCAAGGCGCTGCGTATCGCTTGCCCGATGCAGCCCGAGGCTTCCAGCCTGCTGGATGCCGCCTATCAGTCGCTCGGCCTCAGCATGCGCTCGCACGAGCGGGTATTGAAGCTTGCGCGCACGGTCGCCGATCTGGACGACAGCGAACCGATTCGCGCCGAGCATGTCGCCGAAGCGATCCTGTACCGCTGCTTCGATCGCAAGCTGGAGCCGGTCTGAGGAGAGGCGGCCTCCCGTTGAGTGAACATTTCTGTGGAACGGCAGGCCTTCTTACGATACGGGAACGGAAACCATGGGGCGGTTGGTTTATGAAGAGGCAGATTCTGAACCCATGAGGCGGCAACCGGAAATTGGGAGGACTATCGATGAATTTGCAAGCATCGACTAATCTCATTCGCGCTAACGGACTCCACGGACGTTATTTCGAAGAATTCGAGTGTTCTGCAATTTTAACGGACGTGACGGACCTTATTCTCGTCTTATCGAGGAATTCCCGCTCTATTTACACCAATAACGTCTCGCAGGTCCGTTACAATCCAAGAATCATCGTTACTCAGCGAATAGCGTCTTCTGAGTCCGTTAGCGCGTTCCGTGTACCCGGCCATATTGAAAAATAGCCCTACCCATCCGTCGATTCGATCGGCGATGGGCAGGGCTATGTTTCGCTGTGTAATGCAATGCTTACCGTATCGCTTCCTATAACGCTTCATTAGAAAGCGCCGATGATGTGCTCCAACTCGATTCGGTCCGACGGCGATTCGCCCAACGTACAAGCGATCACGTCGAATCGCAGCGCGCGATTCTCCATTCCGTTCGCTGCCAGATACACCTGAGCGACGCCGTGCAATTGCCGCTGCTTGCGGGCATCCACCGACTCCGCCGCCGTTCCGTAACGGCTTGCGGCCCGCCGCGCGCGAACCTCGACGAACACGAGCACGCCGTCCTTCTCCGCCACGATATCAAGCTCGCCGCTGCGGCAGCGCCAGTTGCGATGGCGAATCGCATAGCCTCGCTCGGCAAGATATATCGCTGCAGCCTCTTCGCCACGTCTGCCTGTCTCCACGCGGCCGCTAAGCGCTGCAGCCTTCCTGCTGCGAGCAGGCTGACCTGCATCATTATGTCTGCCGCTCATCGTCCCACTCCTTCGCCCGCCGATCCGACCGATACACGAAGCTCAGTACCTCCGCTACAAGCGCATACAGCTCGGACGGGATTTCCTGGTCGATATCCAGCTTCGACAGCACCTCGACGAGCGAAGCATCCTCCTGTACTGGGACGCCATGCTCGCGTGCCTTCTCCATAATCGATTCCGCGACTTGGCCGCGTCCCTTCGCCACGACGACCGGCGCGCTCCGTTTCTCCGGTTCGTACTTGAGCGCAACAGCCTTCTTGATCGGCGAGCGCTGCTCTGCCTGTTCTGCGTTGCCTGTCTCACTCATGCGCGATAATCCACCCCTCTGTAGGGCTTGGATGCATAAGCCGAAGCGTCCGGAAGCTTCGCAGGCAGATCGCCCGGTTTCACGCCGGCCTGGTCCTGCGCCGTCTTCGCAGCCAATTCGCGATCTGGAAAAGGCTTCGTCTTCAGCGCGAGCAGTTGATAGCCCGCAGAAGCCAGCGCTCCCGTAATCTCGTCCCGAGAATGATCGATCAGCTCGCCGATGGCAGGGTGGTCATTCCACAGATTCAAGCTTACGATGCGGTCTACGACATGCACATCCACGATCGTATCGCCGAGCTGCTTCATCCGGAGATCGAACAGCAGCCGGCAGTTGCTGGCATCCAGCTCGCCCTTGCGGCCGCGCCTGGACTGGATGTGCACCGAGGCCGTCTGGCTGCCGTCCGCGCCCTGGAAAGGGATGAACAGCGTCATATGCGAGAGCAGCGCGCCGTTCCGCTCTTGCGACATCAAGAGCTGCTGTCCGGTAATCTGCTGCACCAGCTGCTGAGCCGTCTCTCGGAGCGCTGCCGGCACCTCCTCCGACGAAGCCAGCGACATGAGCGCCTGCTTCATCGACTCCTGTGCCGCCAATCTAGCCGGTTCAACGGAACCGGGCTCCTGCTGTCCGGCGAGCATGGCGGCTGGCGGCAGCTGCACAGCCGCACGTTCCGGCAATCCCGCCGCACGCTCGCTCATGACGGCTGCACCTTGACGAAGGGCCGCAGCGGCTTGCTCATCCGAACCGGCCGCGACCGATCCGCCGCCGCCTGCCTGGCCGTTCTTCGATCCGGCATCTGCGGCCTGCTGCGACTGTCCGCCGGTCAGCGTCTGCAGCAGTTGTTTCTCATGCTCGACGCCCAGCCATTTCAACAGGCCGCTGACCCATTGCCCGCTCGGATTCGCAACCCCGGCAGCTGTAGACGGCGTCGCGGCCGCCTGCGGTTGCGCGCCTGCGTGACCGCCGCCCTGCTGCGCTGCCTCCTGACCAGTCCACTGGGTTGCAGCTGCCTGTCCCGCCGCCTGCGCGGCCTGCTGCCCTGCCGCTTGCACAAGCGGCTGCGAGCCGCCCGCTGCCGCCTGTGCCTGCCCGCCCGCAGCGGCTCGCGCAGCGCCGCCTTCGGC
>JAEWJS010000146.1 GCA_023386495.1 Bacillota bacterium | reverse complement strand
GCCCGGAAGAGGGCGGTTGCCGCTTTTGGCGTTCGGCCGGAATTGGGTAGTCACACGGGCTTACAGCGTCTGCCGAGCGAACAGGCGCGACCATAACGACCGCTTCTTCGGGACGGTATGCCGCTCGGATCGCGGCGGGATGTACGAATGCGCAGAAGATAGCGGTTCATGCCGGAATATCGTCTCACGGATTGGCGGCACGATTGCCGGCGCTGTCGGCACGCTTGCCTCCGGGACAGACGGTTCCGCATTCGAGCCGACTGCCAAGAGGGGCTCTGTCGCTGAGTCGGGAGCTTCGCTGATCAATCGATTAGGCGGCTGCGGCAGGCTCATCGCATGCTCGTAAGACATCGCCGTCTCCGTCCCCGAAGCGGACTCGTGATCGGCACCACCTTCCGCATGCGACGATGCTTGGGCCGCGATCTCCTCCGCGATCCGCGCCGCTTCCTTCACGTTCTCGATCATTCGCTCCTGCAGCGAAGCAGGCAGCTCGCCCGCGCCATGTGGGATGATGCTGTTCGATGAGCTTAAATCCTCAAGCACGACGAGCGACCATTCCCTAGCGAACGCTTCCGACCCTTCGCCGGTTTCTTGAAGCGCGGGAACCGCCGCTGCCGAAGAAGCCGCCGACGGCTGAGCCTCAGGAACCACTAGCGCCACACTTTGGTCCACGACATTTTCATCCCCCGCAACTGCTGCATCTTCCGGCTCGACGTATGCGAAGCGCACCTCCAATCCAGCAGCAAGTTCATTGTCTTCCTTCCATATATCGAGCGCGTCCAGCTTGCGGGCGAGTTCGTCCAATTGATTCGAGAGCGTGTCGATCTGATCGGCCAGCTTCCCGTTCTCCACATGGATATCATCGATCAGCTCGTGCAGATAACGTAAAGTCAGTCGCGGTCTCTTCGCCTCTTCGCCCGGTTCTTCCTTCGCGTAATCGGGGGTGATGAGCGTCGGTCGCAGGTACAGGTCACGTCGTTCGGCATGTGCCACGTTATGCGCCTCCTCGTATTCGGAATGTCTTCCTAAGGCTATTGCATGAATCCTGTGCATCGGTCAACAACGGACAAGCCTATTGTAGCCGCACCCCGGCGAGGAAGCTGTCGAAGTGCCCTGTCGAACATTATTTCCCGGGTAATGCGCGGTTGTCGGTTATTGAAGAAGTTGTCCGGACACGCATTCGAAGCAGCTTCTTCCAAACAAACGTCGAATCGGTGAACGAATTATTACGGAAATGCGACGTTTCGTTGACGCCTTTGTTAACAGGGCAGATACGCGGCGGCGATTATGTTACTTTAATCACAAAGAGCGTAATCAAGCGATTATGCCGCCATCTACCAAGGGTCCGTAAGGAGAGGAACTGGATGAGACAATCGACAATATTCAAGCGGATTGCAGCTATGCTGACGATGGCTGCGCTCGCTGTATTAACCTCGGGCTGCGGCGAAAGCTTGATCGTCATGAATCCGAAGGGGCCGATCGGGGAGCAGCAGAGGGATCTCATTATTATCACGACGCTGCTATGCCTGGTCATCATTTTGCCGGTGCTGGTAATGACCTTCGTTATCGCTTGGCGCTATCGAGAGAGGAAGAACAGCAAGGCGGCTTACAAGCCGGAGTGGGAGCACAGCACGAAGCTGGAGGTCACCTGGTGGAGCATCCCGATCGTGATTATCGCGATTCTCGCCGTGATCACGGTGAAGTATACCTATGAGCTGGAGCCGTCCAAGCCGATTGCATCAGAGGAAGAGACGCTCACCATTCAAGTGACATCGCTGGACTGGAAGTGGCTGTTCATCTATCCCGAACAGGATATCGCAACCGTTAACTACGTGCGATTCCCCGAGGATGTGCCGGTGAAGTTCGAGCTGACCAGCGACGCGCCGATGAACTCGTTCTGGATTCCGCAGCTCGGCGGGCAGATCTACACGATGTCCGGCATGGCGATGACGCTGCACCTCCAGGCGGACGAACAAGGCGAATATCTGGGCTCTGGTGCGAACTTCAGCGGAAAAGATTTTGCCAAGATGCGATTCACCGCGGAAGCGACCTCCCAAGGCGCATTCGATGAGTGGGTCGAGAATATTCAAGGCGCCTCGCCGGAATTGACGCTGGATGGCTACAAGGAGCTGGCGAAGCCGGGCGCATCGGATGTCCGCACGTTCGCGGGCACGCCGGAAGGCTTGTTCGAGCAGATCGTGACGAAGTACGGCGCGTCGCATAACCACGGCTTATCGACGAGAGAGGTCGAGCCGATGCCGCATGGCGAGCATGGACATGGCAGCGATCACGCGTCGGACGCAGATGACGCGGATGATGCTCAATCACCTGCGAACGAAACAGCAGCGAATGCGGACAACGCGCATCACCATCACGAGGAGTAGGAGGGTACACCATGCTGGATAGAATCAAGGAATTCGCGTCCGAGTTCTTCGTGACCGGCGATCCGCTCATTTACGGAGCAGACGTAGGAATCGCGCTGACGATGATCGCGATCGTGTTCACCCTGACCTACTTCAAGAAGTGGGGCTGGCTGTGGCGCGAATGGCTGACGACGGTCGACCACAAGCGGATCGGCATCATGTACATCATTGCCGCGCTGCTCATGCTGTTCCGCGGCGGGATGGATGCGCTGCTCATGCGGACGCAGTTGGTCATGCCGGATATGGAATTCTTATCGGCGGAACACTATAATCAAATTTTCACGACGCACGGCGTCATCATGATTCTGTTCATGGCGATGCCGCTCATGTTCGGCTTGTTCAATATCGTCGTGCCGCTGCAGATCGGCGCGCGCGACGTCGCGTTCCCGTTCCTGAACAGCTTGAGCTTCTGGCTGTTCTTCTGGGGCGCGATGCTGTTCAACGTCTCGTTCGTCATCGGCGGTTCGGCCGATGCCGGATGGCTGGCTTATCCGCCATTGTCGGGCAAGGCATTCAGTCCAGGCGTCGGGCAGGACTTCTACATCTGGGGCATCCAGATATCCGGTATCGGCTCGCTGATGACCGGCATCAACTTCATCGTGACGATTCTCAAGATGAGAGCGCCTGGGATGAAGCTGATGAAAATGCCGATGTTCTCATGGTCCGTGCTGTCGAGCTGCGTGACGATTATTTTCGCCTTCCCGATCCTGACGGTGACGCTGGCGCTATTGTTCCTGGACCGTTATCTGGGCGCGCACTTCTTCACGCTGGACGGCGGGGGCAACCCGATGATGTACATCAACTTGATCTGGATGTGGGGACACCCCGAGGTGTATATCGTCGTGCTGCCGGCATTCGGCATCTTCTCCGAGATCGTCGCGACCTTCTCGAAGAAAAAACTGTTCGGCTACAAGTCCATGGTGTTCGCGCTCATGAGCATCAGCTTCTTCTCATTCTTCACCTGGGCGCATCACTTCTTCACGATGGGCTCCGGCGCGGACGTCAACGCCTTCTTCGCGTTGACGACGATGGTCATCGCGATACCGACTGGGGTCAAGGTGTTCAACTGGCTGTTCACGATGTTCCGCGGACGGATATCCTTCAACGGACCGATGCTGTGGACGATGGGCTTCATTCCGTGCTTCGTCGTAGGCGGGATGACTGGCGTCATGCTGTCTGTCGCGCCGGCGGATTTTCAATTCCATAACAGCTACTTCCTGATCGCGCACTTCCACCAAGTGCTGATCGGCGGCGTGGCGTTCGGGTATTTCGCGGGCCTGTACTACTGGTGGCCGAAGGTGTTCGGCTTCAAGCTGAACGAGCGGCTGGGCAAGTGGGCATTCTGGCTCTGGAACATCGGCTTCTATGTCTGCTTCATGCCGCAGTATGCGCTCGGTCTCATGGGCATGACGCGGCGCGTCAATACGTACAGCTGGGATACCGGCTGGTTCGAACTGAACCTGATCAGCACGATCGGCGGCTTCCTGATGGGGATCGGCTTCCTGTTCCAGGTGTGGCAGATCGCGCACAGCATCAAGTTCATGGAGAAAGACACGACGGGCGACCCGTGGGGAGGACGCACGCTGGAATGGTCCATTCCTTCGCCGGCGCCGCTGTATAACTTCGCGACGGTGCCTTACGCCGGCGAGCAAGATCCGTGGTGGGAAGAGAAGCAGCGCCGAGAGCGGGGAGAGGCGCCAGCGCCTCAGCCGGCGCTCGAGCCGATTCACATGCCGAAGAACTCGCCGATTCCGTTCATCAAGTCCTTCTTCTGGTTCGTGGCCGGCTTCGGCTTCGTCTGGGATTGGCTGTGGATGGCCATCCCGGGCCTGATCGGCGTCGCGGCATGCATGCTGTGGCATTCCTTCACGTACGATAACGACTACTACATTCCGGTCGAGGAGATCAAGCGAACGGAAGCGGCGGCAAGGGGGGCGATGTAACATGGCGCAAGGATTGAATCATACAGCCGGGGCCGGAGGGCATCAGGCCCATGGACACGGCGGCGGTCATGACGGTCACCATGACCTCGAGTCGATGCGGCAGTTCGGCTTCTGGATCTTCCTTATTACCGACGTCATTCTGTTCGGCTGCTTGTTCGCGACCTATGTCGTCCTGAAGGGCAACACGGACGGCGGGCCGACAGGGGCAGAACTGTTCGCGATGCCGGGTGTTATCGCATCGACGTTCATCCTCTTGACGAGCAGCTTCACGAGCGGACTCGCGGTGCTGTCGATGAATCGCGGCGACAAGCGCGGACTCATCTTCTGGCTGGCAATCACGGCGCTGCTGGGCGCGACGTTCATCGGGCTCGAAGTGACGGAATTCGTGCACATGGTGCATGAAGGCGCGACGATCGGAACGAGTGCATTTTTATCCGCATTCTACACGCTTGTCGGCACGCACGGATTGCACGTCTCGCTCGGCCTCGTCTGGATGACGTCGATCATTCTGCAGCTGTGGAAGCGCGGCATCAACGACGTGACGAAGCGCAAGGTGAACGTCGTGAGCTTGTACTGGCACTTCTTGGACGTCGTGTGGATCTTCGTCTTCACGATCGTCTACTTGATGGGGGTGATGTAGGATGGCGGCTCAAGGGAATAGCGGGCATGGCGCGGAAGGGCATGCGGCTCAGCATGCGCATGGCTCCTTCAAGTCTTACCTGATCGGCTTCCTGCTGTCGATCGTGCTGACGATCATCCCGCTCGTCGTCGTGCTGAACGATCTGCTGGATCGGACGGGGACGATGATCGTGCTGCTGGTCACGGCGGTGCTGCAGTTCGCGGTACAGCTGCTGTTCTTCATGCATCTGCGCGAGGAAGAGAAGCCGAGGTACAACCTGATTACGCTTATCTTCGGTCTGGTCATCGTCGTGCTCATCGTCGGCGGTTCGATCTGGATCATGACCTATAACGGGGTTGCGACTTAGAGTTAGTGTGGTGCACGGGGAGGGCCTGCTTGATCGGAGACGATCGGGCAGGCTCTTGTTGTGCTGTGACGTTGGGCGATGATAACCCCTGACGGCGACCGAGCGTCCAACGTGTTATAATCGAGAGACAAAGCATTCATGGGAGTGGATCGCGTATGGAGCCGGTGACGGTGTATTTCGTAGGCGGGGCGGATACGCCGCGAGAGATGTTCAAGCCGCTGGCGGATGCGCTGCGGAATCGGTTCGATGCGGAGCGGAGAACCGTGCGCCTGCGGACGATTCAGGCTTACGGTATGATCGGCGAAGGCAGCAGCGGGATTGCGGATGTCGGAGCTGACACGGGAGCTGAGGCAGGCGTTGGCGGAGGCGTCATGAAGCATTGGTATGCGGCAGGACGGGATGCGCGGCTGAAGCCGGAACAGGCAGGGCAGTCGATCGGCGGACAGCGGGTGCAGCGACAGGTGCGGATGCTGGGGGCGAGCACGCCGCTCTTGTTCATCGGGCATGGGGGCGGAGGCGTCGCGGCCTATCACGCGGCGGAGTTACTCGAGCGAGAGGGCTGCGATGTGCGCTTCGTCGCGCAGGTCGGCTCGCCGAAGGTGCCGATCGGGAGCGAGTTCCGCGCGCGGGTCGGCTACTTGGCGAAGAAGGGCATCGGCGTCGAGGGTGACCCGATGACCTGGCAGGGAAGTTGGGCGCATGACAACTACAAGCTGAACGCGCATCGCTACCCGGGCCTGCTGTACAGCGCCGGCGAGAGCCGCACGCGTCTGTACGCGCCGGAACGCATCGCGCTGGTCGATATCCGCGGGCAGCATCCGAGTTATTTTTCGCCCATGAAGGGCAAGGGGCCGGTCTCGAATCTCGCGAAGTCGCTGAATGTGCTGTGGGATTGGTTCGGGCAGGTGTTGTAAATGCAGACGAAGAACGTCCTTTTTGCCGCAAGGCAGGAAGGGCGTTTTGTGTTTTTATGGAGCAACAGGCCCGGCGTGAGCAGCGCAGTTGCCAGGGATACACACCGATCTGGTGTCCCCCTGGCATGCTGCGAGTCTACTTCACCGCCGCAGCAGCTTTGCCGTCGCCGACGGCGGCGCCGGCTGCCGCGCGTTCGTGCGGTTCCGCTGCGAGCGCATCCGGCGGCTCCTCCGGCGCTAAGCCGCCCTCCGCGCGCCTCTCGCCTGCAGCGCCCCGTTCAGAGCCGGACGTGCGGAGCTTCCACCTGACCGACGTATACCCGGCGAAACCGAGCATCGTCGCCACCAAGAAGGCGCCGCCGCTGTAGAACGCGGCCGTGAGGCCGAATAATTGCCCGAGTAAGCCGAACATCGCGGGGCTGAGTATTTGCGAGAAGCGATTCATGATGAGCCGCAGCCCCATGATTTTGCCCCGATCCGAATCCTTCGTATCGTTCACGACGATCATGATGCTGACCGGCAAGTTAATGCCGACGGCAGCCCCCATCACGAGCGCCAGCAGGACGATGCCCGCGATGTGCAACCCCGCGAGCGGCGTCAGCACAACGCAGATCGCGGCGATCATGCCGGCGATGAGCAGAATCCGCTCCATGTGCGTCTTCTTCATGATCCAGCTTAGCCCGTAACGAGAGAGCATGCCGGCCAGCCCTTTGAGCGAGATGATGAGCGAGATGGCCATCGTCGCGAAGCCGAGCTGGTCGAGGTAGATCGGCATGAAGCTCATGTAGAGCGCTTGAATGTACATAATGAGGAAAGTCCCGATCATCCCGAATTGGACGGAACGGATCTTCATGAGGCCGATGCCGCTCATATAGCTGTCGGTGATGCCCTTCAGCTTGAGCAGTTCCCGTGGATCGACTGCCCCGGCCGTGCTCTCCCGGACATAGCCTCTCGCCGTCACGAGCAGCAGGATGAAGAATAGCACGGACATCACGCAAGCAGCGCCGAACGTGAACTTGTAGCCGAACAGTTGATTCGCGAACAGCGAGGTGACCGCGCCGCCGATCAGCGGTCCCAGCATGCCGCCGCCGGACATCCACATCGAATATTTCTTGATGTTCTCGTTGCGCTCGTTCTTCTGCCCTTCGGAGACGAGCACTTGGAACGAGGATGCCATGATGATGACGCAGGTGCCCATGAACACTTGCGATAAGGATAGCATCCACAAGCTGCCAGCAATCATGTTCGTGAACAGCGACAGGATGAGGAACGCGCTGCCGTACTTCAGCATGCGGATCGGGCCGACGGAATCGATCAATTGACCGACAGGCATCGCGATGAAAATTGGGAGCACGGACCGCAGCGTCACCATCAGCCCGATCGCCGCCGTCGATGCGCCGACCTCTTGGGCATACAGCGTGAAGAACGGCTGCGCCATGCCGGTAATGGTGAAGAATAGGCCGCCGCCATAGATGCCGAACTTGCGGTAGAACTCAGGAGACAGCATGGCATGATACCTTGCGTCCGCCGTCGTATTCGACAAGCTGCGGCTTGCTCGACATGCAAGCCTCCATCGCGATCGGACAGCGGGAGCTGAATGCGCAGCCTGCCGGCGGGTTCGCCGGGCTGGGCAACTCGCCTGTCAGGACGATCTTCTCGCGCTGCTCTTCGAGCACGGGATCCGGCACGGGGACGGAGGCGAGCAGCGCCGCGGTATAAGGGTGCGCAGGCTTCAGGAAAATCTCCTCGGCCGGCCCGTATTCGACGATCTCGCCCAGATACATGACGGCGATCGTATCCGAGATATAGCGGACGGTAGACAGGTCATGCGAGATGAAGACGAAGCTGACGCCGAGCTCTTCCTTCAGGTCGCATAACAGATTGATGATCTGCGCGCGAACGGACACATCGAGCGCCGAGGTCGGTTCATCGGCCACGACGACCGCCGGATTGAGCGCCAGCGCGCGGGCGACGCCGACGCGCTGCCGCTGCCCGCCGCTCAGTTGGCTGGGATAGCGGTCGAGGTAGGAGGACTCCAGTCCGACCTTCTGGATCAGCTCGCGGACGCGACGGCTTCGCTCATCCCGCGTGCCGATCTTCTTGACATGGAGCGGCTCGGCGATGATGTCGCCGATCTTCATCTTCGGATTGAATGACGAGAACGGATCCTGGAAGACGATCTGGATGCTGCCTTCGGACATGATCTCGCCTTCAGTCGGCTCGTCGAGACCGAGCAGCATGCGCGCGGTCGTGCTCTTGCCGCAGCCGCTCTCGCCGACAATGCCGATCGTCTCGCCGCGGCGCAGCGTAATATCGATGCCGTTCACGGCGCGAATCGCCGTGGAGGGCTTCCACGGCAGCGTCGCCTTCTTGCGAAAATGCTTATGCAGCCCGGAAATCTGCAGCACGACCGGCGACAATGCGCTGCTCGCTTCCTGCAGAACGTCTTCCGCTGCTGCTGACACCGCTGCATCGGCTTGCACCGGCGGCGCGAATGCCTCGGCAAGCGCGGCGGTATCGCTTCGCTCGTCGGTGAAGAGGCCGCGGTCCCGCCAGCATGCGGCGGCTTGATCGCTTCCTCCGCGATCATCTCGCGGCGTCAACTCCGGCGCTTCCGAGAAGCATCGGTCGAATGCTGCCGGGCAGCGTTCCTTGTATGCGCAGCCGACAACCGGCAGCTTCATGTCCGGCGGATAGCCCTGGATCTGCAGCAGCCTGCGGCGTTTCTCGCCGCTGACGCTCGGAATCGTCATGAGCAGGCTCTGCGTGTAAGGATGGCGCGGATGCTCGAACAGCTCGCGCACCGTTCCGTACTCGACGATGCGGCCTGCGTACATGACGGCGACCTTTTGCGCGAAGCGCGCTACGAGGCCTAGATCATGCGTTATGAACATCATCGCCGTGCCGGTCGTCTCGGTCAGCCCCTTGAGCAGCTCGACGATCTGCGCTTGGATGGTGACGTCGAGCGCCGTCGTCGGCTCGTCGGCAATGATCAGCTTCGGGCTGCTGGACAGCGCCATCGCGATCATGACGCGCTGCCGCATGCCGCCGCTCAGCTCATAGGGGTATGCGGAGATCCGCTTGGCAGCATCGGGAATGCCGACTTGGCTCAGCAGTTCAATCGCGCGTTCCCGCGCTTCCTTGGCGCCGAGGCCGAGATGCTTGCGAATCGGCACGACCATCTGATCTTCGATCCGCATGACGGGATCAAGCGACGACATCGGGTCCTGGAATACCGTGCCGACAAGCTTGCCGCGGACGGCATTCAGCTCTTGCTCGCGGAGTCCGATCAGCTGCTGGCCCTCGAGCTTAACGCTGCCGGAGACGACCTTGCCCGGATAGGCAATGAGCTGAATCAGGGACATGGCCATCGCGCTCTTGCCCGAGCCGCTCTCGCCTACGATGGCGAGACGGTCGCCGCGCTCGAGATCGAAGCTGACGCCGTTCACGGCTCTGACGGTTCCCGAATCGGTGAAAAAATGCGTATGCAGGTCTCTAACCTGCAGAAGCGGCGTGGACATCGAGAACACCTCCGGGATTCGATAGGATAGTGAAGCCGAGTGATCATAATCTGGCAATAGGGTTAGGACTTGCGTGCGCGCGGGTCAAGCGCCTCCCGGATCCCGTCGGACAACAGATGCAGCGAGATCGCGATCAGCAGGATGACGCAGCCGGGCAGTGCGGAGATCCACCATGCCTGCTGCAGATACGCCTGGCCGTCCTTGATAATGTTGCCGAGCGACGGCTCGGGCGGCAGGATGCCGAGGCCGAGGAAGCTGAGGCTGGCCTCGATCAGAATCGCGTTAGCGGCAGCGATGCTGGCGGCGACCAACAGAGGCGCAATCGTGTTCGGCACGATGTGCCTGTGCATGAGCCAGCGCTGCGATGCGCCGACAGTGCGGGCTGCATCGATGAAGGTACGCGACTTCAGCCCGATGACCAGCGACCGCTGCAGCCGGATGAATCGCGGGATGTCGGCCAGCGCGATGGCGCAGATGACCGGGATCGTGCCGGCGCCGAGCACAGCCACCATGCCGATCGCGAGCAGCAGGGACGGGAACGCGAGGAAAATATCGACGGTCCCCATAATAATCCGGTCGACCGCGCGGCCGAAGAAGCCGGAGACGGTGCCGAGCACGATGCCGAAGACGAGTGCCGCAGCCGCTACGGCGAATCCGACGACGAGCGAGATTTTGACGCCTTCCAGCGTCCGGCTGAGGACATCGCGTCCGAGCTTATCGGTACCGAACGGGTGAGCGAAGGAAGGCGGCGACATGCTGGCGGCGATGTTCGTCGTAAGCGGCGGCTGCAGCGGCAGCACTTTCGCGAACAGTGCGAGCAGCACAATCGGGAGCAGAATGGCCAGCGCCCACCGTGCATTGCGATTCGATATCAGCGGCGTGATGTACGGGATTCGGATGCCGCTGCGGCGCGGAGCCGCGGCAGCCGTGTTCCCGATAGGTGCGGCGAGAGCTTCCTGCTTCACGTAGATCACACTCCCTCTCTAGAACTGAACCCTCGGGTCGATTTTCTTGTAGACGATATCGGTGATGAAGTTAATGGCGACGAAGACGAAGGCATAGAACAGAATGACATTCTGGACGAGCGGGTAGTCGCGGCTGTTGATGCCGTTCACGAGCAGCGTTCCCACACCCGGTATGGAGAAAATAAATTCGACGATCACCGTGCCTCCCAGCAGGTTGCCGAAGCTGAGACCGACGACCGTAATGATCGGCAGCATCGCGTTGCGAAGCGCGTGGCGGAACACGACGCGTACTTCAGAGAGGCCGAGCGAACGCGCGGTACGTACATAGTCCTCGTTCAGCACCTCCAGCACGGCTGTGCGCGTAATGCGGGCAAGCGTCGCGACCTGCGTGACGGCGAGCACGATAATCGGCAGCGCGATCCGCTTAAGCAGCATGACGGGATCATCGAATGATACCGGACCGCTCGCAGGCAGGAGACCCAGCGTGAGGGAGAGGAACAGGAGCAGGATGAGTGCCGTCCAGAACGAAGGCATCAGGTCGACGACCATGGCGGACCATGTGATGAGGTTGTCGAGCGCCTTTTTTCCCTTATTAGCTAGATAAGCTGCCAGCGTGCCTAGCGGGATTGCGATCAGCACGGTGAATAGAACGGTAAGCAGCGCGACAATGAGCGTGATCGGGAGTGCCTTCAGCATGAGATCCGCGATCGGGAGCGAGGTCGTAATCGTCTGGCCGAAGTTCAGCGTGGCGATGTTCGTCAAGTAGTCCAGATACTGCTGCCAGAGCGGGGCATCAAGCCCCAGCTTCTGGCGGAATTGCTCGAGCGCCTCGGCGGACATGTGGTCGCCGGCCATGGCTGCCGCCGGGTCGCCGGGAATGAGCCGGATCGAGAAGAAGACCAGCGTCACGACGCCAAGCATTGTCACGACAAGCTGCAGGATGCGTCGAATCGAGTAGCTCACCATAGCCGTTGCCCTCCTCCTTAGTGAATGTCCACGTAATAGAAGTTCACCTGCGCCAGCTTATTGATGACGATGCCGTCTACCTCTTGCTTGCTCGGCCAGTAGACATTGCTTGCATAGGTCGGCAGATAAGGAAGCTCGGTCATCGCGATCTGCTGGACTTCTTCATAGAGCTTAAGCCGCTTGTCGCTGTCGGTCTCTGCACGCGCAGCCTCAAGCTTCGCCGTCAACTCTGGATTGTTGTAGCGGGCGCCGTTCAGCCCCTTAGGCGCGATGTTATCCGGGTGCAGGTAACTGAATAGGATCATGTCGGGATTGACAGCGGGCAGCAGGCGGCCGGATAGCTGAAAATCACCGTTGTTCCGCATCTGATTGTAGGTCGGCGTATCGACGAGATTGTAGTTGACCTTAATGCCGGCGGCGGCCAGATACTCTTGCTCGAGCTGCATCTGTTCGGATACGCCGGTGGCGGAAGTGCCGTCCTGCTGGATCTCGAAGCCGTCCGGGTAGCCGGCCTCTGCCAGCAGCTGCTTCGCCTTCTCGGGATTGAACTCATAGCTCGGAATGTTATCCGAATAGCCTTCCATCCAATCGAGCAGCATGCTCTTGGCCTTCTTCTGCAGGCGAGGGGAGATGCCGGCCGCGATAGTCTCCCAGTCGACGGCGTGCGCCCATGCCTGCCGGACCTTCGCGTTGTTCAGGATCGGATTCTCGAGGTTGAATACCTTCAGCGAGACGGCGTAATTCTCGACGTAATTCATCTTGAAGCCGGCTTGCTCGAGAATGTCGAGATTCTCCTCCTTGTTGGAGCGCATCACGACATCAACTTCGCCGTTCTGGAGCGCGATGGTCGCCGTGGACTCATCCTTGATGATTCGGAAAATAATTTTCGAGAGCGGTGCAGGACCGAGGTAGTAGTCGTCGTGCCGAACGAGAATGATCTCGGAGGTCGGATCGATCTTCTCCACCGCGAACGGTCCGGTGCCGACGGGATTCCACTTGAATTGATCGCCGAATTGCTCGACCGCTTCCTTCTTCACGATCTGGCCTTGGTGATAGTTCGCGACTTGGTGAAGGAAGTTACCGTCCGGCTGTTTCAGCGTGATGACCACGGTGTAATCGTCAGGGGCCTCGATCGACGCCACATTGTTGAACTCAGCCGCGTACGGCGAGGCGGTAGCGGGGTCGAGAATGCGATTGTAGGAGTACACGACATCCGCCGACGTGAATTCTCCGTAGCCCTTCTGCCACTGGACCCCTTGCCGCAGCTTGAAGGTCCACACGCGGTTGTCGGGCGATTCCCAGGATTCGGCCAGATCCGGGATGATCTTGCCCGTGGCCGATTCGTACGTCGTCAATCCGCTGAAAATGTTAAAGGCGATGTTCTCGTTCTCGATCCGGAATATGCTGGCCGGGTCATACCCTGCCGGGTCGTCGTAGAAGCGGACCTTCAATACTTTGTCGCCTGCAGGGGCGGAATTGGAACCCGCTGCGGTCGATGCAGCCGCGTTCTCCTTCTCGCTGTTCGCCGGTTGTGAGCTGCCGCCATCGGAGCATGCGGTGACGAAGACGGCGACAGCGAGCAGTACCATCCATCCGAGCTTAATCATACGGGTACTCTTCATGGTTCATTCCCTCCATCCGATGCGGTGTAGTGGGTGATGCCTGGTGTCGGCGGAGGCTCCGTTCCAAAGGGCGGTTAGGAGCCATCCTCATGCACCGCTGTCGATCGTGATTATGCGTTCATGGCAGCCTTGTTCTTCGCGCCGATCGATGTGAAGTAGGACTTGGCATCGCCAAGGCTGACGACGTCGGCGTACTTGTTATGCATGTCGTAGAGGTTCATGTAGTGCGAGGCCTCCGTCCGGTCGAAGACGCAATCGGCGACAACCCCCATCCGGAAGCGCTGTGTCGCGCCGTCGACGACGCTGGCTCGGACGCAGCCGCTGGTGGTTTCGCCGCAGCAGATGACCGTATCGATGCCGAGCGAGACGAGCTGGAACGTTAGCGGCGTGCCGTGAAAAGCGCTCGGCGAAGCTTTCTCGATGACAAGCTCGCCGGGCAGCGGCTTCACCTCGTCCACGATCTCGGTGCCCTTCTGGCGGAGCTCCGGCGACATGTCGACCTGGCGGCGTTTGCGCCGGCCCCAGTGATTGACGCCGGAGTGCAGGCCTTTGATGTGGATGACCGGAATGCCGTTCTCGCGGGCGACTGCGAGCAGCTCGGCCGTCTTGTCGACCGCTTCCCAGCCTTCGAGTCCGGTACTGGACGGCCACTGCTTCATCGATTCGAAGATCGGTTCCCGCTTCGTGCCGAGCACGCTGTAGTAGATGTCGATGAGCAGCAGCGCCGGACGCTCGCCGAAGCCGTACAGCTCCTTCTTGCCCCATAGCTCGTCGTGCTTCTTATCCCGTTCGCTCATGTAAGTCTCCCAACCGTACATGTTCATTCCTCCTTGGCATTGGCATAGAATCGTATTCGTTAATCGTATGGCTCTTCAGATCGTCTGCTTCGCTATACGGCCAGCTTCTTGCCGACTTGGCGGAAGTATTGCTTCGCGGCGTCCAGCAGCACGACATCCGCATACTTCTGATTCATGTCGTACAGGTTCATCCAGTGCGAAGACTCCGTCCGGTCGAAGACGCATTCCTCCACGACGCCCATCCGGAACCGCTCGGTCGCGCCGTCGACGACGCTTGCCCTGACGCAGCCGCTCGTCGTCTCGCCGCAGCAGATGACGGTATCGATGCCGAGGCTGATAAGGTGGAACAAGAGCGGCGTCCCTTGGAAGGCGCTAGGCGCGGACTTCTCGATGACGAGCTCGCCGCCGATCGGCTTCACCTCGTCGACGATCTCGAAGCCGCGCTTCAATAGCTCCTGCGGCAGCTTCGATGCCCCGCGCTTGCGATGGATCCAAGGCTTCATACCGTTCTGGAGCCCCTTCACGTGAATGACTGGTATCCCGGTCTCCCGAGCGACCGCGAGCAGCTCGGCGGTCTTGTCGACGGCGGCCCAGCCCTCAAGCCCCGTGCTGCCCGGCCAGGTGTTCATCGACTCGAAGATCGGCTCGCGCTTCGTACCGAGCACGCTGTAGTAGATGTCGATCAGGAGCAGCGCCGGCTTCGCGCCGAAGCCGTTCGGTTCCCGTTTGCCGTTCATCGCGTCATGCTGCCGGTCTCGCTCGGACAAGTACTTCTCCCATCCTCTTGTGTTCATGTTCACTCCTCCATTTCTTGTTAACTAACCTAACGTTTTGCTGACTCCTTGATTGCTTGATCTCAGTGTATGGGAGGGCGGAGGGGTTCGTAAATCATCAGTTATGAATGCCAATGTTCATTAATTGAATGATAACGGATACAAGACTAAATTTTCAGATAATTTAACGGCACTAATTATTGTTCTTCGCATCAGTCGGTGATAGTATTGTGTTAATTATCTTTACACAATGGAGGGGTGGAGATGAATCTTGAACAGATCGAAACCTTCTTGACGGTCTACCAGAACGGTTCCTACAAGAAAGCGGCCGAGCTGCTCTATCTGCCGCAGCCTACGGTCTCGCACCGGATCAGCCAGCTGGAGAAAGAGATCGGCAAGTCGCTGCTTATTCGCGGGAGAGGGAAAGTCAGGCTGACGGAGGAGGGCAAGGCGTTCCTGCCGCATGCCAGGCGCATCATGGGCGCGATTCAGGAGGGGAAGGAGGCGGTCGAACGGGTAAGTGCCGGGGAGACGGGGAAGCTGTCGATCGGCTGCAACAACTCATTCGCAGCCTATGTGCTGCCGGATGTCATGGATTCCTTCACGGACGATTATCCGCATGTCTCGATTAAGGTGTATTGCTACGCATCGAATGAGCTCGTCCGGCTGATGAAGAATCAGACATTCCAGCTCGGTATTACCCGCTATACGAGCAATGACAGCGAATTCGTATACCGTCCGATTCACAGCGAGCAGACGATGCTGTTCGTGTCGCCTGAGCATCCTTTCGCGAAGCAGAAGAAGGTACCGCTGGGGGATATTCTGAAGGAATCGATCGTCACGTATCCGAAGGAGACGCAGTACAGGCAGATGATCGACATGACACTGGCGCAATTTAATTACCCGTATAAGCCGAAGTACGAGACGAATAACCTGGCGTTAATCAAGCATTTCTTGATGCGCAATGCGGGGGTGTTCCTATCGGGAGGCGTCTACATGAGGAGGGAGGTGGAGCAGGGGGAACTCGTTCAACTGGAGATCGAACACAATCCTTTTCCGCTGAGTCAGGTGTTCGTCGTCTATCGCAAGGGCGAGATGAACAGCCTGGATGCACTGTTCATCCGCCATTTCGAGGAACGTATCAATCAGGGGGCAGGTCAGGGGGGCGGCTTGGCGGGCGTGCTGCCCTAAGCGGTCACGCTGGCTTCGCTCTTCGAGCCGACAGCTTCGAAATATTGCACCGTATACGGCAAGCTGACGACATCGGCATACTTCTGGTGCAGATCATACAGATTCATGTAGTGGGAGGCTTGCGTGCGATCGAAGACGCATTCCTCCACGACGCCCATCTTGAAGCGATAGGTCGCACCGTCGACGACGGATGCGCGGACACAGCCGCTGGTCGTCTCGCCGCAGCAGATTACGGTGTCGATGCCGAGGCTGACGAGCTGGAACAGGAGCGGCGTGCCGTGAAAAGCGCTCGCCGCAGCCTTCTCGATGACGAGCTCACCCGGCAGCGGTTCGACTTCTTCGACGATTTCGCGGCCCTTCGCGATCATGTCCTCCGTCAGAGCGGATGTGTTGCGCTTGCCCTTGCCGCCGCGCGACCAGGTGTTGACGCCGGTGTGGAGGCCTTTGACATGGATGACCGGAATGCCGTTCGCTCTTGCGGCGGCGAGTAGGATCGCGGTCTGGTCGACGGCTTCCCAGCCTTCGAGCCCCGTGCTCATCGGCCAGGTCTTGATCGATTCCAGGATCGGCTCGCGCCTCATGCCCAGCACGCTGTAGTAAATGTCGATCAGCAGCAGCGCCGGCTTCGACCCGAATCCGGCGAGCTCCTTTTTGCCCAGCAGGGCGTCATGTGCCTTATCCTGTTCCGTCATGAAGTCGTACCAGCTAAGTTTGCTCATTCCTTCATCCCTCCGCTATTCATTCTCATCGTCATAATAAGTCAGAATATTCTGACTGTAAATGCGCGATAATGAATGGGCCCTGCCGGAAAATGAATGTAAGCGCATCAATTGGGATGGGGGAGGCGGCTGGTGGTGGAAATAGTTGCTTTTCGAGCACTTAAATCGGAGGAATCCGGCGTGTCCGGGCGAATAGTTGCTTTTCGGACACTTAAATGTCCATCTATTCTATGCTTGTATGAAAACTGGCAGGTTTAGTTGCTCCAAAAGCAACTATCGGCAGCGAATCGCGGATTCCAACCCGAATAGTTGCCCGAAAAGCACTTAAATGGACTGCGCGGGAGAGTTGGAGTTGCGGAAGAGAATGCATGCGGTGAGAGGCGCCTACAACAATATAGCCCCTGCCAGGTTAGCGTCCGTTGAACGCGCCTGACAGGGGCTTCATGGCCGGGCCTGAAGGTCCGGTAATCGTTACATCTCGATCGACTGAATCAAGCCCTTCAGCTTATCCGCCGACTTGTGCAGCAGCGCCTTCTCTTCCTCCGAGAGGCTGATGTTCATTACTTCGCGGATGCCCGTGCGGTCGACGACGCAAGGTACGCCCAGGTATACGTCCGATACGCCGTGATAGTTATCGAGCAGCGTGGAGACGTTGAGCACGGCCGATTCGTTGCGCAGAATGGCGGTCACGATCCGGTCGAGCGCCAGGGCGATCGCATAGTAGGTCGCGCCCTTGGCTTCGATGATCTGGTACGCGGCATCGCGCGTGTTCACGAAGATCTCCTGCTTCGCTTCGTCGGTAATATCGACGTCCGTGCCGGCAACGTTGGCCAGGCTCCAGACCGGCAGCTCGGAGTCGCCGTGCTCGCCGATGATGTGCGCATGCACGCTCCGCGGGTCGATCCGCAGATGCTGGCCGATCAGGTAGCGGAAGCGCGCGCTGTCGAGCAGCGTGCCGGAGCCGATGACGCGGTGAACCGGCCACTTGGAACGTTTAAGGGAGAAGTAGGCCATGATGTCGACGGGGTTCGTCGCGATCAATAGGATGCCGTCCTTGTTGTACTTGAGCACTTCGTCGATGATGCTCTCGTAGATGCCGACATTGCGCTTCAAGAGATCGACGCGCGTCTCGCCGGGCTTCTGAGCGGCGCCGGCCGTAATGATGACGATGTCCGCATCCGCGCAGTCTTCGTAAGTACCTGCCCACACCTTGGTCCCGCCGATGAACGGCATGCCGTGATTCATATCGAGCGCGTCGCCTACGGCCTTGCCCGCATTCGCGTCGATCAAGACCAATTCATCCATTCTTCCCCGCAGCAGCAGGGTATAGGCCGTTGTGGAACCTACCGCTCCTACGCCGATGACAACTACTCTTGTTTTCTTCATATCAATGCATCTCCTCTGTATCCATATAAGGTTTGTTCACGAAATAATACATGTAGCCCATTAGGATGCCGCCGCCGATCATGTTCCCCAGCGTGACCGGGATCAGATTATGCAGCACGCCGCCTAGCGAGATGGTGCCGGGATGATTCAATACGAGCGCGATGGCAAAGGTACACATGTTCGCAATGCTGTGCTCGTAGCCCGAGATGAAGAAGCAGAAGACGAACAGCATCATGGCGAACAGCTTCGGACCATCGCCTTGCATCCCCATCGGGACGAAGAAGGCGAGGCAGACCAGCCAGTTACAGAGCAGGCCGCGGAAGAAAAGCTCGACGATCGGCGCCTGCATCTTCTTCTCTACGACGCTGAGCAGGAAGCCGTTCACGTCTGCGCTCTCGAATAGCCCGGTGGCCCAGATGAGCAGCGCGAAGGCGACTGCCCCCAGGATGTTGCCGCCATAGCTCGTAAGCCACAACCGGAGCACGGTTCCCCAGGGCAGCTTGCGGCGCAGCGCGGCGAAGGAGAAGTAGAACGTGTTGCCGGTGAACAGGTCGCCGCCGCCGTAGGAGATTAAGATGATCGCGGCGCCGAACGTGAGCGCGGCCATCGGGTACGTCAGCGGGGAATGCTCCAGGTAGAAGTAGTTCCCTGTCTTGAAGGCGACGATGACGCCGAAGCCGATGAACATGCTGGCCAGCATGGCGCGCAGCACATAGTGCAGCTTGCTTGTCGTGTAGATCTTGTGCTTCTTCAGCGCCAGCTTCTCGACCTGCTGCAAGGGGATAAGTTCCATGATCTGCGTCTCCCTTCGGGCAGGATGTCGGGTGTAGCTTTCCCGCCTGCGAACCAATGATATCCATTCCATTTCCTGACTTCAGTGTACAAGGTGGCCGGGCGCACCGAAAGTGATAATTATCACACGATCGCTTGAATTACCGAAATTTAGGAAGAAACCGACGAAAAACATTGACGAAAGCTAATGTGATTAGTTATGATAAAACTAATCATATTAGTTACGAGGGGCGAGACTGTGATGAAAATAACAACGCACGGAAAATTGCATCAATTGTCGTTCATGCCAAGGCTGTTTCCGGTGAATTGCTATCTCGTCGAGGAGGTTGACGGACTGACCCTGATCGACTGTGCAATGCCGTTCAGCGCGAAGGGGATTCTAGCCGCAGCCGAGAGGCTGAGGAAGCCGATTCGCAGGATCGCGTTAACGCATGCGCATGGGGACCACGTCGGGGCGCTGGATCGGTTGAAGCGGGTGCTGCCCGAAGCGGAGGTCATGATCTCGGCTAGAGACGCCAGGCTGCTGGCCGGCGATACGTCGCTGCAGGCGGACGAACCGCAGTTCCCGATTCGAGGGGATGTGCCGAAGAATGTCGTCACGCGGCCGGATCGGCTGCTGCAGGACGGCGACAGCATCGGCTCGCTCACCGTCCATGCAGCGCCGGGCCATACGCCGGGTCTGGTCGCTTACCTCGACAGGCGCTCCGGCGCGCTGATCGCGGGCGACGCGCTGCAGACGCGCGGCGGGGTAGCGGTCTCCGGCACGCTAATGCCGTGGTTCCCGTTCCCTGCCATGGCCACCTGGCATAAGCCGTTGGCGCTCGAGAGCGCGCGCATGCTGCTGGCATTGAAGCCGACGCTGCTGGCTGTCGGTCATGGCAAGCTGCTCGAGAATCCGCAGACCGCCATGCAGCGGGCCATCGAACGAGCCGAAGCGGAGCTGGACCATGCAGGTCGAAAGGGAGGGAAGCTGCATGCCTAGAGCCGGGCTGGACACGACGGCCGTACTGCTGGCTGCGGCGGAGATTGCGAACCGGGAGGGATTGGAGGCGGTGACGCTGGCTTCCCTGGCCCAGAAGCTCGATATTCGCTCGCCCTCCCTGTATAACCACGTGAACGGCCTAGGCGGGCTTCGCCTGAAGATGGCCGCCTATGCACTGGAGAAGCTGCATGAAGCATTGGTGACAGCCGCGATCGGGCGGTCCGGCGACGAAGCGATTCATGCGCTGTGCGACGCGTATATCGGCTTCGTGCGACAGCACCCCGGGTTGTACGAGGCCGCGCAGCTGTCGACGGACAAGTGGGATGCGTCCGTGCAGCGCGCGGGCGAGCAGACGGTCGCCGTCGTGACGCGCGTGCTTGAGGGGTATGGATTGGCAGGAGAGAAGGCGCTGCACGCGGTTCGCATTCTGCGCAGCCTGCTGCACGGCTTCGCGTCGCTCGAGCAGAAGGGAGGCTTCGGGCTGCCGCTCGAGCTAGAGGTGACACGGCGGATGCTGGCGGATTCGTTATTGGCAGGTTTGGAAGCGCTGAAGGGGAGTTAATAAGAATAGGCAGGCGGTCGATGCGGCCGGTCAGGCGAAATGCCTGTCCGGCCGTCTTCATGTTTGCCGTCTCATTGGGCAAATTATGGACAATGGTAGTGGAATCACCCATTTGCACAGTATCGTTCACTATGTACAGTAGCGAATGCATATAAGATTTGGCATAGTAGAATCGCTTACCGTGTATGGCAATGCTGCCATGCAGCTAGCAACTAGCAAGGGAGGACAACCATGATGGGACAGTGCAGCGCATATCCGAGCTATTCAGTCAGCGAACGTCGGGCAGCACCCGAATGGGCGATCCAGGAGAGACAGCTGTTGGATACGTTAAATCTGGCGGCAGAGCAGTACGTGAGCAGGTATGCCCGTTCGGACGGGACTTTGATATGGCGTGAAGATTGGAAGGGGATGGACGGTTCAGACGACCCTTATGAGGGCTTCATGTATTTGACGTTGCTCTATACGCTCGGCGGCAGCGAGCAGGCGCAGCGACTGGCGCGTCTTATGTTCGAAGGCATTACTTGGCAATGGACCGAATATGGCCAGATCTACCGCGAGTTCGACGGTTATTACGATTGGATGCACCATGGGGAAGGCATGCTATTCTTCTACTTCCTTGGCCTGGCTGAGCCCTATTCGCTCAAGGATCGGCAGCGGGCTGCCAGATTCGCGTCCTTCTACACCGGCGATGATCCAGAAGCGCTGAATTACGATAAGGAGCGCAAGCTGATCCGTTCCCCGATTACAGGAAGCAGAGGGCCGCGGTTTCAGATGACGGAAGAAGATTGGTCGACGCATCGCGAGGTACTGGACGACTACTTGGCGCCGTTCGAAGATATTCCGGGCGTCGATTATGCCAGCATGAAGTGCCAATGGACGGATGACGCGATCTACGCGCGCATTATTGCGCTGATGAACGATCGCATGGCGCAGGGCGATGTGCCCCTTAATCTGAACGCGACCTCGCTGGTAACCCATGCGTACCTATATGAGGGCCGCCTAGAGCACAAGGACTGGGTACTGGCTTATATCGGGGCATGGAAGGAGCGCGCTGAGCGCAACGGAGGCCTGCTGCCCGATAATGTCGGGTTGTCGGGCGAGATCGGCGAGTATATGGACGGCAAGTGGTGGGGGGGCTACTACGGATGGCGTTGGCCGCACGGCTTCTTCACCATTATGGAACCGACGCTGATCGCTTGCTCCAATGCCGTACTGTTGACAGGCGATCTCGCGCATCTCGACCTTGCGCGCGCGCAGCTGGATCTGATGTGGGAGAAGGGGAGGATGGAGAACGGCGAATGGGTCGTGCCGAATCGGCATTTCGATGCGGGCTGGACCGATTACAAGAGCGCGAACCCGCTCTATCCCATCCACCTGTGGTACATCTCCATGGCGGATGAAGACTTGGAACGCGTCACGCGCGTCCCGATCCCGGAGCATTCGCGCCACATCGACGTGCCGGGATATTCAGGTACGCATGAAGGCAAGAATACGAAGCATTACATCGGGAATTGGGTCCCTTGGTTCCAATATATTCGCGGCGAGCGTCCGGACTATCCCGAACGGATTCTGGAAGCGAACCTGGAGTTGGTGAACCGGCAATTGAACAAAATGTTGTCGGACAAAGGGGATCCCGAGCAATGGGTCACGGACGGCTATTCGCTCGATGAGCTGAACAGCATCCATAAGTGGCAAGAGATGTGCCCCGTATACATGGAAGGGCTGGCCCAGCTGACGCTGGGGGCACCGATGCATCTGTCGCATGGCGGGCTGCAGCATGCACGCGTGCGATACTATGACGGCATCCGCCAAAGACCGGGTCTCCCGCAATCCGTCAGCGCGCTTGTCGCGAAGCTGGATGCGGAGTCGGCAGAGGTTCACTTGTATAACCTGTCCGATGAGGAGGAACGTGAGGTCGTGCTGCAGGCGGGCAATTTCGGAGAGCATCGGTTCGAACAGGTCGACTTCTTAGACGCGCATGGCAACGTCATCGATACGCGCGACATTGATGGCAAATGGATGGCGGTCCGGCTGCTGCCCGGCACAGGAGCGACGCTTGCCGTTAAGATGACGCGATACGCGAATGCGCCGTCCTATGATTCTCCGTGGGGACCGCCGGGCGAAGCGCCGCTGCGAATAAGGGGGCGAGCGAATGCATAATTCACTTCTCGGTCTGAAGGTCAGCGCGAACGGTAGATACCTCGCGACAACGGATGGGAAGCCGTTCTTCTGGTTAGGCGACACGGCATGGGAACTGTTCCATCGCTTAGATCGGGAAGAGGCCGATCATTATTTGCGCGTAAGGGCGGAGCAGGGCTTCAACGTTGTACAGGCCGCATTAATCGGCGAGCTAGGCGGCCTGACGGTCCCTAATCCGTATGGCCGGCTGCCGCTCACGCAAGACGATCAAGGCCGCTATAACCCGGCAGCACCCGATACATCGGACGGGTACAGCTATTGGGATCATGTCGACCACATCATCGAACGAGCGGAGACGCTCGGCATCTATATGGCCATCGTGCCGACATGGGGCGATAAATTTCGCCAAGCATGGGGAGAGGGTCCGGAGATCTTCGACGGAAGCAACAGCTACGCGTACGGGCGGTGGCTTGGTGAGCGCTATCAGGATCGCTCGAATATCGTCTGGGTAGTCGGCGGCGATCGAATCTTGGAGACGCAGCGGCATTTTGACGTGGTCATGCGGATGGCCGCGGGTCTGCGGGAAGGTGACGGCGGCAAGCATCTTATCACGCTGCATCCCCAGGGCGGCATGTCTTCGTCCTATCACGTACATGACGAGGAGTGGCTGGACTTCAACATGATCCAGTCGGGACACGGTCCGGAGCGGGATAACTACAGGTTAGTGGAGGCGGACTACAACCGAGTGCCGGTCAAGCCGACGCTCGATGCCGAGCCTTGCTACGAGGACCATGGGCTGGATTATACGAAGGGCGGTTACTTTGACGAAGCGGATGTACGGCGCGCGGCGTACTATGCGGTATTCGCGGGAGCGTTCGGGCATACTTACGGACACCATGCCGTATGGCCGTTGTACAATGGCAGTATGGGAGACGAGTATGGCAAGCCGTTCTTCCGCGACCTTGCGGAGAGCGGCGAATATTTCGTTACGACATGGAAGCAGGCGCTCCATAAGCCGGGTGGGCGGCAGATGGGCCATGTCCGCGCATTGATGGAATCCCGATCGATGACGGATCGCGTGCCCGACCAGACGCTGGTCATCCATAACCGGGAAGGGTCCAACCACGCGCGGGCCGCTAGGGGACGTCATCATGCCATGGTCTACATGCCGAATGGCGTGCGCACGATCGTACAGATGGGGCGGATCGAAGGCGCGGAAGTGTCGGCCTCCTGGTTCGACCCGAGAACGGGCGAGAGCATCCCGATCGGCCGTTATGCGAATGAAGGCGAAGAAGCCTTCCAGCCTCCGACCGGGGGACGAGGGCAAGATTGGGTGCTCGTGCTGGACTCGCTTCCCCTGAGAGGGGGGCAAGGGGAATAGGACTGCAAGAACGGGGAGGGACGGTACTTGAATTGGTTAGCCAAATTTCGATCGCGGAAATATTTGAGACGGTTGCTGCTAACGATTACGATACTGGTTGTAGGATCCTCCCTGCTCACCTCCTTCTTCCTGTTCTATCATTCCGAGCAAACGGTGCTCGAATCGCAATTCGAAGCAACCGAGAAGGTTCTGGGGCAGACGAAATACAATATCGATTACATCGATCAGATGATCACGAACATGGGGTTGACGCTCTACAACGACCCCAATGTGGCTTCCTTGTTTTATAGCCGAGACTTGGAAGCCGAGGAATACTACACCAGTCTTCAGCGGCTTGACAGGACGGTCAATTCCACGACGTTCCTCGACTCCATCATGATCTATAACAGCTACGCCGATTCATTCGTATCGACGCGCTATTATCCGACCGATCCCCGCACTGCAGTGCATAGGGATGCCATCTATGCCGTCATTGCAGACTATTTCAAGGCAGGCGGCATAAACAGGGAGACGAAGTGGATTCCGTTCCGCTCCGGCCAGAACGATAAGATCGAGTTCTTCTCTTTCTTCCTGTTCGACGCGCTCCCGGGCCAATCTGCAACGGCCAACCAGAGCACGCTAATCCTGAACGTGAAGACCGATTGGTTCTTCAAGAACATCCAGGTGATCAATGATCTGGCGGTAAAAGGGAATACGACGCTCGTGTTGGACCGAAAGGGCCAGCTGCTCTATCCTGCTAACGGCAAGGGGGAGGCTGTGCAAGAGCTGATCATGCATGCCCTTGCCGAGCGGGATGCAGGTAGCAATCGAACCGACGGCTCCGGGGACGCCGATCAGCATGGATCCTTCATCGCCGGCAAGGGGGCCGATAAGGCGATTGTCTCGCACATCCGACTCGAGAACGGATGGGGAATCGTCACCTACCAGCCGTACGGAGCAGTGCTCGAGAATATCCATCAGTTAAGGTTGACCTATATCGTGTTCACTGCTGGATTCCTGCTCGTGTTCCTGCTCGTGTCCGTATACGTCGCCCAACTGCTCTATCGACCGATCGAGAATATCGTCCGGCGGCTGGGCGAACATGTCCCGGACGACGAGCCGCGGGGAAAAGATGAGATTCATTACATGATGCGCGTCTATGATCGAGTCACGGAAGAAATGAAGCTGATGAAGCGCAAGCACGACGCTTCAAGAAGCGTGGCGAATCAGTACTACCTTCGGATGATCTTGAACAAGAGTTCGACGTTCAGCGTTCCGGAGTTCGCCCAGATTATCGAACAGTACGGGCTGCAAATTAGGCCCAGCGGCGCCAAAATTGTCGCGGCGCTGTCCATAGACGATTATGACGCTCGCGAGAATCGGAAGCGCAACGCAATGGACGACAACGTGCTGCTCTTCGCGATCGGCAATATCGCAAGCGAGATCATCGAGAAGGCATTCATGAACGAAATCTTGGAGAAGAGCGACGGGACGTTCACGCTGCTCATTAGCGCGGAGTCGGACGGCGCCGATGCGATTGCGGGCATCGCTGCGTTGATTCGGGAAGTTCAGACCGTCATACACAAGTTCTATAAGCTGTCCCTGACCGCCGCAATCAGCGAGAGCAGTCCGAACCATCAGGATATTTCCCTGCTCGTGCGCGCGGCCGAGGATGCGCTGCTGTACAGGATCGTGTATGGCCGCATGGCGCTCATCACGCCGCAGATGGTCGCGCGCATGTCTGTTGACGACGATAAACAGAAGCAAGCGGAATTGGACAAGAAGATCGTGGAGGCCATTCATCTCGAGGACGCAAGCCGGTTTCAGGCCGTCTTGGAGCGGTGGTACGACTATGCGGCCGAGCAGGAATACGACACGATCATTCATGCGGTCTTGCATATCGCGTTCCTGATGAAACAGACGATGAAGGCAGTGCGCGCTCAGATGTCGGTGAAGCTTGCGCATGAACTCAATGGCTTGAATCGGCAAATATTGAGCGAAGTGACGCTGTCGGACATTCGCGACAAGCTGAGGCACTTGTTCAACACATTCCTCGAGGAGAAGACCAAGGAGACGGCGGAGGATCGCAACGAAATATTGGTACAGACGATCAAAGAAATTATTCGCAGCAACTATCGGGACGTCAATTTAAGCTTGCAGAGCATTGCCGATACGCTTGGCATGTCGGACAAATATATCGGACGGCAGTTCAAAGGGTACGAAACGATCAGCGTCGCCGAGTACATGATGGATGTTCGTCTGGGCCATGCCCTCAAGCTCTTGGAGGAAACCTCGCTTACGGTCAAGGAAATCATCGAGCAGATCGGACTGGTGAACGAGAGTCATTTTTTCCGCGTGTTCAAGAAAAAGTTCGGCGCGACGCCTCGCGAGTACTTGAGCAGGAGGCAGCGAGAATAGACCGTATGGTCCCAGACAGCCGCAGCAGGCGAATACGCCTCGCTGCGGCTTCTTCGTTGGGCAGTACATAGACTGTCCGCCGAACGCGCAGGATAATGTAGAGTTTCGTAAGGACAGTGCCTAAATCGCAGTCGGTGAGAAGCGGGATTCGCACAGTTGTGTGTCGATGCGACAGTATCCATCTGAGAGCGCTTACGGCATAGTTAGAGCCAAGAGCAGCTGCAATCGAATCAGAGAGGATGGGGTGACGTGATGAGCGGGAGAAGGCGTGTCAGCGAGTGGCAGATGTTCAGACGCAACATAGAATTGTTCACGCTAAGCCTGCCGGGCGTTCTGTATACGATCATCTTCGCGTATCTACCGTTGGTCGGACTGGTGCTGGCATTCAAGAATTACAGGTTCGACAAAGGGATCTGGGGCAGCGAGTGGGTAGGATTCACGAATTTCAAATTTTTCTTCACGTCAGAGACCGCGTACATCGTGACGCGCAATACGATTCTGTATAATGTCGCGTTCATTGTGCTCGGGTTAGCGGCGAGCCTGCTCGTCGCGATCCTGCTCAACGAGATATCCAGGCGGTCCGTGAAAGTGCATCAGACGACAATGTTCCTTCCTTACTTCCTGTCCTGGGTCGTAATCAGCTATATCGTGACGGCGTTCCTCGATCATGATCAGGGTTACTTGAACCAAGTGCTGACCGGCTTCGGCATCGATCCTGTCTACTGGTATAACGAATCGATCTACTGGCCGGCCATTCTGATCATCGTGAGTCTCTGGAAAGGGATCGGCTTCAGCGCGCTTGTCTACTACGCTGGGATAATCGGCATCGATTCGAGCTACTACGAGGCAGCACGAATCGATGGCGCAACCAAAATTCAAATGGCATTCCGCATTACGCTTCCGCTGCTGGCACCGTTGATATCGATTCTCCTCATCATGAGCATCGGCGGCATATTCCGGGCAGACTTCGGGTTGTTCTACTTCATCCCGAATGATTCGAGCTTCCTGTATCAAGTCACCGATGTCGTCGATACGTATACATTCCGTGCCTTGAAGAAAGTGGGCGATCTTGGGATGTCAACGGCAGTAGGGCTGTATCAATCCGTCGTAGGTCTGGTGCTGGTCATCATCTCGAATTGGATTATTAAACGAATCAATGACGAGAATTCATTGTGGTAGGAGGCGTTCGATCATGACTCGCGACAAGACGGCCCAATTCGCGATCCATACATTCTTCATCTTGCTGTCCGTGATGATGGTAGCGCCGATGCTGCTCGTCATTGCGATCTCGGTTACGGACGAGTCGTCGCTTCTGTTGAACGGGTACCGCTTCATTCCGGAGGCCATCGACCTGACCGCATACAAGCTCATTCTAGAAGGACCTAAGCTGCTGCTGCAGGCATATGGCGTAACCATTGCGGTCACGGTTATCGGTACGCTGTTAAGCTTGCTGATCACCGCGATGCTGGGCTATGCGATCTCGCGCAGAGATTACCGTTACGGACGCATCACGACATTCATCGTGTTCTTCACGATGCTGTTCAGCGGCGGATTGGTGCCATCCTACATTCTCATTACGCAGTATCTTCATATGAAAGACACGCTCTGGGCGCTTATTGTTCCTGCGATGCTGAGCCCGTTCAACGTGATGCTGATGAAAGGGTTCTTGTCCAAAATACCGGGCGAGATTATCGAGTCAGCCAAAATCGACGGTGCCGGCGAATTCCGAATCTTCTTCACGATGATTCTTCAATTGTCGACGCCTGCATTGGCTACGCTGGGCTTGTTCATTTCCTTCATGTATTGGAATGACTGGTGGCTGGGCTTGTTGTATATCGATAACCAGAAGCTTGTACCGCTGCAGCTTCTCCTCTATCGAATGATGAACACGATGGACTTCCTGGCAGCGAATCTCAGCCGATTGAATGTTCGTATCGATATGTCGAACTTTCCGAGCCTGTCGGCCAAGATGGCGATGGCCGTACTTGCGGCCGGACCGATGATGTTCGTCTTCCCGTTCTTCCAGAAGTACTTCGTCAAAGGGTTGACGGTCGGTTCTTTGAAAGGGTAATTCGCGGGATGGGTTTCACTCTGGTTCGGCCCATCAAGGCCCGGATCAGTTGAAATAGTAGGATCATACACCACACGGGAGGTCATGTCATGAAGGGAATTCGTCTAGTTATTGCATTGTCGCTCTGCTTGCTGCTTGTCATCACAGGCTGCGGAAACAACGGCAACGATCCGGTGAACAACGGGAAGGGCGCGACAGACAAAGCGTCTAATGCGGGGGACGGCGGCGAAGCGGCCAACAATCCTTCCGAGCTGGAGAAAGTGGATCTCGTATGGTATTTCCCTCTGCCTTCGACACAGCCGGATCTGCAGACGGTCCAAGATGCGGTCAATAAAATTACGCTGGAGAAAATCAATGCCACGGTCACGCTGAAGCCGACGGACTTTGGCGATTACGACCAAAAGATGAACACGGTTGTCGCATCGGGCGAAAAGTTCGATATCGCATGGACATCGAACTGGTTGTTCTTCTACGGTCCGAACGCAACGAAAGGCGCATTCCTGCCGCTGGACGAGCTGCTCGCCGAGCACGGTCCCGAACTGAAGAAGACGATGCCGGAATTCGTATGGGATGCGACGCGGATTAACGGGAAGATCCACGGCATACCGAACTATCAGACCGTGACGAACCGCGAAGGACTCATTATTCAGAAGCGTCTGGTCGAGAAATACAACCTGGATCTGAGCGCGATCAAGACGATCAAGGACATTGAGCCCTTCCTCGAGCAAGTGAAGGCAGGCGAGCCGGATATGGTGCCGTTCGGTATGTACCGCACGGGGCTCGGTCTCGGCATGAAGGACAATGTAGAATATGTAGGCGGCCATATCATCGGCATTAACCATGATGATCCGTACACCGCCATCGTGATTCCGGAGCAGCCGGAGTACAAGGAAAGATTGAGCTTGGCACGCGAATGGTTCAACAAAGAGTTGGTTAACCGCGATGCAGCGACCGTCAAAAACTGGGATGACCTGCATAAGACAGGTAAAGTAGCCGTCTATTCCGACAACGTGCTGCCTCCTGGCGGGGAGATCGACGTGAAAAACCGGAACGGCGGGCATGATGTCGTCTATGCGTACTTGTCCGAGCCGTACACGGGGACGAATACGATCATTACGACCATGCAGGCGATCAGCCGCACGTCCGAGAATCCGGAGCGCGCGATGATGTTCATCAACCTGCTTAACACGGACAAAGAATTGTACAACCTCATTAGCTACGGCATTGAGGGGAAGCACTACGAGAAGAATGGCGAATTCGTGACGGTCAATCCGGACGCCGGCTACAACCCGAGCTCGAACTGGGTATTCGGCAATCAGTTCAATGCCTATCTCATTGAAGGACAATCCCAAGCCATCATGGATGAAGTCAAGCATGAGAATGAGACGGCCAAAGCTTCGCCGCTCATGGGCTTCTCTTTCAACGATGAGAAAGTGAAGGCAGAGATCGCCAATATCTCCGCGCTGGGCGAGCAGTATTCCCCAGGCCTCGGAACAGGGGCGCTTGATGTCGAGAAGAAGCTGCCTGAGTATGTGGAGAAGCTGAAAAAAGCCGGCTCCGAGAAGGTACGCGAGGAAGTCCAGCGTCAAATCGACGAGTGGAGAGCCGCTAACGGTAAATAAAAATACGGTCCTTGCGCGGCGACTTCGCGCAAGGACCGTTTATTAAAGGCAGGGATCTCAGGATGAACGACACGCGTAAGCTGGATGTGCTGTGCGTAGGCATGTCAGTCAATTGGATCAACGAATGGTTGAAGCGGGAAGATATACGGCTCGTGGGCTGCGTCGATCTGTATGGCAAGGGGGCCGGCGAGGGTGAACTTCCCGTCTATCCGACGCTTAAGGAAGCGCTTCGCCATCATAAGCCGGATCTCGTTACGCTGACGGCTCCGCCTGACGGCAAGACCGCGCCGGCCGACGTGGAATCGATTCTCCGATCGGGCTACGACGTCTATATCGAGAAGCTGCGGCCTTCTTCGCTGGAGGATGGCGCTGCGCTGCTTCGCTTAGCCGAGCAGTATGACAGAGGAATCGCGGTGGGCGAATCGTATCGTTACGAAGCGGTGATCCAGACGGTGAAACGCCTCATGGACGGCGGCAAGCTGGGGCGAATCGAACAGATCGTATGGAACTGCCATCGCGTCAATATCGAGGATGCTTGGACAGATGCCTACCCCCATGTCATGCTGGAGGACTTAAGCTACCATCATCTAGGCGCGATTCAATACTTGGCGGGAACCCCGCTTACGGAAGTGTACGCTTCGACGCGTGCGCCTTCATGGTCGCATAAGCCGCACACCGAAGTGTCCCTGATGATGCGGGGCGGCGATCATCTGCGCGTCTCCTATTTCGCCTCTTGGGCAGCATCCGGCGAGTTGACGCCGTGGCTGGGCGATTTTCGGTTGGAAGGCACGCAGGGAACCGTCATCGCGCAGAACGGCGATATTCGATATCGCGCGCGCAGCGAGAGCGAGGATGAGCCCTCTGCACGGATCGAGATCGGGCCACATGAGCATGTGCTGATGGGCGGAATAATAGACGAATATATCCGGTCATTCCGCAGCGGGCACCGCTCGGATCAAGACATCAGGCAGACGGTTGGCGTGATCGAATTAATGCGAGGCGCTCTGCAATCGAGCATCGAGAATCGGGTCGTTACGATTGGAGGTCCATATGGTACAGGCAACTGAGGCGAATAATGCGGGCAACCGAGGCAGGCAGAAGCTGAATTTCGATGAGCAGTGGTACTTCCATCGCGGCGATATTCAGATTCCCTATGCGGTGAAGGCGGGCAGAACCGGGGGTTATACCGATTGCGAGAAGCCCGAGCACGGCGAATGGCTGGAGATCGCGTATTCCGATGCCTTCGCCGAGGAGGAGATGGATGCCGCGGCATGGGAGCCGGTCACCCTCCCGCATGATTGGGCGATCTTCGAGAGCTATGACCGCCATCACAAGAAAGGCCGCGCGCATCTGCCGATCGGCATCGGCTGCTACCGCAAGCTGTTCCGGCTGCCGGCAGAAGATATCGGCAAGCGGATACTGCTATGCTTCGACGGCATTATGCGCAACAGCACGGTGTGGGTCAACGGCCATCTGATCGGGACGCATGCCAGCGGATACACGAGCTTCCATTACGACGTGACCGACGTGCTGCGTTACGGGGATGAGGGCGGCAACGTCGTCTTCGTGCGCGTCGATGCGTCCGAATACGAGGGATGGTGGTACGACGGCTGCGGCATTTACCGGCATGCCTGGCTGCTCAAGAAAGACCCGCTGCACGTGAAAGAGTGGGGAACGTACGTGACTACCCCGCAAGTATCGTTAGAGGAAGCTCAGGTTCGCATCGAGACGACGATTGCGAACGGCTATCGCGACGCGTCCGAATGCAGGATCGTGACCGCCGTCATCGATCCGGCGGGCAAGACCGCGGCTTCCGCAGCGCAAGCGGTCGTCATCGAAGGCGATAGCGCGCTTACTGTGGCGCAGGCGATCCCCATACCTGAGCCGATGCTATGGCATCCGGACCATCCCCATCTATACCAAGCGATATCGACCGTGTATCGCGGAGGAACGGAGACGGACAGGTACGTGACGGTGTTCGGCATTCGCACGATTCGGTTCACCAGCGACGAGGGATTCTTCCTGAACGGGGAGCCGCTGCTCATCAAAGGGGTCTGCGTTCATCAGGACTTCGCGGGGGTAGGATCCGCGCTGCCCGATCGGGTTCACGAATACAAGATCGAGCTGCTGAAGGAAATGGGGGCGAACGCTTACCGTTCAGCCCATCACCCGCCTGCGCCTGAACTGCTGGAAGCATGCGATCGGCTGGGGTTCCTGGTCGTCGACGAGAATCGCAAGCTCGACAGTTCTCCGGAGGGGATCGCAAGTCTGGAACGCATGTTGTACCGCGACCGCAATCATCCGAGCATCATCATCTGGAGCATGGAGAATGAAGAAGTCATGGAGGGCACGAATCCGGGAGCGCGCATCTTGGATACGCTCGCGCGCACGACGCGGCGCATCGACCCGACCCGGCCTGTGATGGCCGCCATGAACCATGGCTTCCATCACGAAGCGTACGCCGGCGCGGTGGATATCGTCGGCTACAATTACGGCACTTACGACAACGACCGCGACATTCGCGATCATGGATCGTATCCCGAGCGGATGATGATCGGCAGCGAAAGCGCGTCTTATACAACGACCCGCGGCATCTACGAGGATCTCGAGGAGAAAGCGTATTGCTCCGAATACGGCACGAAGCTGGCATCCTGGTGCGTCAGTCCCGAGCGCGTGCTGCGCAATCTTGCGGAGCATCGGTTCCTGACGGGAACGTTCATCTGGACAGGATTCGATTACAAAGGGGAACCTACCCCGTACAACTGGCCCGCGATCGGCTCGCATTTTGGCATTATGGACAGCTGCGGGTTCCCGAAGCATAACTATCATCTCTATCGATCCGCTTGGCGGGATGAGCCTCACGTGCATCTCATGCCGCATTGGACTTGGAACGGCAAGGAAGGCGAGGTTATCGACGTCTGGGTGTACAGCAACTGCGAAGAGGTCGAGCTGCTGCTGAACGGTCAATCGCTGGGCGTCCAAGCTGCAGATCGTTACTCCCATCTGTCGTGGAAGGTGCCGTATGCGGCCGGCACGATTACGGCTGTCGGCCGGACTGCAGGCAGCAAGGCTGCCGAGCACGCTGTATCCACGGCTGGGCCTGCGAGCCGTATCGTGCTTGCGCCTGATCGGTCCGTCATTCGGCCGGACAACGGCGACGTCGCGATGATTCGCGTATCGGTATGCGATGCGGAAGGGATAGTCGTGCCGGACGCGGCGCAAGAAATTCGATTCGCGGTTGAAGGAGAAGGGGTGTTGATCGGCGTCGGCAATGGCGATCCGTCCAGCCACGAATCGGACAAAGCGTCTTACCGCCGCGCCTTCAACGGTCACTGTCTGGCTATCGTGCAGACGAACGGACAATCTGGCTCGTTCACGATCCGCGCACGAGCGGACGGTCTGCAAGCAGGCGAGGTAACCATAGACGTACGATAACGAAAAGGAGGCGAATCGGATGCCGCAATCGGACCTGCACCGCGTCATATCCCATGTTCCGGGCAACGCCCCGGCTGCCTCCATGCCGCTGGGCAACGGAGCGATCGGGCTCAACGCATGGGCGGAGAGCAATGGCGATGTCGTCTTCTACATCGGCACGACCGATGCGTGGAGCGAGGCCGGCCGGCTGCTTAAGTCCGCCAGGGCAAGAATCACACTCAGCCCTGCCCCAGCGGAGGAGGGAGCTGCATTTCTCCAGGAGCTTCAGACGGATACCGGTACGTTGCTGATAAGCTGGCACTCCCCGCTAAGCGGCCGGACCGTGATCAAGCTCTGGGTCGACGCGAACGGCCCGTATATCCATGCGGAGCTGGCTTCCGACGTGCCAAGGTCCTGCAGCGCGACATTGGAGCTGTGGCGCAACGACGTGAACGAGCTGCAGGGCAGAGAGCTGGACTGCGCCAATCTCTCGCGCTCTCCCGATCCGGTGTACGAATCCGCGGATGTGATGCTCGATCTGCCGGAGGACGGCATCGTCTGGTATCACCGCAACGATCATTCCGTATGGCTGGACATCTTGACCCATCAGGGGCTTCGGGCCGTCGCGGACGGCGGCATGCAAGATCCGCTGCTGCACCGGATGTTCGGCGGCATGATGCGGAGTCCGGGCATGCGGAGGGTGCAACCGTCCGCGATCGCAACACCGGAGCCGGTCCGCGAGGCTAAGCTGTCGGTCGCGATGCTGACTGCGATTGCGCCAGAGGGACAGCAAGCTTGGGTCGATCGCTTGAGGCTGCTGAGCAGCCAGGCAGCTGCTTCCCGAATCGAGGATGCTTACCGTGCCCATTGCGAGTGGTGGGGACGATTCTGGGAGCGCAGCCGGCTGCTCGTCAGCGGGAGCGAGGAAGCCTCGACCGTCGCGCGCGGTTATCTGCTGCAGCGTTACATGAATGCTTGCGCCGGGCGAGGCGATTACCCGATCAAGTTCAACGGGTCGATCTTCACGTTCGATGTCGAATACGATGACGGTTATGACTTTCAGGTTAGCGCGAATGCCGACTATCGGCGATGGGGAGCCGGTTATTGGTTCCAAAATACGCGTCTCCCTTATTGGTCCATGCTGCACGCCGGCGATTACGAGCTGATGAAGCCGTTGTTCCGCATGTACATCGAAGCGCTGCCGCTAGCCAAGACGCGCGCACGGCTCTACTTCGGCTGCGAAGGGGCTTATTACCCGGAGACGATGTCGTTCTTCGGCGCCTACATCCAACCCGACTATGGCTGGGAACGAGAAGGCAAGCCGGTCTCGCACATCGATAATTCCTATATTCGGCACTATGTGCAGAACAATATCGAGTTGTGTTTCCTGATGGTTAGGTACTATGAACACTCGAGCGATACGTCCTATTTTCGGGAGCAGCTGCTCCCGTTCATTGCCGAAGTGCTGGCGTTCTTCGAGACAAGATACGCGATCGGAGAGGACGGCAAGCTTCGTCTGGAGCCGGCGCAGGCATTGGAGAATTGGCATGAGGCGGTCAATCCGCTGCCGGACATTGCGGGGCTGCATACCGTCCTCGAACGCCTGCTGGCGCTGCCGGAAGGGCTTATCGGCAATGGGCCGAGGCGCCGATGGGAGCGGCTGCTGGCCAAGCTGCCGGCCATTCCGCTGGAGACGCGCGAGGGCGTCAGGCAGTTCGCCCCGGCGGAAGCCGTTAGCGGCGAGATTCGCAATTCCGAGAACGTCGAGCTGTACGCGGTGTTCCCGTATCCGATCGCCGCTGTCGGCAATCCGTCCTGCGGCTTGGGCTTGGCTGCCTTCGCCAACCGCTTGTTCCAAGAGACCGGGGGATGGCGTCAGGACGCGATCCAGGCGGCATGTCTAGGCTTAACGGAGGAAGCGCGCGAATATGTGGTCCGCAATTTCGGTATGCATTTCGAACAAGCGCATTTTCCTGCATTCTGGGGACCGAACTTCGATTGGATGCCTGACCAGGACCACGGCAGCGTGGCGTCTATCGCCTTGCAGGCGATGCTGATGCAGACGGACGGGCGGCGTATCCATCTGTTCCCCGCTTGGCCGGAAGAGTGGGATGTCCGTTTCAAGCTGCATGCGCCCTACGGCACGGTCGTCGAAGGGACGTTCCGCGACGGGCGCATGACGGAACTTACCGTTACGCCAGCTGAGCGGATGCGGGATGTGGAGATCGGAGCGGAGCGAAGGTCATGGACAGGCATAGGAGGCGAGTGCGATGCGTGATAGTCAGGTAACGATCCAACTGCATGTTGCGCCTGAGGGCTCCGACGATTGGAGCGGGTTAACGGCGAAGCCGGATACAAGGCGGACCGACGGTCCGCTTCGATCGATCGCGGGGGCGAGGGCAAGGGTGCTCGGCATGCGCGCAGACGGACAGCTTGCCGGTTCTGTCGAGGTGCTGATTCATGCCGGTACCTACGAAATGAAGGAGACGATTCGGTTCGGGCCCGAAGATCTGGACGAGGGCGGGGCGAGCATCGCGTTCCGATCTGCCGGAGATGGCGAGGTGCGGCTGCTAGGCGGCGCGAAGATACGCGGGTTTGAACGGTCTCGGCGGGGGCACGGCATCTTGCAGCTGGATCTGGCCAAGGCAGGACTTGACGCAGCACGGATCAAGGGCCTGTTGTTCGAGGGCGCGGCTCAGCAGGCTGCGCGATATCCCGGCTATGACCCGGTCAATCCGTACGGCGGCGGCTGGTTATATGTCGAAGGAGCAGACGTCGACATGTACGAAGACGGCCACGGCCGCAAGGACCGCTTCTTCTGCCGAGACCCGAGGCTTGCGTCGTGGGGGCGAATCGACGAGATCGAGCTCGTCGTATTCCCGCGGTTCAATTATACGAACAGCATCGTCCGCCTGCGGAGTTATGACCCCGATACGGGGGAAGTCGTACTGGCGGAGCCTGCGATCTACGATATCTATCCCGGCGACCGCTTCTACTTCCGGAATGTTCGGGAGGAGCTCCGCGATCCTGGCGAATGGTACTGCGACGCAGGCGAAGGCATGCTCTATTATATCCCGCCGGCTGCGGCTGACCCGGAGGATATCGAGGTCGTACTGCCGCTGGTCGAGCATATGTTCGAATGGACGGGCGATGACCCTCGAGTCGAAGACCTGTATGCGGAGAAGATCGATTGGGAGGAGAGCGGCTGCTATATCCGTCAGGCGGAGCGGCCGCCTGCACCATCGCGCAAGGGCGGCATTACGCTCCGCGGCGTTACGATGGAAGGCTGCCATGGAGCCGCTGTCGTGATGCGGCATGTCTCGGACAGCGCCGTGATCGGCTGCACCGTGCGCGAGACCGGCGGTCCGGGAATCGTCGTGCTCGGAGGCACGCGCTGCCGCGTGGCGGGCAATGACATCCACCACACCGGCAGCCACGGGGTGTATGCCTCGGGCGGCATGCGCAGTCCGTTCGCGGGACGGTATGCGGCATGCGGACATGAGGTCGTGAACAATTATATCCACCATATCGGCAGGGTCAATAAGAGCGTAGCCGGCGTCGCGCTGAACGGTGTCGGCGTGCGGGCAGCCCACAATCTCATCCATGACGGTCCGCGGTGGGGGATATTGTCCCGCGGCAATGACCATCTGATTGAATATAACCATATTCGCCACGTCAATATCGAGACGAGCGACACTTCGGCTATCTATCTCGTAGACCGCGACTTGACGATGCACGGCACGATTATCCGGTATAACCGGATCCACGATATACTCGGCTATCACAAGGAAGACGGCGTATGGCAATCTCCCGCATTTGCGTTCGGCATTTATCTGGACGACTTCACGAGCGGCGTCGAGGTGACCGGCAATCTCGTCTATCGAACGCCCGGCGGCGGGCTATACATCCACGCGGGGCAGGACAATCGCATCGAGAACAATATGTTCCTTCTTGCCGGACGCGAAGCGGCCAAGTTCCGCAGATGGCGGGAGGAAGTGGAATATCGCGTGCTTGGGACGCACGGAATCGGCTTTAGGCGCAATCAAGTGAGACGCAACATCTTCACGGCCCGCGGCAGCAAGTCGTATCTGTTCCGATTCGACACGATGAACGATGCGGAGGACCGATTGGACGCGGCGGGGAACGTATGGGAAGACAATCTGGTCTGGCAATACGGCAAGCCTGTCGCGATCCGAGTCACCTCCTATGTCTCCGAGACGATCCTGCAATACGAAGAGTGGCTCAACCTGGGGCTGGATGCGCGTTCGGTTGCGGCGGAACCGCGATTCGAAGCAGAGGAATCGGATCGGTTCGCGCTTCGGGCAGACAGTCCTGCTCTGGCGTTAGGCTTCGAACAGCTGCCGTTCGAGCGAATGGGGCTGCAGCGATCCGACGAGCGGGCGAGCTGGCCGGTCGTCGAGGCTGAGGGCGTCCGCGAATACCCGCTTAATCGAGAAAGAGAGGCCTAGGCATGGAGTATACGATATTCGGAAGAACGGGGCTTCAAGTGTCGAAGCTCGGATTGGGAGGCGCGCCGCTCGGGGGGGATTTCGAAGCGACGGACGAGCGTGAAATCGAGCGCGTCATTCATCAAGCGATCGACGGCGGCATCAACTTCATCGATACGGCACCGTTGTATGGGTTAGGCGAATCGGAGAGGAGGATCGGCAAATTTCTCGGCGCGCGCAGGGAGAAGGTGATCCTATCGAGCAAGGCGGTTCGTTCCGATCAACGCTACGATTACGATGCCGTAATCCGGTCCGTGGATGACAGCCTTAGCCGGCTTCGGACCGATTGGCTCGACCTGATGCAGCTTCACGACGTGTCGTCCCAGCCTTATGAACTGCTGGTCGAGGAAGCGATCCCCGCGCTCCAAGCTTGTCAGCAAGCAGGCAAGATCCGGTTCCTCGGCGTCACCGATCGGAACCTGGATTTGTTGCAGCAGTATATCGCGCTGGATGTATTCGATTCGGTTCAATTCTACACCCGCTACATGCTGCTAGACCATACCGCGAAGGATGCGCTCCTGCCGCGGGCGAAGGAACATGGCCTCGGCGTCATCAACGGCAGCGTGCTAGGCATGGGGATATTGGCGGATCGGCCGGCACATTTTCTCGAGGACGATGTACGGCTGGAAGCGGAGCGCAAGATGAGCCAGCTCTCCTTCCTGCGGCGCAGCGAACCGCATGGCTTAGTCGAGCCCGCGATGCGATTCAGCTTCGGCAATCCTGACATTCACGTGACGCTGACAGGTGTCACGGACAGGAACGCCCTCGCGGCGAATATGGCATGCTGCGACGGCCGAGGTCTGGATCAGGAGCTCGAGCAGCGCGTACTGTCTCTGTTCCAAGGGGAGCAGCTCTTCTAATCGAAAGGAGCTAATGAGGATGTCCCAAATCCGAACGATCGCGAATCCGATTGTGCCCGGCGATTATCCAGATCCCTCCGTCGTTCGCGTCGGGGATGATTATTATATGGTCACGTCGACGTTTCAGTATTTCCCCGGCGTACCGGTCATGCATTCCCGAGACCTCGTCCATTGGCGGACGATCGGCCATGTCATCACGCGGCGCGGGCAGTTGTGCTTAACCGGTATTCCGGACTCGTATGGCGTATTTGCGCCGGATATTTCGTACTACGACGGCAAATTCTGGGTTGTCGTGCCGTATTACCACGGCCAGCCGCGCTGCACGAACATCGTGTATAGCGCGGAGCGTCCGGAAGGACCGTACAGCGATGGCGTTGTGCTGAATCATCATTTTATCGATCCTTCGATCTTCAATGATGACGACGGAAGACGATATCTGGCGTTCGGAGGCGGCTGGCTGCATGAGCTGTCGGCGGACGGCACGCAGCTGATCGGCGAAGCGAGGCAAGTATGGCCGGGTCTTGGCGGCGCGGCGCCTGAAGCCCCGCATGTGGTGAAGAAGGATGGCTGGTACTATTATATGCTCGCGGAGGGGGGGACCTTCTTCGAGCATCGCGCGACCGTTGCCCGGAGCGCTTCGGTCTGGGGGCCTTACGAACCGAATCCGGACAATCCGGTGCTCATGCAGCGTGATCCCGCGCATGCGCTGCAGCGGGCCGGTCATGGGAAGCTGGTGCAGGATACGGAAGGCGGCTGGTGGATGCTGCACCTCGGAGGGCGGCCTCTGACGCCGGGCGGCGATTGTCCGCTGGGCAGGGAGACAATGCTGGCGCGGGTCGAATGGACGGCTGACGGTTGGTTCACGGTCGGCAGCGGCGGATCGCCGCAGGAGACGGTCCAGCTTGAAGCATCGCGCCTGCATGAAGCTGCCGACGAGGACGTTGACCGTTTCGAAGGATCGGCGCTGTCCCCCGTCTGGGAATGGGTCCGTCATCCGTTACAAGGCGGTTACGCGCTGCAAGGCGACGGATTGCGCATTCACTGCCTGCCCTACATCTTGACGAGTCCGCAAGACACGCTTATCTTGACTCGCAGGTGGCGGGATTTCGCCTTCAAGGCGGAGACCGAGCTGCTATTCGATACGGCGGCACTAGGGGAAGAAGCCGGGCTCGTGCTCTATCGGGATACGGATGCGCATCTCCTCGTGACTGTGCGTAACGGGATTGGCCAGACGAGCGGGCAGAGCTTCGACGTGGCTAGGCTTCACGAGCGGCAAGAATATGGAGGGCTGCATCTACAGATCGATCGATGCGAGAACGGTCATCGAAGCGCCGTTGCGAAGAGGCCGCTGCCAATTCATGCCGGAGAAGCGATCCGGCTGACCGCGATGCTGGCCGGAGGTCGGGTAAGCATCGCGTACGCCGCCGGAAGGGGAGCCGAACAAGTCATCGCGGCCGAGCAAGTCGATGTCAGCTTCCTATACCCGGAACGCGTGCCGCGGTTCCATTGCTTTACCGCGCCGCGTGTCGGCGTGTTCGCGCGGGGCGTCTACGGAACGAAGCATGGGTCAGCGTTGTTCACGTTATTCCATTACGAAGGCAAGGATGAGCAAGAACGGTCGACGGGAGGATTGCGATGAAGCTGGTAGTGACGGAACGGTATGAGGAAATGTCGCGCCGAGCCGCGGATATGATCGCGGAGACGGTACGGCGCAAGCCGGAAGCATGCTTATGTCTGGCAGCGGGGAGTTCGCCTGTCGGCACGTTTCGGTACATGGTCGAAGATGCACGAAGCGGTATCGTCGATTATGCCGGCTGCCGGTTCATCGGGCTAGACGAGTGGGTCGGCTTGCTGCCAACGGATGAGGGATCATGCCGGAAGCTGCTGCAGGATGAATTGTTCACGAAGCTCTCCATCGCGGATACGAATATTCACTTTTTTGACGGGAGCGCGGATCCGGCGTCGGAATGTGCGCGAATCAATCGGCTTGTGGCGCGGTACGGAGGCTTGGATCTCGTGCTCGTAGGGATAGGCATGAACGGGCATCTCGGATTCAATGAACCCGGGGTTGCTTTTGACCTCGACGCGCATGTCATCGAGCTAGACGAGACGACGCGGACCGTCGGGCAGAAATATTTCACGCGGCCTGTTGTGCTCGAACGAGGCATTACATTGGGCATTCGGCAAATTCTAGCGGCGGACACGGTCATTATGATTGCGAACGGGGCGCACAAAGCGGATATCGTGAAGCGCACTTGGGAATCGGAAGTGACCGCGCGCATTCCTTCGACGGCGCTGAAGCGCCATGCTTCAAGCTGGATGGTCGTCGATCGCGAAGCGGCTGCGGCGCTAACGGAGTCCGACCGGCAGCGAGGGAGCGAAGGGAATGGGAGGTAACGGACAACAACGTTATGCGATCGGAGTCGATGTGGGCGGCACGAAGACGCTGCTGCTGGCGGCAGACCGCGACGGACGCATAGCGGCCACGCGGAAGATGCCGACCGCGTTATCCAGCGGCCCCGAATCGTTCATGGCCAGCCTGCGCCAGTCGATGGCGGAGCTCTTGCAAGCCAACAGCATCGACATGGGAGCGATTATCGGCGCCGGCATCGGCTTGCCTTGCTTCTATAACGATGAACGGGGAACCGTATCGGGTTCCCCAGCCCTGCATTGGCCGAACGCGGACATCCGTCCGATGCTGCAGCGCCTATTCCCATTCCCCGTGCAGGTCGACAATGACGTGAACATGGCGGCATGGGGCGAACTGGAGGCTGGCGCTGCCCAAGGTGCTCGACATGCCTTGATCGTAACCGTAGGGACAGGCGTAGGCAGCGCAATGATCTTGGACGGGCAGGTATACCGAGGAGCAGACGGGTTCGCGGGCGAGATCGGTTATTTCGTGCTGATTGATGCTGATGCTGATGCTGATGCAGTCGCGATGCAGCATCCCGATGCATTCGGTTCCATGGAGAGCATCGCGTCCGGGACCGGCATCGGCGAAGCGGCCGGACCGCGGTACGGGGATGCATCCGCGCTGCTTGCGGCGGCGGAGCAAGGCGATGCTGCAGCACAAGCGATAGCCGCACGCCCGATTCGCTATATCAGCGCTGCGATCGCGAATGCGGTCTCGCTCTTGAATCCGGAGCTTGTCGTGCTCGGGGGAGGCGTAGCCTGCGGCAGCGCCTATTACTGCAAGGAAGTCGAGCGGCAGGTCGCTGCGCTGACGCCGATCCGGACGCGGTTCGCAGTCTCGCCGCTCGGTAATGCGGCCGGCGCGATCGGCGGAGCCGCAGTCGCTTGGCGAAGAAACGATACAGGTGGACGACAGGAGGAGCGAATATGAGATTGGCGGAGAAGACGGTCCTCATTACGGGCGCCGGATCGGGTATCGGACTCAGCACAGCGTTGTTGTTCGCCCGAGAAGGCGCTATGGTGATCGTGAACGACCTGGACAAGGAGAAGGGCGAGGAGACGGTTGGACTGATTCAGCAAGAAGGAGGGCGGGCCATGTTCATCCAAGCGGATGTGACGGATCCCGCCGCGGTTCACGCGATGGTAAGCCATGCACGGACTGCCTGCGGGCATATCGACGTGCTGTTCAACAATGCCGGCATCAGCGGGGTTGGCGCGATTCATGAGATAGAGCCGGAAGCATGGGATCGCGTCATGAACGTGAATCTTAGAGGCGTCTATCTGCCGAGCAAATATGTGCTGCCGCATATGATGGAGCGGCGGAGCGGCAATATTATTAACATGTCCTCTTGCGTCGCAGAGATCGGTCTGGCCAGACGCGCCTCGTATTCCGCCTCGAAGGGCGCTGTTCTGGCGTTGACGAAGTCGATGCAGGTGGATTACGCGCCGTACGGCATACGCGTGAACGCGCTGCTTCCGGGCACGATTCTGACGCCGTTCGTCGAGGACTTCCTGCGCCGATCGTACGATAACCCTGAGGAGGGGTATGCCACAATCAAGAAGCGGCAGCTAGGCGGCGAGCTAGGCAAGCCCGAAGATGTCGCGAAGGCCGCGCTATTCTTGGCCTCGGACGAGTCGGCGTTCATGATGGGATCGCCGCTCTATATCGACGGCGGCGTCGTCTTCGGCAAAGATGCTTGAGTGAGGAAGAGGAAGAGGAAGCGAAATAGAGAGGACGTGCAGCATGAAACTGATCAACTATATCCACGACGGCGAAGCGAAGCTTGGCATCCGCGAAGCGAAGGGAGTACTCGACGTAGCGAAGGCTGCTGCATCGCTTGGGGCAAGCGTTCCAGCCACGATTACGGCAGCGATCGAGGGGGGAACGGAGGGGCGCGAGGCGTTGTCGGCGCTCGTACGAAGGGCATCCGGTCTCGAGGACTGTTGGCTGGAAGAGGATACGTTGACGCTCGGACCGTCAGTGACCCATCCGAGCAAAATCATATGCGTCGGCTTGAACTACCGGAAACATGCGGAGGAGACGAACGCAGCGATCCCGCAATATCCGATTCTGTTCAATAAGTTCAACAATACGCTGGCCGCCCACGGAGAAGACATCCCGCTGCCGCGCGTGACCGATAAAGTGGACTATGAGGCAGAACTGGTCATCGTCATAGGCAGACAGGCCAAATACGTCGGACGAGAAGAAGCGTTGGACTACGTATTCGGTTATACCTGCGTGAACGATCTGTCTGCGCGAGACCTGCAGATGCGGACGGCGCAGTGGCTGCTCGGCAAGTCGTTAGACAAGTTCTCGCCGCTTGGCCCGTATCTGGTTACGGCTGACGAAATTCCGGATCCGAACAATCTGGCGATCTCGTGCACGGTGAACGGCGAAGTGCGTCAGCGTTCGAATACGTCGGACATGATCTTCCGCTGCGACGAGATCGTCAGCTATATCTCGCAGCATATGACGCTGCTGCCCGGCGATATTATTCTGACCGGCACGCCTGAAGGCGTCGTACTGGGTTACCCGGAAGAGCGGCAAGTGTATCTGCGGCCAGGCGACCATGTCACGATTGACATCGAGTCCATCGGTTCGTTGTCCAATCGAATGGCAGCGGAATAGATCGGATACATGAGGTTCACAAGGCTCCTTATCCCGATGATTGTCCTTCGGGATAGGGAGCCTTGTCTGTGTCGTCTGTGTCATAGGACGTCTCGGAGCCCGCCCCAGAACACTCGCATGGCGAAATAGAAGAATAGGATAGCGGATGCGAAGGATAGGCCGCGCACGATGCGGGGGCCTGCAAGGGTGCTGAATCGGCTGGAGGCCAGCGCGATGCCGAAAGACCATGCGAGGCCTGCGGCGAAGAAGCCTGCGACGAACATCCAGAGCGTGCCGGCGCTTAGGTTCATACCGGCAACGATCGGACCGGCCACGAAGGCGAACCAGACAATGACGGTGGGCGACGACAACGCAAGGCCGGCCCCGGTCAGGAAGCCCTTGACCGAGGAATGCTTGGCCGAGTCCGTCCCGTCTGCCTCTAGCGGCTTCGGCCTCCAGGATTCGCGGAGCATCTTGTACGTCAGATAGAGCAGGACGGCTGAACCTACGATCCAGAGCGTCCATTGGACAGCCTCCAGTTCGAAGATGAAGCTAATGCCCAGCAAGGCGAGCGAGAGGTAGAAGAGGTCGCCGAAGCAGGAACCGAAGCCCAGCATGAACGAAGGCTTGAAGCCGCGCTCCATGCCGGTCTTCATCAAGGCGACATTGACCATGCCGAGGTCGAAGCAGAGGGATAGGCTGAAGAGGAAGCCTTCGCTGAATGCGAGAAAATGAGTCACGATCGCGTGCTCCTTGCTAGATGAGATGTTTACTTACATATATTAGAATTCATAAGTGAATTTTGCAATATGAATGTCACATATTCTCCCATAGCAATCAGCTGCTGGTTGCAAGCTACGCGTCCGGCTTCTTTTTCTTCTTAAAGGGATTCCTGCTGCTCATCAAAAACCAAATTACAATCGGCGACAACAGGTTGCTGATCAGCACAAGGAACGTGATCGTACGCAGCATCCATACCGAATTGATCACTTCGCGGTAGAGCCAGGTCTGATAGAAATCCACTGTACGTCCTCCCCTCGCCATTCTCTGCATCTTCTCCCACCCAAGGCTGCATTATGCATGATTTCCAAGGATTAGCTAACACTAACCGCGACACGCATCAGCATGCGGAAGGAGCGGGATGGATGGTCGATACGAATTCGCTTCTGCAGCGTCCGTTCGGCGCGAGACTGCAGGAGAACGACGAGACAATCGCTCGCATCTTAGAGAAGAACGCGGATATGCAGAATCGGATCGTGAAGATGGAAGACGGGCGCGAGTGCCGCTGTTACTACTTCGACGGTCTTGCCGACGCTGCGAAGGTGGAGGAGGTCATTAGGTCATGCGTCATCTACAGCCGCGTAATCGAGGAAGAGCAGGAGGGTGGGCCGCACGCCTCGCTCACGATTGACGAGCTTCGAAGCAGCCTATTGACGAGTTCCTCCGTCACGATTGCGGATACGATGGCCGCCGGCATTGGGGCCATGCTCTGCGGCGACTTGCTGCTCGTCGTGGACGGCCTGAGCCGCGCCTTGATCGCCAATACGCGCGGCTGGGAGCAGCGCGGCGTCGAGGATCCCGCGACGGAGAGCGTCGTGCGCGGCCCCCGTGACGGCTTCACCGAGAGCATCAGGGTAAATACCGCGCTGATGCGACGCAGGATCCGCGACCCGATGCTAAGAATCGACGCGCTGCAGATCGGCGAGAGGTCGCGTACGGACGTGAATGTCGCTTATATCCAAGGCGTCGTTAAGGAAGGGCTTGTCGCTGAAGTGATGCAGAGGCTGACCCGAATCCGGATCGATGCGATATTGGAGAGCGGCTATATCGAGGAGCTAATCGAAGATAGCCCGATGTCGCCCTTCGCTACAGTAGAAAGCACGGAGCGTCCCGACAAAGTAGCGTCAGCCCTGCTCGAAGGAAGGGTCGCGATATTCGTGGACAACACGCCGTTCGTACTCATCGTGCCGACGTTTTTTTGGCAGTTCCTGCAAGCTTCGGACGATTATTACTCGCGCTATTGGGCCGGGAGTTTCTTTCGCATCGTTCGCTATATCGCGTTTATCGTCAGCTTCACGTTCCCTTCCATCTACGTCATGCTCGTCTCTTTTCATCACGAGATGATTCCGACGGGGCTTGCGCTCACGATTGCTTCCGGCAAGGAGATTGTACCGTTCCCGGTGTTATTCGAGGCGCTGATCATGGAGATTGCCTTCGAGCTTATGCGCGAGGCGGGTCTCCGCATGCCCAAGCCGATCGGTCAAGCCGTAAGCATCGTAGGCTCCCTCATTATCGGGCAAGCAGCCGTACAGGCAGGGCTCGTATCGCCGTTCATGGTCATCGTCGTTGCCGTAACGGGCATATCATCCTTCGCCATTCCGAATTATGCGGCATCGTTCTCGATCCGACTCATTCGATTCCCGCTGCTGCTCGCATCCGGATGGTTCGGACTATTGGGGTTCGCGACGGTATTCTTCCTCGTCGTGCTCCACGCGCTCTCGATCCGTTCCTTCGGCGAGCCTTACCTGGCCCCGGCAAGTCCGTTCCGCCCGTCGGATCAGAAGGATATCCTGTTCCGATTGCCGTGGTGGAGCATGGACAGGCAGCTATCGATTGCCGAACAGCGATATCGGGTATCGCCCGAGACGAGTCCGAGGTTACCGAAGGGCGAGCCTGACAAGGATTCGCGACAGTAAGGGAAGAGAGGTGAATGCCATGTCGAGCTGCGTCGCGCGAGGCGGAATGCTGCTCTTCGCTGTCTTCGTGGCGGTGGCAGCATTAGGCATAGCGGGCTGCGGACAGCGCGAATTGAACGAACTCGCGATCGTCACGGCTGTCGGACTGGATGAGGGGAAGAAGCCGGGGTCGACGCGCATTACCGCGCAAATCGTTCGTCCGGCTGATGCGCGCGGTCAGACGGGAGCGCCGTCTGGGGCGACCGGTCAGCCGATCTATACGGTAAGTGCCGAAGGGCGCACGATCTTCGAAGCGATCCGCAATCTGGCACGGTTCTCGTCTCGACGCGTCTATTGGGCCCATAATTATGCCATCGTGATGAACGAGAAGTATGCGAAGGCAGGCATCAAGGACATGATCGACTTCTTCACGCGTAACCCGGAATTGCGGATGAATACATGGGTGGCCGTCACGCCGGATCCCGCTTCCAAGATCGTGTCTACGATTACCGGGCTAGAGGTCGTGCCGGGCGAAGCGTTGAACCGGCTGTTCTATCATAGCCAGGCTGCGGCAGAAGCGCCCCGGACGAACATGATGAGGCTGGAAGAGGCATTCCTCGATCGCTCCGTGCAGCCCGTGCTGGCGAGGCTCAGCTTGAAGAAGCGAGGGGTCTCGAATAAGAAGCCGGAGGAACACGGATCGCTCGAGCAGGTCGAATTGTCCGGTGCGGCCGTATTCGACGAGGACCGGATGATCGGTTGGCTGAATGCGAACCAGACCAAAGGATTAGTGTTCTTCCTGGAGGGGATCCACGAGCCGATTATTACGCTGGCTTGTCCGGAGGACGAGAACAAGCTTGTGACGGTCGAGCTTCGGGATCCGAAGTTTCAAGTGACGCCGCATGCAGTAGGCGACAATTATCGCTTCACGGTTCGGATTACAACGGCAGCTGACCTTGTCGAGTCGAGCTGCAAGCAGAACTTGAGGGAAATGCGCAGCGAATTGGAGAGCGCCTTGAAGGATGAGCTCATGCGCCGCGTCGAGGATGTCGTCACGGCCGCACAGCAGCAATACAAGGTAGACTTCCTGAAGCTCGGCGAAGTCATCCGCAATCGACTGCCCTCGCAGTGGCGCCGTCATAAGGACGAGTGGAAAGAGATGTTCCCTCGAACCGTTATCGAGGTCGAAGTCAGCGCGAACATTAACAATCCCGTGCTGAAGGCGGATGGAGGATGGAAATGAAGGCGCAGATCACCAACGGCATGTTCATGGCATTAATCATTAACATCGTGTATGCCAAAGCAATCGGCGTGTCGCAGGGGATGATCGCGCGCGAGGTAGGTCACGATATGTGGATCGCAACCTTGCTTGCGATTATGCAAGGGGCAGTCATGATATACATCGGATACGCCGTCGTTAGCAAGGCACCGTCGCTTTATTTTCCGGATACGGCGGCAGCGCGGTTAGGCCAATGGTTCGGCCGATTGGTCGCGATGGTGATGCTGCTCTTCTTCGTGCTTGCTTTCGGCGGGGTCATGATTACGTATGTCTATCATTTGCGCGATTATTTTCTGCCGGAGTATCCGCTTGCGCTGTTCATCGTCGCCGCGATATTCGTCGGTGCTGCGGGCGCCCACTACGGGATCGAAGTGATGGCGCGGATGGGATTCGTCGGCCTGTTCTTCGTCTTCTTGCTCAACATCTTGCTCAGCGCGGGCGCGCTGGAGAGTTTCGACATTCGGAACTTGCAGCCGGTGCTAGAGAACGGGATGCCGAAGGTTCTCCGAGCTAGTCGCCATCATGACGTCGATTGGGCGATGGCAACGATGATGGCCGCCGTCATCATGCCGGTCGTGGCTGGCAAGGGCGGAAGAACGATCGGCAAGGCGGGCCTGTTCGGCATATTGGCAGGGGGATTATTGATCATGCAATGGCCGATCCTGGAGGCGGGGGTATTGTCCGGCGAGGTGACGAGCCAATATATCGTCTCCTGCATGAAGTTGGCGCGCAGCGCGCATATCGGTCAGTTCCTGCATCGTTACGAGATGCTGATGATCGCATTCTTCGCGGTTTCATGCTTGATTCAAGTGATGGTCTGCGTCTACTGCAGCTCGCTGATGGCGCATCGCATGATCGGCAAGCGTGGCGGCAGCTACCGGCGAATGGTCCTCCCGATGTGCGTTATCCTAGGAGGCTTCGGCTATTGGGTCGTCGAGGATCACTTGCGAGCGCTGCATCTATTGAACCTATGGCCCTGGATTGCGCTGCCCATCGCGTTCGGGCTGCCCTTACTGCTGCTGGCGCTGCGCTGGATGCTTCCCCACAAGCTGAAGGGCATGCCGAAGCCGCATTCGGAGCTATAGCCTGCGAGGAACGAACTACACAGGCAAGCATTGTCAACGTATCGACAGTGCCCGCACCGTGCGGAACGGAATGCCCGTCTTCTGAACGACATCCATCATGGATGCGCCTGGATGCTGCTCGAGGTAGGCTTTGACAGCGAGCACTTCGCGCCGTTCTGCCAACAGACAGTCCGCGCATAAGCTTGCATGGGCAGCCAGCGTGAGCTTGCTGCAGTGCGCGCAATTGACGATCTTCATGCTCATCATCTCCCGGTAAGTATATCATGTCATAGTATTCGTCAGGATCCGATATGTATAGGGGGGTACATGGTGGAAAAGCTCGCAATTAGAGTCTGTTTATGCACAATAGTTCAATTATCGACGATAATCGTGGCAGGCGCATGGCTATTTGGAACCCTTTTTGTAGTTCCAGAAGCGCATGGACGGCAAAAGGGGTGCCCCGCAAAATGCGGGACACCCCTCTCTCGTTAACAGTTCGACCCCGGCTTGCCGCTTCGGTTCATCGGCTTCGGCTCCGTATCGTTGCTGAGCTTGTCCCCGAATTGGTCCAGCCTTCCGGGGCTTGATGCAGGTCCGTTGTTCTTCGGCTTGTTGTTTCTGCCCGACATGGCACTCACCTCCGGTTGTCCTTCGTTAGGATGAGCGCCGGATGATGTTTTCATGCGTACAGGCGTCGGCTAGAGCTCCCACCATTTTAAGTAAAGGAACGGATCGACCGCGCTATATACCGGCGTACGCTTGTACATGCCGAAGTGCAGATGGGGCAGGAACTTGCCGTCCGTGCCTTCCGGCCCGTAGCCCGTGCTGCCGACATAGCCGATCAACTGGCCCTTCGAGACGGTCGTGCCCGTCTTGATACCGGATGCGTAACCGTTCAAGTGCGCATAATAGAATTCCGTGTCGTTGTCGACGCGAATCGTGACTCGCCAGCCGCCGTATTCGTTCCAGCCTGCGCGTACGATCGTGCCGGAGAGCGCGCTGTAGACGGGCGTGCCCTTCGGGGCGAAAATATCGACGCCTTCATGCGTGCGCGGCTGCGTGCCGTCCGGCGACCAGGTACGGCTGTCCGCATAAGTATTGGCGAACGCGGTATATGTGCCGGCCTTCAACGGCAGGATGCCGTCCAGATAGGCAGCCGGTTTGCGAGGAATGTAGACCGTCAGACCGGTCCATATATTCGACGGGTTCGCGATCTGCGGGTTCGCCTTGATCAGCTTGTCGAGCGGAATGCCGTGCCGCACGGAAATTTTCCACATCGTATCGCCGGGCTGTACCGTAACGGCGAAGACATTCGCGGGATCCGGTACCTGCAGAACCTGGCCGTTCAGCAGCATGTTGGACGTTAGGCCGTTCATCTGCTTGAGCTTGTCCACGGTCGTGCCGTACTTGACAGAGATGTTCCAGAGCGAATCGGACGGCTGCACGACATGGGTGGCCGCCGAGGCCGTGAGCGGGAATGCAAGGGCGGCTGCCAATACGCCGCCGGCGATGAGCTTCATCGCGCGTTTCATTATTCTATCTACCTCCCTGTAATCTAGGATGGTTACGTTCTCATAGTACTAGAAGAACAGGAGGATGATATACCGTTAAATGTTGGCATCCGCTATAATGGTGGGATAGAAGGAGAGGAGGTGCCCGCTTGACAGTTGGCGCTCGTGTCATCAAAACAGGTCTCGCCGTCGCGCTCGCGATCTACCTTAGCGGCATCTTCGGCTTCGCATCGCCCATTATTGCTGCAGTCGCGGCGATCTTCACGATTCAGCCGACAGTCTATCGCTCTTGGCAGCAGGTGCTGGATCAAGTGCAATCGAACGTGCTGGGTGCAGTCGTCGCGATTCTCGCCGTGCGACTGCTTGGGAGCACGCCGATCTCGATCGCCATCGTGGTGATCGTCGTGATCTTAATCAATATACGGCTGCGCATGGAGAACGCGATCGGACTAACGTTGGTAACTGTCGTGGCCGTCATGGATGCGCATACGCAAGGCTGGGCTTTCGCGCTCGAACGGTTCTCGATGGTCATGACGGGGATGGCGTGCGCTTTTGTCGTGAACGTGCTCTTATTCCCCCCGCGGCCCAAGCATCAATTCACCGAGCAAGTCCATGCGGCATATGAGGGCTTGTCCCTGCTGCTGCGGACTGCCATCTCGAACGAGATGAAGGAACAGGTTCATCGGGAAGAGAAGGAGAAATTGCACGATACGCTGCGCAAGCTTGATGAGCGCTATAAGCTGTTCGAGGAGGAACGCGCGCTGCGCGTGAAGCATAAGCAGGAGCGGGCCAGGCAACTGCTCGTGTCCAAGCAGATGATCAAAGCGCTGCAGAAAGGCGCGGACCTGCTGGATGTCGTGCAGGAGCATTATTGGTCGTCGCCGGACGCGGATGCTTGGGCACGCCGCTTCGACAGGCAGATCGAAGAACTGACCAAGTACCATGAGTATATCTTGCTCAAGTCCGAAGGCAAGACGAAGCCCGGCATCCAGTTGGAGCCGGAGCAGGAATCGGAGGAGCGGTTCGAGGAGGAGCTGGCGAACTACTTGGGCGACGAGCCTGGCGAACGGAAACGACTCATCTTCGTCGCGTCGTCGCTCTTCGAATACGCTTATCATCTGAAGCGGCTCGACAAGCTGCTGGACCAGGTGCATGAGCGACAGGCGTAAGATTGCAAGCAAGCAAGAACCCCCGATGCAGCGCGTCATGACGATGCGCGTACCGGGGGCTTCTTGCTGTTAGCCTCTGTCGTTCTTGCCCTTGACGTGCTGGAAGTTGGTGCGAATGAACTTGCCGTTAGGCGTAGCTTGTTCCTTCTGCGGCGTAAGCCGCGGGTCGGTGCGGCCCTCATGGTGATTGTCGAAGTCCAGCTCGACTAGCTCGTACTCGGTCTTGCCGAGTGTCAGATCCGAGGGAAAAGTATCGCCGCGGTGAAGATGACGCTCGCGGCCGGCTTCATCCTTGTAAGTGCCGTCCGTCTCGACCGTCTCGCCGGACATGGGGCGCATCTCATAATGCTCGTTCTTCTCGCTCATGGCGGCTGCTGCCTCCTTGATGTTCAAGTCCTTACAGGCCGTGCTTCGGTACGGCGGCGCGATCCGCATTCGACTGCTTACGCGAGGCCGCTGCCTTGCCCTGGCCGGTCTGATCGGCTAACGATTGCGCCTTAGCGGCTTGGCGCTGCGGGTTGGACGGTTGTTCGCCTGACATGGGCGGACCCTCCTTTCGCATCATAAATTAAGCACCCCTACAGTGTGCCACGCGTGGGGTGGATTTATGAGCGTGAGTCGCTAACGCGCTTTCCGAAAGACCGCGCGTCAGCGCCGAGAAGGTTGAACGATGGTAGAAAATGAGGAGCGGAGTGTAGTCAAAGCTACATGAGCACCGGAATTTTCGCCAGCGTTCAAGATTCGACGCCGAGTAGGCTCCGAAGCATAAGCTTCGCGATCACGTGCGGTCACAACAGGCGGAGGTCGCAGGAGGGGCAGTGGCGGTGCTGATGCGTAACCGGCTCCGAGCAAGCTGGACAGCTATCCTCGAAGGGTTGGATCGTGGAGGTAGGAGGATTTTCCGCCTGGGCGGGTGTATGGGGGTCGGTCCCTGAACCGGGGCGCAGGTGAGCGGGTGTCTCGAACAGCGTCTCCATGAACGCCTTCAGCTCTGCATGCCGGCCGGAGTCATCCGTCGAGATCCGAATGACCCAGCCCATGGCGCCGACGATGCCTCCCGCGAATACCAGCACGATCGTCGTGCCGGCCACATCCATCCAACTGATGTCGCCCATCCGATTCACCGCCGTTCCAACGTAATAGGACCCGCTGACGATTATGCGAGATACCGTGCCTCCAGCTTCTTGCCCCCGAACCGGAACATGGCGATGACCGATACCGCGACCGCGATGCGCCAAGGCTCATGCATGATGTCGGTAATGTCGAAGCTGAGCAGGGATAACGAGATGATCATGACGGCCTTGCCGAGCATTATGGCGAGCATGAAGGTCTGGAATCGGACGGTGCTCAGGCCAGAGGCCAGATTAATTAAGAAAGACGGCGAGAACGGGAAGCAAGCGAGCAGGAAGATGGGCGTGAAGCCCTTGCGTTCGATCCATTGAAAAAAACGAGTCGACGCCGGCACGCGGCGCTGCAGCCAAGTGCCGAATCGACCGCCCAGCTTGCGCGCGATCCAGAAGACGAGCATCGAGCCGGCCGACACGCCGATCCAGGAGTACAGGATGCCGAGCCACAAGCCATATACGTTGGCATTGGCGGCGACGAACAGCACCAGCGGCAGAATCGGCAGGAATGCTTCGATGAGCGGAAGGGCAATGCCGGGCAGCGGACCGTAGGCCGAATAACTCTCAATCGTCTGCTGCAGTTGGGCGCTGTCCATCCGCTGCAGTTCTTGTATCCAAGCTTGTATAGAATCCCACATGCTATGAAACCACTTCTCTCTACTATGAATTGCGAGGCGCGGACTGCTCGGCTCCGCTGCCGGAAGAGCGGAAAGGGAACAGCAGATAGAGCAGTCCGATGAGCCCGAACAGGAGCGCGCTGATCCACACGACACTGGATTCGCCGCGATAGAGCGCGATGACGCCGCCTGCGACAGGGCCGATCATGACGCCGATCCCTTCGACGGTCGAGAAGATTCCCCAGCCTAATCCTTGCTGCTGCGGCGGGACGTAGGAGGCCAATAGCGCGTTCCACGCCGGCAGAACCGCTGCGTAGGAGAGACCGAGCACGACGGCCAGCAGAATGCACTGCCAGAGCGGCGGGGTCGAGGCTAGGAACGCAAGCGTCAGCGCGAACATGGTGAAGCCGCCTACGAGGAACAGCTTCTTGCGTCCGACGCGGTCGGAGAGCCGTCCCATCGGCATGAGGCCTAATACGGTGCAAGCGCCGCCGGCGACGAGCAGCAGCGAGTATTGGGTCGGATTGATGCCGAGCTCCTTCTCGGCGAAGCTGGGCAGGATCGGGACGAGCATGCCTGCGCCCGTCGTCTGCAGGATCATGCCGGGCAGCAAGAGCCGCATCTGCCGCAGCTTATCGCGCAGCATCGTGAGCTGCTGCACGAACGGAATCGTGAGCACAGGCCGTTCTTGCTTGTTGCTGATGAAGAGCGACAGCAGCCAGGCGAGCACGGACAGCACAACCAAGAGCC
>JAEWJS010000142.1 GCA_023386495.1 Bacillota bacterium | reverse complement strand
ACTTACGGCATCTGCCGATAAGTCGAGCGGCCGCCTGATTATTCGCCGTGCCGGCGGTGCCGTCAGCCGCTAGGAAGTCCAGATTCGGCGCGCATCGCCCGGCGCCGTCCATTCGATCCGAGAAGGTGTTACTTCCAGCACGACGTAATCCGGGTCGTCCGGGCCGCTGAGCCAAGGCTTCAGCTCCTCGCGCCACACTTGGCGGCGCAGCGCCTCGTCGGACGTGACGGTACACGTGCCTTCGACCTCGATGACCTCCGACGGCCATTGCCCGTTGTACCCGAGCAGCAGGTAGACGTTCGGATTGTTCTTCAATTCCTCGACTTTGTGCGTCTTGCGGTCCGAGGCCAGATAGACCTTCATGCCATCATGGGCAACGGCCATATAGCGCACCTTCGGCCGATCGCCAAGGGCCGTGCCGAACGAGCAGTAGGCGTGCCGTCCGATTGCTTCTGCGATACTTGCTTCCAATGAAGAGGCGGCGTGAGTCGTAGTTGCCATTCGATATGCTGACCTTCCTTTCTTGTCGGCCATATCGGCCGATGATCGGCTATATTGTACCCGCAAGCGACAGAAACAATCGGATTGGGCGTCATTCCGCGATGCCATGCCGATTACGAAAGGATATGGATTTCGATGTCTACCCCTACGTTGCCGCGGTTCATCCGCGGCTATGATCATCCCGATGCCCATGCGAAGCTGATAATGGGCAGCTATAGACGCTTCTACGGAGAGGATCTGCTGCGCAGCGAAGAAGCCGCGAACCTTGAGACGGAGGGAAGTCTGACCGAGGGCCTCTTTCGGGCACCCTTCGTCGTATTGTCCCATGATACGGAGAACGATCCGATCCTGACTTACGGCAATGCCGCGGCGCTTGCCCTATGGGAGCGGGACTGGGAAGCATTCACGTCGATGCCTTCCCGTTATACCGCGGAACCGATGCTGCGGGAGGAGCGGGACGCTTTTCTGCGCAGTGTCGCCGAACGCGGCTTCGTCAGTGACTTCTCCGGCGTGCGCGTCTCCTCCTCCGGGAAGCGGTATCGCATCCATGGGGGCGCCGTCTGGAATCTGATCGACGACACCGGGCGGTATCGCGGGCAAGCGGCTGCCTTCCGGCATTTCGAGCGAATCGAATAGCAAGCAGATCCTCTGGATCTGGAATCAACAAGAAGAAGGAGCGCTCCCGAGGGAACGCTCCTTCTTCGTTAGCGCATGCGACTTCCTTATGGAATGACGCTGCGGATGACCGTCAGCGCGCCTTCGAGCTCATAAGCGCCTAGGTTGGCAGGTACGAGGAAGCACTCGCCGGCCTTCACCGGCTGCCGTCCGCCGTCCCAGCGCAATTCGCCCGTGCCGTCCGCGATGACGAGGATAACGAAGCTTTCCGGCGACGTGCTTAAGCTGCTCGTGCCTTGGATGATGCCTTTCTCTACGGTAAAATACGGCGATTCCGCGATCGTGAGCCATTCGCCGGGCTTCACGCCGTCCGTCTTCATGCGCGTTGCGCCCGAGCCCTCGTACGCGATTACGTTGAGCGAATCCTCGATGTGCAGCTCGCGAAGCTTGTCGTCAAGTCCTGGGCGATCGTAATCGTACAGCCGGTAAGTCGTATCCGAGTTCTGCTGGATCTCCGCAACGACGACGCCTGCGCACAATGCGTGCACGGTGCCTGCCGGTATGTAGAACGCATCGCCTGCCGCTACGGGCACGACCTGCATCGTGTCCATAATCGTGCCGTCCGTGATCGCTTGCTCGAGCGCGGCGCGGTCAATGCCTTCCTTGAGGCCGTAGATGATCGTCGCCCCCGGCTTGGCATCGAGCACGTACCACATCTCCGTCTTGCCCAGCTCGCCCTGCGGCAGACCTGCATAGGCATCGGTCGGATGCACCTGGACCGAGAGATCGTCATTGCAGTCGAGCAGCTTGATCAGTAGGGGGAACCGTCCGTTGCGCTCCGAGAAACCCTTGCTGCCGAAGAACTCCCTGCCGTACGATTCGCGAATCTCGTCCAGCCCGAGGCCTGCCAATTCGCCGTTCATCACTTTCGTCGTGCCGTTCGGATGATCGCCGATCATCCAACCTTCGCCGATGGAGCCTTCGGGCAGCTCGAGGCCGAAGCCGGCCAATGCGCGGCCGCCCCAGATCCGCTCTTTCATTTCCGGTTTGAATTGCAAGGGATAAGGCTTAACTGCAGTCATGGTCGATCATCTCTCCGCTCTCTTATGGATTAAGTAGTGGCCGGGCCGGGCTCGAACAGTTCAAGCAGTTCACCGTCGGGGCCGTAGAAGAAGAAATAGCGGCTGCCGTCCGGCAGCGTCGTAATCGCCTCGTCCCGCAGCTTGACATCCAGCTTGCGAATGCGGTCAAGTTCGGCGTCCAAGTCATCGACGGTGAACGCGATGTGATGAACCTTGCCCTCGGCAGGCAAATCCGCTTGGTAGCCTTCGATCAGCTCGATAACCGTCTCGGAGGCGTCCGGATAGGCGAGGAAGGCCAGCTTGATGACGCCGTTCGTGTGCAGCATCGTGCGCTGGTGCTTCAGGCCGACCACATCCGTGTAAAAGGCGATGGAGCGTTCGATGTCGCGCACCATGATGCCGACGTGCTCGATTTTCTTAATACCCATATCAATGATTCCTCCTTATGAATAAGCCGTTGTTCAGCCTGCTGTCGGTCGCCCGGCTTGGCGTTCGACCGCGATGAGGTAGGGAGCAGACGGCTTCTGAACCATTCGGTAGACGATGGCTTGCCCGAACCCGGGCGAAAGCGAGGACGCCCATTCGTCTACGGCCGCAGCTTCGTCGCTGCCGCCTTCATGGCCGGGATAGACGACGATGGTCAGCACGCCCTTCGGTCGCAGCAGCGACAGCGCAGCATCGAGCGCCGGCAGCGTCGTATCTGTCATGGTCACGATATGCCTGTCGCGCTCATTGCCCGGGTAATACCCGAGGTTGAACATGACGGCTCCGATCCTGCCATGCAGCGATTGGGGGATATGCCCCCGCATTCGGTCATGGCTGGCAAGCAGCAGCTCGACCTGCGGCAGCGCTGCTTCATCGAGCTGCTCGCGCAGCTTCGACTCGGCGGCGGCCAGCGCGGCCTCTTGGATATCGAAGCCGAATACGCGGCCCTTCGGGCAGACCGCCTTCGCCAGAAATACCGTATCGACTCCGCCGCCCACCGTGGCATCGATGGCATGATCGCCGGCCTGTAGCCGTTCGGCAACGAGCCGATGCGCCATAGTAAGCACCGATAAGAAGCCCATTACGGCTGCCTCCACAGCCGGCCTTGCCAGGTATTGCGGCGTGCGAGCTCGCTGTCGATCGCGTTCAGCACTTCCCACTTCTTCAGGCTCCACATCGGCCCGATCAGCAGATCGCGCGGCGCATCGCCGGTTAGACGGTGCACGATCATCTCGGGAGGCAGCAGTTCGAGCGTATCGGCAATGAGACCGACATATTCGTCCATCTCCAGGAAGCGCAGAAGGCCAGCTTCATATTGCTTCACCATCGGCGTCTTGCGCATCAGGTGGAGCAGGTGAATCTTGATGCCCTGCACGTCCATCTCGGCAACGGCCTTGCCCGTAGCCATCATCATTTCATGCGTCTCCTGCGGCAGGCCGTATATAATATGGGCGCAGACGCGGATGCCGCGGGCGCGGAGCCTGGCGACGGCATCGAGGTAGCAGGCCGTGTCATGCGCGCGGTTGATTAGCGTAGAGGTAGACTCGTGAACGGTCTGCAGGCCCATCTCGACCCAGAGATAAGTTCGCTCGTTCAGCTCGGCTAAGTAATCGACGACGTCATCCGGCAAGCAGTCGGGCCGCGTGGCGATCGACAGGCCGACGACGCCGGGCTGCTTCAGAATGACCTCGTAATATTCGCGGAGCTCCTCGACGGGAGCGTAGGTGTTGGTATACGCCTGAAAATAGCCGATATACGATGCTTCAGGCCACTTGTTGTGCTGCCGGTCGCGAATCGTGTTGAACTGGACGACGAGATCGTCGCGCCTGCTGCCGGCGAAGTCGCCAGAGCCGCGGGCGCTGCAGAACGTGCAACCGCCTGCCGCGATGGAGCCGTCGCGATTCGGGCAAGTGAAGCCCGCATCGAGCATTACCTTGAACACTTTGCCGCCGAATTGCTGCCGCATCTCGTAGTTCCAGGTATGGAATCGTTTATCCCCCCATAGCTGCGGCGGGGTCTGTTCGCCCGGAGGCGTAATAAGCGTAGACATGCATGATTGCTCCTTCGTGGGACATCCTAAGCTGCTCGAAACCCCATTAAATTATAGCGGAAAAGGATACGCGTGCCAACTTGAGCGGGACACGCAGAGGCGGCATTTCGCGAAAGCGCGAACATTCGGGTGACATGACGTGTCAAGTATCGCATTCTTACGTCCGAATGGCGTACATTCCAGCTGAATAATAAAGAATGGTTAGGAGATAATAAGCTGGCAAAAAGTTAGGCGAACCATGCTTTTAGGCTTGCTATACCTGACACCATATGTTATATTAAAAGTGCGACAGAACAACAAATAAACCTTACATCGATACAATATCCTCTGCTGATTCGATAGTCGAATAATTGGAAATTCCAAGCTCATTCTTAAGAAGAGGTGATCGGCATGAACCAGGTAAAAATTCCGCAAGGCGACGCAAAAGTAACGGTGGAGTTGACGGTGAAGGAAGTGATGGCATTGACAGGCGTGCGCTTCCGCGAAAATCATAAACTGGAAGTAGAAGCCCGCAAAAAATTGAACGAAGCGCTGGAAGACACGTTCGACCTGCACGCCAAGGAAACTCGCCACCTCGTTAACTGATGACGACAAGCTACAAGGCCTCCCCGCCGGATCCTTCATAAGGATTCGGCTTTTTTGTTGACTTTACGCCGCGCTCTTGGGCACAATGGGGAATAGCTTGACATGTGGAGGACGACACGACTATGCGTTTACGCGGAAGAAAAGGAATACGTGAAAATCTAGAAGCGCAGCCCGAGCTTGTCGTGCTGGATGCCGCCCCCCTCAAGGGGAAGTGGCGCGAGCATTTCGGCAACGACAACCCGATCTACGTGGAGCTGGGCATGGGCAAGGGGAAATTCATCAGCGAGCAGAGCGGCCGCAATCCGGCCATCAACTTCATCGGCGTGGACATGTACGACGAGCTGATCCGGCGCGCCAGCGAGAAGGCGCGTGCGGTATGGGAGGCGAAGGGCGTCGAATCGCCGCCGAATCTGGCACTGCTGCGGGCCAATATCGAAGGCATCGAGTCGATGTTCGCGCCCGGCGAGGTCGAACGCATCTATCTGAATTTCAGCGACCCGTGGCCGAAGAGCAAGCATGCCCGCCGGAGGCTGACGCATCATCGCTTCTTGGCCAAGTATACGGAAATATTGAATGAACGCGGCGAAATCCACTTCAAGACGGATTCGCGGTCCTTGTTCGAATTCTCGCTGAACAGCTTCGCGGATATGGAGATCGTGCTGCGGAACATATCGCTCGACCTTCATAAGGATGGTCTGCGTGACGACCTGGTATTGACGGAGTACGAATCGAAGTTCGTCGAGAAGGGAATGCCGATTCACAGGCTGGAGGCCGTCATCGGGGAGGAAGTCCTGCGCGCGCATCGCAAGATGAAGAAGGCCGCCTTAGCTGCTGCTGAACAGCAAGGCAAGGCGGCCGAGGAATCGGCTGACTAAGGAAGCCAGCCGATATAAGACGTACCGAGCGCAGTGAGGAACCCGAGCAGTCCGCCTGCAGCGATATCCGAAGGATAATGCAGGCCGAGGTACATGCGGGACCACGCCACGGAGAAGCCGATGACGAGCGCCAGAGGCGCGAGGAACGGCAGCAGCGCGGCATCCGCCATCAATAACGGAATCATCCATGCAAAGATAGCCGTTGTGTGACCCGAAGGAAACGAAGGGTCAACCAGCGGCTTTTTGCCGATGTTGACCTGTTTCAGCGCCTGATACGGGCGTAGGCGCTTGAATTTGCGTTTGACGATGAATACGGGAATATGGCTTAATGCGACCGCTGTTAGACTCTGCCAGCCTGCCGTGTTCCAAGGGTCGTCTGCGAATAAGGCAATAAGGAGCGAAGTCGACAGCGTGAAGGTCGCCCCGCCGGTATGGGTAATCGTTCCTAACCAGCGGCCCAGCCACGTGTTGACCCTGTCGCTCAGCGATCGGCGGTTCGCCCAGAGCAGCATGCGCTGCTCGCTCGTCTGAAGCCAAGCAAGTATTCGCTCCACGAACATCCCTCCGAGCTTCTTACTCATACACACCTCCCGATCATAGTGACCTTATGTTCTCGCCGTGTTAACGGCAGGATAAGAAGCCGTTAGGCTGAGGAATTCACGTGAAATTAAGATTGCCATAACGCGATGCTGACAGAACGGCGCTATACTCCGTTCATTACCGCCGGCGGATCGCTTGACCGACCTGCTGCCGCCGGCCGGACACGGGGGGATCGTATCGCATGCGACTCGCATTGTTCACGGACACGTACGAACCGGATGTCAACGGCGTCGCGAGGGCGCTTGGCCATTGGGCGGATTACTTGCGCCGCCAAGGCGCAGCCGTCAAGGTGTTCGCGCCTGACCCGGCTGGGGGAACGGCCTCGTACGCGCAATTCCATCACGTCGAACGCTTCGCCAGCTTGCCCTTCTTCCTCTATCCCGAATGCCGGCTTGCCGTCCCGAATACGCGCTCGATCCGCCGCGCGTTGGAGACGTTTCGCCCGACGCTTGTCCATGTTGCCACACCGTTTAATCTTGGCTTATGCGGCATTCATTACGCGAGGAAATACAATGTACCGCTTATAGCATCATACCACACTCACTTCGACAGGTACTTGCCGTTTTACAATTTGCAATGGATGGTTAAGATGTTAGAGAGATACATGGCGTGGTTCCACCAGGATTGCGCTCGCATCTTCGTCCCTTCGCGGGCAACGCGCGAGGACTTGATCCGGAAGGGCTGGGCGCGGGATAAGCTGGACGTCTGGTCGAGAGGCATTGACGGAAGAGCGTTTCATCCCGGAGGAGACCGCGATGACTGGCTCGCCGAGAACGGCATGGATCCCCGGCGATTCACCGTCTTCTATGCGGGCCGGTTAGCCCCCGAGAAGCATGTCGATATCGCGATCGATGCTTTCGCGGCCTTCCGGGGCAGGACTTGTCCGGATGCCCAGCTCGTGCTTGCCGGCGACGGCCCTTGCTTCGGCCAGCTTCGCGAGCGATGCGAGCGGGAGCGGCTGCCGGTACGGTTCCTCGGCTTCACGACCGGCGAATCGCTCCGCCGCTGGTACGCTTCTACGGATGTTTTCTTATTCCCCTCCTCGACGGAGACGTTCGGCAACGTCGCGCTGGAGGCGATGGCCTGCGGCGCTCCGGTTATTGCGGCCGACGCAGGGGGCGTGATCGATACCGTGCGGCACATGGAGAACGGATTGCGCTGCGCCCCGGGCGATCCGGCGGCGTTCTCCGCAGCGCTTGATACGCTGTATCGGGACGGCGTGCTGCGCAAGCGGCTCGCCGCGAAGGGAAGAGCGCACGCGATTCGCCAATCCTGGGATGCGATTTTCATCGAATTACGCAGCAAGTGTGAACGTCTGCAGACAGAATCGCCGCGTTCCCAGCTTTTGCACACGATCAAGTAACTTTCCAAGCGATTCATTCGTCAACGAATTGGAAAAGGTAAGAATAGCGATTACATTAACGAAGTTTAATCATCGGCGGGAGGCGAATCGTCAAATCAGAGCAAAAATCGTCCGCATGCCTCGGAAAACGGGTAGTTTCCGAATGGGATGACAGCTCTGCTCTTATTAGCGGCAGGTAGCTGGACGAGAAGCGAAATTCCGTCTTTTGACAAATAGGGTGAATCCGTAGACAATCAGAAGGGTCACATTCCGGTAGCGATAGAGAGAGGAACCACGCTTGCCGCCTGCTGTCTTAAGACGCATACAGAGAGAATGTCACTATAAAAACAGGGGTCTCAAGGGGGCACAATTGAATATGGTCAATGGAATTCTGATTACGGCACAAATTCTTGTTGCGGTTATCGGCGTCTATCAATTCGTCATCTCGGTGTTCGGGGTGATGAAGCGCAAGGTGCGCAAATCTCACGCGCCGTCGAAGTCGTTCGCGGTGCTCGTCGCGGCGCATAACGAGGAACAGGTCGTTGGCGCGCTGCTGGAGAATTTGAAACGTCTTGACTATCCGCAGGAACTGTACGATATCTTTGTCATTTGCGACAACTGCACCGACGGCACAGCCGAAGTGGTCAGGAGCCATGGCGTATACGCAGCCGTGCGCAGCAACCCGCATCTGCGGGGCAAGGGGCACGCGATCGAATGGATGCTCAAAGAGCTGTGGGGCATGCCGAAGACATATGACGCCGTCGTCATGTTCGACGCCGACAACCTGGTTAATCCGGACTTCCTTCGCTTGATGAACGACGATCTGTGCGAAGGCCACCAAGTCATTCAAGCTTACTTGGACACGAAGAACCCGAACGATTCGTGGGTAACGGCCGCATACGGCATCACGTACTGGTTCTGCAACAGGCTATGGCAGCAATCCCGCACGAATCTGGGCATGGCCAACTTCCTCGGCGGTACGGGCATGTGCTTCGAAGCCGGCCTGCTGAAGGAAATGGGCTGGGGCGCGACAAGCTTGGTCGAGGACCTGGAGTTTACGATGCGCTGCATCAAGAAGGGCATCCATCCGGTCTTGAACTACGACGCCAAGGTGTACGACGAGAAGCCGATCACGTTCCAAGCGTCTGCCCGTCAGCGGCTGCGCTGGATGCAAGGACATTTTAACGTCGCGCGCAAGTACTTCTTCCCGCTGCTATGGCTCAGCCTGAAGGAGCGCAGCTTCATCAAGTTCGATGCTGCGCTATATTCGGCCACCGTCTATAACGTGCTGATCGGCTTCCTTGTGACGGTCGCGCTGTGGATCGACAATGTCATACCGGCCGATAACGCATTCGTCTCGATCTACGAGAACTTCCCGGTATGGATCATCGGCGTCTCGATGTTCTTCGCCGTCATCCAGTTCCCTGTAGCGCTCGCGCTCGAGAAGGTGAAGAACTGGAAGATGTACGCCCATCTGCTTACGCTGCCGTTCTTCCTGCTCTCCTGGTGGCCGATCACGTTCTACGCGTTCTTCACGCAGAACAACAAGCAGTGGAGCCATACGAAGCACACGCGCGTTGTGCGTCTAGAAGAGATACAGAGCAAGCAAGTCTAGGACTGCTTGCGATTGCGATGCAGCACGATAATCGATTGTTGACTTGCTCGGGGAGCCGTGCTATACTTCTCGAGTGTTGTTCAATCGGTAATCATTAGCACAAGCAGAAGCACCCGCTTCTCACCTGACCGGTTCCGCCGGCTGGTTCGCTACTATTTCATGGAGGCCCTTCGTCAGCGAAGCGCCGATGACAATGGTATTGGAATGCGGGCCCTTATGCGGTCCGCATTTTTTAATTAGATCAGGTTATTGGATGTAACCCTTGATGGAGGTGGAAGGTTATTAGCAGAGAGCATCAAATCAATGACGAAATCCGGGCAAGAGAGGTACGCCTGGTCGGTCCTGAAGGCGAACAAATCGGCATCAAGCCATTCCGCGAAGCGCTTCAAATGGCGATCGACGCGAATATGGATCTGGTGAACGTCGCTCCAACGGCTAAGCCGCCGGTATGCCGCATCATGGATTACGGCAAATTCCGTTACGAGCAGCAGAAGAAAGAGAAGGAAGCACGCAAGAACCAGAAGATCGTCGATCTGAAGGAAGTGTGGTTCCGCGCCAACATCGAGGAGCACGACTATCAAGTCAAGTACAAGAATGTCGTGAAGTTCTTAGGCGAAGGCGATAAGGTGAAGGCGTCGGTTCGTTTCCGCGGACGTGAAATTACGCACGCCGCGATCGGTCAGCGCATTCTTGACCGCCTGCAGAAGGAAGTCGCAGAGATCTGCATCGTCGAACGCCAACCGAAGCTGGAAGGCCGGAGCATGATCATGATCCTTGCGCCGAAGACGACCAGCTAAGCAAGCGAGATAATCAGTATAAGAAGATGGAGGACAATTCCCATGCCTAAGATGAAGACGCACAGCAGCTTGAAAGACCGTTTCAAAATTACCGGCACCGGCAAGGTTAAGCGTTACAAGGCTTACCGCAACCACTTGCTGTCCGGCAAATCCGGACGCCAGAAGCGCGTACTCGCGAACCAGCCGCTTATGGCTGCAGGCGACGTAGCACGTCTGAAGCAAGGCCTCGCGCAAATCAAGTAATCACCAAGCTCTATTATTTAGCAGATCCCACAGGAGGTTAATACAATGGCAAGAGTGAAAGGCGGCTTCGTCCGCACGCGTCGTCGTAAAAGAATTTTGAAGCTGGCGAAAGGCTACTTCGGTTCCAAACATAGATTATTCAAAACCGCGAAAGAGCAAGTGATGAAATCGCTGCTCTACGCATACCGTGACCGCCGTCAACGGAAGCGCGACTTCCGCAAGCTGTGGATTGCGCGGATCAACGCGGCAGCGCGTCAGAACGGCCTGTCCTACAGCAAGTTCATGTACGGCCTGAAGCTGGCTGGCGTCGAAGTGAACCGCAAAATGCTGGCTGACCTGGCTGTGAACGATTCGAGCGCGTTCAACTCGCTCGCTGGCATCGCCAAAGAAAAAGTCAACGCGTCCTAACATGCGCTTGAATAAGAGAGCCTGCCCCGCAACATTGCCGGGGCAGGCTCTCTGTTCGTCTTGCGCTGTACGGACGCGGAAATGCGGCACGCACAAGGCGCATGCACGGACAAATCTACTTCCTCTCGCATATCGTGTGATAGACATGGAGAGGGGGGATACAGCATCCGCAGCGTAACGAAGCGGGAGGCCAGCAAGCTGGTGGGCAAGCATGTCTACGCGATTCGCAAGGATGGTTCTGTCGTCACGGGCAAGCTTGTGCGCGTTCAAGGCACGAAGCTCCACATTAAGCCTGAGGGCCGCGGGAAGAAGGTCAGCACGAAAGCGATTCTGCCGCTCGTGTTATTCGATCTGTTGGCAATTGGAACGGGACCATACGGCTATGGGTATGGAGGCGGTCTGTACGGCGGCGGCTATCCGTATGGCTATGGCTACGGCGCATACGGCAGTCCGTACGGATACGGCGGATTCTGGTAATCGAATAATAGAGGCTTCATCATCTCGTAACAGCGCAAATCGGGCAGATACAGCGTCACGCGGTAGCCGAATCGGGCGTAGAAACGCTGCGCCCGATCATTGGCTTCGTCTACATATAGCTTAGAGGCATGGCAGCCTTGGGCTGCCCCATAATGCTCGGCTTGAGTCAGCAGCCTTGCCCCAAGGCTGCGGTTCCTGCTGGACGGAGAAACGGCAAGCATATCGATCTGCAGCATGTGCTTGATGATCATGACGTGAATGAAGCCAGCCGGCGGCGCGGTCTTGCCGGCAGCGGCGATGTAGACCCGGCCGCGCGTCAGCCGCTCAGCGATCCGGCGCTTGGACAGACTGTCTCTGCTCACCGGGTTAGCGGACAGAGGAGCCAGCTCTTCGCGGATCAATCGGACGATCTGCGGAAGGTCGGACCTTGGACGGTAGCTGCGGATCATGATGTTCGGCATCGTTGTCCCTCCCTGTTCTGCGCGCTGCTGTATTCTATGCTGCGACGGGACGAATGGCTTGCGGGCTCCCGCACATAACTTTTGGGACGCAGGACATAATAGTATTGACGAATGGGTTCGCGAAGCTTATAATAAGCGTTAAGTTTATACGCCAATAGCTATGATGAGGATAAAGTGTTAAGGGCTCTTTTGCTCAGAGAGCAGACGGAAGTATGCTGAGACCGTCGCCGAAATCCCTTTTCTACGATTGTCGCCTCGGAGCTGTTCTCCCGAAACGCTAGAATGCGCAGTAGGGGTAATCGCAGGGCAAGCGTTACAGTGCCGAAGGTTAGGGTTCTTCTTGCGGAGCAAGAGTGCTCGTAACCTGCCGAGGTTATGCATTGCGAGATGCATGACAAATTTGGGTGGTACCACGGAAGCCGATGCCTTTCGTCCCGGAACACGATATACGTGTACGGGATGGAAGGCTTTTTTTGTTTCAATTAGAAAGGAGGAAAACGTATGGTCGCGCAAAATGCTACGTTACGTTCAAAGCAGGAAATCATGGATAAGCTGTCGCAGCCCGAGGTGATTACAGGCTCGGAAATGCTGCTCCGCAGCTTGGTGTTGGAGGGTGCGGAATGCGTGTTCGGCTATCCGGGCGGCGCGGTGTTGTATATCTATGACGCGATGCATGGATTCTCGGATTTCAACCATTTGCTGACAAGGCACGAGCAAGGCGCCATTCATGCGGCAGACGGGTACGCGCGTGCGAGCGGTAAAGTCGGTGTCTGTATCGCGACATCCGGCCCGGGGGCAACGAACCTGGTGACAGGCATCGCTACAGCTTATATGGATTCGGTACCGCTTGTGGTCATCACGGGCAACGTCGTGCAGAGCGCAATCGGCACGGACGCGTTCCAAGAAGCAGATATTATCGGCATCACGATGCCGATTACCAAACATAGCTATCTCGTACGCGATGCCGCGGAGCTGCCGCGCATCATTCACGAAGCGTTCCATATCGCGAACACGGGCCGCAAGGGTCCGGTACTGATCGACATTCCGAAGGACGTGTCGGCCGCCAAAGCATTGTTCAAGCCGGTAACGGACGTGAGCATTCGGGGCTATAACCCGACGGTGACGCCGAACAAGCATCAGGTCGACAAGTTGATCAAGGCAATCGCAGAAGCCGAGCGCCCGGTCATTCTTGCAGGCGGCGGCGTTGTATACTCCGGCGGGCATGAAGAGCTGTATGAGTTCGTGCAGAAGACCGAAATTCCGATCACGACGACGCTGCTCGGATTGGGCGGCTTCCCGAGCGGACACGACCTATGGGTAGGCATGCCGGGCATGCACGGTACATTCACGGCGAACAAGGCGATCCAAGGTGCGGATCTGCTGATCAATATCGGCGCCCGCTTCGATGACCGCGTCACGATGAAGCTGGACGGCTTCGCGCCTCACGCTAAGATCGTGCACATCGATATCGATCCGGCGGAGATCGGCAAGAACGTGCCGACCGATATTCCGATCGTCGGCGACATCAAGACGGTGCTGGAGCTGGTGAACAAGGATGCCAAGCGTGCGGAGCTGGCCGATGAATGGCGCGCCCAGATCGCGGCTTGGAAGAAGGATGTGCCGCTCGGCTACGTGGATTCCGACGTGGAGCTGAAGCCGCAGTGGGTCATCGAGATGATCCACGAGACGACGAACGGCGAAGCGATCGTAACGACGGACGTCGGGCAGCATCAGATGTGGGCAGCCCAGTATTACCGTTTCAACCAGCCGCGTTCATGGGTTACCTCCGGCGGTCTGGGCACAATGGGCTTCGGCTTCCCTTCCGCGATCGGCGCACAGATGGCCTGTCCGGACCGGACAGTCGTCTCGATCAACGGCGACGGCGGCATGCAGATGTGCGCGCAAGAGCTCGCGATCTGCTCGATCAACAACATTCCGGTTAAGGTTGCGATCATCAACAACCAGGTGCTGGGGATGGTACGGCAGTGGCAGGAGATCATCTATGACAACCGCTACAGCCATATCGATCTTGCGGGCAGCCCGGACTTCGTGAAGCTGGCGGAAGCGTACGGCGTGAAGGGCTTCCGTGCCTCGAACAAGGAAGAAGCGCGTCAAGCATGGGAAGAGGCGCTGAAGCATGACGGCCCGGCTGTCGTCGAGTTCGTCGTCCGGAAGGGCGAGAACGTGTATCCGATGGTAACGCAAGGAAACACTATCGATGCCATGATACTGGGGGATGCGTAGATGAAGAAGCATACAATTGCCGTTCTCGTGAACGATCAGCCCGGCGTTCTGCAGCGCGTGTCCGGCTTGTTCGGACGCCGCGGCTTCAATATCGAGAGCATTACGGTCGGTACGAGCGAGGAGCCGGGCTTGTCCCGGATGGTCATCGTGACAAGCGGCGACGATAAGACGCTCGAGCAAGTGAGCAAGCAGCTCTATAAAATCATTGACGTCATCAAGGTCGTCGACCTCAGCGCCAACCCGATGGTCGGCCGCGAGCTCGCGCTCATCAAGGTGAGCGCGGACCCTGCGGCCCGGCCGGAAATTCTCGGCGTCGTCGAGACGTTCCGCGCAGCCGTCGTCGACATCGGTACCGCATCGATGATCGTGCAGGTCGTCGGCGACAGCGAGAAGATCGACGCGATGGTCGAGCTGCTCAAGCCTTACGGCATCCGCGAGCTGTCCCGCACCGGCGTCACCGCCATGACGCGGGGCAACGCGGTAATGAAATAATAGGCCTGCTATCGCTATTAGAAGATGCAAGCTTCGGCAATATGATGTAAGATGGTAAATGGCGTATTTGTCCTGCCGACGTCACCGCCGGGCAGGACGGGCCCTACATAGGCACACACCCGTTTTGAGCGGGTTATCCAGCGGGGAGATTGAACGAATCGTCACTTGCCTCACCTTCCCCCGGGAGGATTGAATGCTGAAGAAGTTGTCTGGTTAAAAAGAAGCGGAGCGGAGAATGGATGTCTCCCGGAGAGTCTACGTCCTGCCTTTGAAGACGGGTTTCCACATCTTATGTGGAATCGGGGGAAACCCGGCTTCAACAGCAGGCGGAGGGAGACATGCCATTCGGAGCGCGGCGACACGATTTTAACCAATTCAACAATTTTCGAGGCGATCAAGTCCTTCCGGACTCTCCCCCTCGATCACCCGCTCAAAAGGGTTCAAATTCAAAGGAGGCTTACATTCTCATGGCAGTCACACTGTTCTATGAAAAAGACGCGGACCTCGCGGTCCTGCAAAACAAAACAATCGCGGTAATCGGCTACGGCAGCCAAGGCCACGCACAAGCGCAAAACCTGCGCGATAGCGGCCTGAAAGTCGTAATCGGCCTGCGTGCCGGCAAATCGGCCGACAAAGCGAAGAACGACGGATTCGAAGTTCTTCCGGTTGCCGAAGCGGTCAAAATCGCGGACGTCGTACAAATCTTGATGCCGGACGAAACGCAGGCGAAGGTGTACAACGAAGAAATCGCGCCGAACCTGAAAAAGGGCGCTGCGCTGATGTTCTCCCACGGCTTCAACGTTCACTTCGGCCAAATCGTGCCGAGCGCGGACACGGACGTGCTGCTCGTCGCTCCTAAATCGCCGGGTCACATGGTTCGCCGTACGTACGTGGAAGGCTTCGGCGTTCCTGGTCTGATCGCAATCGAACAAAACGCAACGGGCAACGCGCAAGCGATCGGCCTGGCTTATGCCAAGGGCATCGGCTGCACGCGTGCAGGCGTTATCGAAACGTCCTTCCGCGAAGAGACCGAAACCGACCTGTTCGGCGAGCAAGCCGTACTGTGCGGCGGCACGACGGCATTGGTCAAGGCAGGCTTCGAGACGCTGGTTGAAGCCGGCTACGCGCCTGAAATGGCATACTTCGAGTGCTTGCACGAGCTGAAGCTGATCGTCGACATGATGTACGAAGGCGGCATGACGTCGATGCGCGACTCCATCTCCAACACGGCTGAATACGGCGACTATGTCGTAGGTCCGCGCGTCGTAACCGAAGCGACGAAGAAAGAAATGAAAGCCGTGCTCGAAGACATCCAATCCGGCCGTTTCGCGCGCGACTTCATCCTCGAGAACCAAGCCAACAAAGCGACGATGGTGGCTACGCGCCGCCGCGAATCCGAGCACCAGATCGAGCAGACGGGCAAGCAGCTGCGCGAATTGATGCACTGGATCAAGAAATAAGGATCGACAACCATATCGGCAAGCGGAACTTACGAATCCCGGTACGGGCGATGCGGCGGGCCATGCGATAGGCATGGCCTGAACCGTGCGTCTCGTCCGGGATATTCCGCTTCCATATGGGTCAAGGTACGGCTAGGCAGGCATCAGACGTCATGGAGGTGCAGCAATGCGTAAAATATACTTGTTCGATACGACCCTGCGAGACGGCGAGCAGTCGCCTGGGGTTAACTTGAATATGAAGGAAAAGGTCGAAATCGCGCTTCAACTCGAGAAGCTCGGCATCGATCGCATCGAAGCCGGATTCCCTGCGGCATCGCCGGGCGATCTGGCCGGCGTCGCGGCGGTCGCGAAGGCGGTCAAGAATGCGACGGTCATCGGGCTGTCCCGTTCGCGGACGCAAGATATCGACGCGGTACGGGAAGCGCTGAAGGATGCGCAGGATCCGTGCATTCACCTGTTCCTGGCGACGTCCCCGATCCACCGTAAGCATAAGCTTCGCATGGAGAAAGAGCAGGTGCTGGAGACGGCCGAAGCGGCAATTCGTTACGCGAAGCAATATTTCGACAAGATCGAGTTCTCGCCGGAGGATGCAGGCCGGACAGAGCTTGACTTCCTGTGCGAAGTAACGGCGATGGCGATTCGTGCCGGCGCGACGGTCGTCAACATTCCGGACACGGTCGGCTACATGACGCCGTCGGAATTCGGCAACATCTTCAAGACGCTCCGCACGAACGTCCCTGGAATCGAGAAAATCCAGCTGAGCGCGCACTGCCACGACGACCTCGGCATGGCAACGGCGAACGCGCTCGCGGCCATCGAGAACGGCGCCGAGCAAGTCGAAGGCACGATCAACGGCATCGGCGAACGCGCAGGCAATACCGCGCTTGAGGAAGTCGCTTTGGCACTGAACACGCGGGCGGAATTCTACCAAGCGCGTACGACGCTGAACTTGAAGGAGATTGCTCGCACGAGCCGGCTGGTCAGCAAGCTGACGGGCATGGTCGTGCCGGGGAATAAGGCGATCGTCGGCGCGAACGCTTTTGCGCATGAATCGGGCATTCATCAGGACGGCATGCTGAAGGAGAAGACGACCTACGAGATCATCTCGCCCGAGACGATCGGTCTGGTCGAGTCGAAGCTTGTGCTGGGCAAGCATTCGGGCCGCCATGCTTTCCGCGAGAAGCTGATTGACCTCGGCTACGAATTGAACGACGAAGCGGTCAACGCGGCATTCGCGAAGTTCAAGGACCTGGCGGACAAGAAGAAGAACGTCGGCGACGAGGACATTCGCGCCATGCTGGAAGAGAAGCTGATCGACACGCCTGAGGTGTATACGCTCGAGACGATCCAGGTGAACTACGGCAACCAATCCGTCCCGCATGCGGCAATCGCGGTCAAGGTTGCAGGCGAAGGCGTCAAGGAGCAGCGTGCCGAAGGCAACGGCTCTGTCGACGCGATCTACAACGCGATCGATGCGCTGACGGGCGAGGCTGTCGAGCTCGAGGATTATTCGATCAAGTCGGTTACGCATGGCAAGGATGCGCTCGGCGAGGTTCATGTCGTGCTGAAGCAGAACGACGTATCGGCGCAAGGCCGCGGCCTCAGCACCGATATTCTCGAAGCCAGCGCGCGTGCTTATGTCGATGCGCTCAACCGCCTGATTGACAAGCGTCAATCGCCGGGACGCCGCGACAAGATGAGCTTGATCTAAGCAAGGGAGCAGAGCGCCCGCCGCTTCATGCGGCGGCGGCTGTCCCTATAACGATATGCAATAAAGGCAATAGGTTTTATATCTTGGTCATGAAGCGCAAGCTATGGTACAACGGTACATATAGGATATTGCTATCGAAGGAGTGTTAGATTATGGCAGAAGTGAAAAAAATCGCGGTTATCGCCGGTGACGGCATCGGTCCGGAGGTTGTCGGCGAAGCGATCAAGGTAATGAAGAAGACGGAGGAGCTGTTCGGCCTCTCGTTCGAATTCGAGCATGGGCTGTTCGGCGGCATCGCGATCGACGAGAAGGGCACGCCGCTGCCGCAAGAAACGCTGGACATGTGCAAGAACGCGGATGCCGTGCTGCTCGGTGCGGTAGGCGGCCCTAAGTGGGATAACAATTCGAAGGAACTCCGTCCGGAGACGGGCTTGCTGGGCATTCGCAAGGCGCTTGGCTTGTTCTCGAACATCCGTCCGGCTACGATCTTCGATTGCCTGAAAGATGCTTCGACGTTGAAGCCTGAAGTACTCGAAGGCACTGACCTGATCGTCGTGCGCGAGCTGACGGGCGGCATCTACTTCGGCGAGAAATTCCGCCGCGAGGGCGTAAGCGGCGAAGAAGCGGTCGATACTTGCGTATACAACGTGCAAGAGATCGAGCGCATCGTGCGTCAGGCGTTCGAGATCGCGCAGAAGCGCCGCAAGAAGCTGGCTTCCGTCGACAAGGCGAACGTGCTCGAGACGTCCCGCCTATGGCGCGAAGTCGTGAATCGGATCGCGCCGGAATATCCGGATGTCGAGCTGGAGCATGTGCTCGTCGACAACTGCGCGATGCAACTGCTGCGCCGTCCATCCAGCTTCGACGTCATCGTCACCGAGAACATGTTCGGCGACATTCTGAGCGACGAAGCTGCTATGCTGACGGGCTCGATCGGCATGCTGTCGTCCGCATCGCTTGGCGAAGGCGCATTCGGCCTTTACGAGCCGGTACACGGCTCCGCGCCTGACATTGCAGGCCAAGGCATCTCGAACCCGATTGCGACGATTCTGTCGGTCGCGCTCATGTACCGTCTGACGTTCGGCTATGACCAAGCCGCACAGTCGATCGAAGACGCGGTAGCAAGCGTATTGGATGCCGGTCATCGCACAGGCGATATCGCGGTCGATAAGAGCAAGGCGATCGGCACGCAAGCTATGGGCGATCTGATCGTTGCCGCAATGAAAAAATAACAAGACGCCGGCATCTGTCGGACGGTTGACCGAAGCCTCCTTCCCTATCGATAGGGAAGGAGGCTTTTTTGGTGTATTTTGTCGAAGGGGGCGGGCAGGAATTCGGCAGGCATGCGGCGAATACAGTGAAGAAGAGTGATTCTCGGGAGGTGATCGTATGAGCTTTTGCTGCGGTGCAAGCATGATAGGCACGACGGGAACATTGAAGCACTATCGCACGCATATTCATAACGTACCGATCTTGTTCTGTCCGGTATGCCATCGCGTAGATATTCATTATATGGTAGAGAACGAGTACGAGATTCTTGCCGAATACGCTCATGGCGATGGGGCCACCGAGGTGGATTTCCAGGACTATGTGGATCAAGAGAGCAACGAGCTGCACGAGAACTGCGTGAACAATGAGAATGAGGATCCGATGGACGTCGTCATGAGTCAGATCGATATGTCGCTGGACTTAATGTCCGTCGCGAAGCACTGGAACGATCGAGAGTGGGAGGAGCAGCTGAAGAAGCGTCTAGTCATGCTGAACGGCAGACGCAATAAGCTCCTGCAGCGCCGAACTTCCGAACGCAGATGACAGGTGTACGTAAGCCTCCTTGCGGAGGCTTTTTTCATTGTACCCCCGCATATAGGGGAAACACACACGAATGTTATACATAAGAGGTGGAGCGTTTGTTACTCCTATTAATCAAGCGTTTCTTCGGTAGAAACGCGGGCAGGCCGAATTCGGACGGCGAAGCGCAACAATCGCCTGAATCGGTCGTGGCCCGAATCGCGGCAGAAGGAGATCCTGTCCTTCGCGACACCTTTATCGCGGCGTATCGTCCTTACATCGCGAAGTCCACGAGCCGGTTCTGCAAACGATATATCGATCCTGCGCGAGACGACGAGTTCGCGATTGCGCTCTTGGCGTTCAACGAAGCGATCGACCAATTCTCGCCGACGGCGGGCAGATCATTCCTCGGCTTCGCCGATACCGTGATCCGCCGACGGTTGATTGATTATGTCCGTCGAGAGGTTAAGCATGCCAACTCCACGCCGTGGAGCGCATTCGATGCCGAGGATGAAGAGGATTCGAGCTCGAACCCGATCGAGAATGCTGAAGCGATGGCCATCTATGAGCAGGATCGGCTGACAGAGCTGCGCCGTGACGAAATTGAGACGTTCGCGGCTCGGTTGTCCAGATACGGCGTATCGTTCATGGAATTGGCGGACAAGTCGCCTAAGCATGCGGATTCACGCGAGATGTTGTTCGGAATCGGCCGTATGCTGGCAGGTGACCGCGTGCTTTTTGCTCAGCTGGAATCGAAGCGTCAGCTTCCGATCAAGGAGCTGATGGACCGCTGCAGCGTCTCCCGCAAGACGCTTGAGCGCAATCGTAAGTTCATTATCGCAGCAGCGCTTATTATAGAGGGTGAATACCCGCATCTGCAGGAGTACTTACGGGTGCCTGTCGGCACACCGATCGCGCAGACAGAGGAGGTGGGAACATGAACAGGGGCATCGTGATGGAAGTGCATAAGCGGTTCAGCGTCGTGTTGACGCCTGACGGCGAATATCGCCGGATTCCGAATAAGGGCCAGCACTCGGTAGGCGAGGAAGTCTGGTTCGAAGCTGCAGGGAAGCAGTGGAGCGCCAATCGCAGCTGGCTCACGGCGAGTGCGGCGGCCGTCCTCCTCCTGGCCTTGTTCCTGCCGCGACTCTTAACGATCGATCAAGGACCTGATGTCGCCATGTACGTCGCAATGGACATTAACCCGAGCATTGAAATCGGCATCGACCGGGATCGCGAGGTGGTCGAGATTCGCGGTTTGAACGATGACGGCGAGAAGGTCATCGCAGGAGTGGCGATCGAAGGGGCGACCATCGACCAAGTGACGACAGCCGTCATTCATAACGCGGAATCGCAAGGATATCTCTCGGCCCAAGGCGGAGACGTGCTGATCACTAGTATGGTCGTAGCTGACAAGGTGGGCGCTCGGTTCGAGGACGCGGTTGTCGAGTCGGTCGACAAAGCGGTAATGGCAGCTGCAGATACCAATGCGAAGCCGGATGATGCGCCAGCCGTTACGATCGCCCACGTGAGGGCGCCGAAGGAACTGCGCGAATCGTCGCAAGCGCAGGGAGTCTCGCCTGGGAAAATGGCGGTATACTTGCTCGCCGAAGAGAAGGGCCTGCCGATTACGATCGAACAGCTGAAGCAAGCCTCGATTCACAATGTGACGGAGCCGCTGGGCGGGATCTCGTCCGTGATCGATGAGAAGGAAGTGGAGAAGAAGAAGCGCGATCTCGAGAAGCTGCTGCAGCGCGAGCGGAAGAACGAAGAGAAGAGCGAAGAGAAGAGCAAGGC